>CAUHQV010000039.1 GCA_959608625.1 uncultured Flavobacteriales bacterium
TGTATTCGGCGGGGCGGCCGTCGGCCTGCTCGTAGCGTCGCTCACGACCAACCTGCTGTTCACCTATACCCTGATAGAGACCAAAGGATTGGGCTTGTCCATTGTCGTCTTGTCCATTTGTATCGCGCTGTACATCTATTATGTACGGAAGAACAAAAAGAAAAACGACGGGACGCATTTTGGCCCGGGGACCGGCGGCGGCCAAAACCCTGGCGGAAAAGAAGGGACAACTTATACGGAAGACTGATCCTCGTATACCGGCGGTTGACCTATGGATGAAAGCGTCCTGATAAAGCAAGCCTTACGCGGCGATGACCGTTCCTTTGCTGTCCTGGTGGACAAGTACAAGGATATGGTCATGGCTGTGGTAATGCGGGTGGTCAAAAACCGGGAAGATACGGAAGACCTTTCGCAGGACGTTTTTGTGAAAGCTTATATGTCGCTCGGGAAATTCAAAGGCGACTCCAAATTTTCCACCTGGCTTTTCCGCATTGCATTCAACGAAGCGTCGACATATTACCGTTCGTCTTCGCTGAATACCACTCCGGTGGAGGACTGGATGAATTTCGAGGAAAGCGTGGATACCGGACTTGTAACGCAGATGGAGAACATCAATTCGCAGGAGCGCTCCATGTATATACAGAAGGCGATGGATCGCCTGGACGGACGCGATGCGATGTTGCTCACACTTTTTTATCTCAATGAAAATTCTGTCGCGGAAATTTCCGATATTTGTGCCATGAGCGTGGCCAATGTAAAGACGACTCTCTCCCGGGCGCGGGTGCGGATGGCACAGGTGCTGACGGAGATGCTCGGAAAAGATGCGGCGAAGATGCTAATAGGATGATTGTTATGGAAAATGTAAACGGAAAATTCGACCAAATGATGCGCAGTGCCCTATCGGGGATAGGCACATCGCATTCGTTTACGGCACGGCTCATGGTCCGGATCGAACAGGAAAAAGAAGTGGCCCGGGCGCGCCGGATGCAGCGGATAGGTATCATTGCGGCGGTGACGGCTTTCGTTTTGGCGCTCGTTTCGCTGGTATTGCTGCTGACTTTGTTCCGGGTGGAAGAAACGGTATCGGTCGGCGTGATAGAAGGGCTCAAGGATAAAATCTGCCTCTTCTTTTCCGATCTGGTATCCGGAATATCGCTTTCTGCGGTGATAAATACGGTAGTGGTATGCCTGGCAGTGCTGGCAGTCTTTTCCTGGGACGCTGTGCTGGGAAAAGTGTATACGAAAGATAAATGATCGCCTGCCGATCGAACGAAAAAGGGGTCCTGCTATGCAGGACCCCTTTTTGTTTATCGCTATTGATGATGGTAGGGCAATCCGTTGAGAATGGTAAAAGCACGGTATAATTGCTCGGTAAAAAACAAGCGCACCATCTGGTGGGAGAAAGTCATCTTCGAAAGACTTATCAGCCCATTGGCCCGTTGGTATACTTCTTCCGAAAATCCATAAGGCCCTCCTATGACAAATACCAGGTTCTTGATCCCGGAATTCATATGCTTCTGGATGTTTTCCGCAAATTCGGGCGAGGAAAAGGGTTTGCCCCGCTCGTCCAATAGCAACACATGATCCGAAGGCTTGATACGGGACAGGATATCGGCCCCTTCCCGGGCTTTTTGTTCTTTTTCGGAGAGGCTTCGGGCGTTTTTTACGTCGGGGAGCTCCTCGCGGGAAAAATCGGCAAAGCGCTTTACCCGTTTTTCGTATTCGCCGATCAGCCCCTCGATAGCCGTAGAATCCGTCCGACCGACGGCGAGCAGGGAAATCTTCATTGCAGGCCGTACTGTTTGATCTTCCGGTACAGAGTGCGTTCGGATATGCCCAGTTCCTTCGCGGCATCCTTTCGTTTGGAATGGTGGCGCTCCAGGGCTTTTCGTATCATTTCTATCTCGTTTTTCTCCAGGGCCAGCGGCTCTTCGTCCTCGGCGGGGTCTTCATAGCTTTCCAGGTCGATCACGCTATCCTGCGTATGGGCCGGGAATTCCGGTTCTTCACTGGCCGTGCCGGGATGGTCTCCCTTGAAGGCCGGCAGGGCCGTACGGTGCGGGCCCGCAATGTTCTTCAGAAAATCCGGATACCGGTTCTTCTCGATCAGGGAGGCCACGATCCGTTTGAGCTCTCCCACTTCGCCGCGCAGGTCCGATACCGATTTGGCCAAGACTTCCACTTCCTGGGAATTATAAGAGGGTTGCGCTATTTTCTGGGGCAGGTTACTGCCGAAAGGCGTTACGGGCAGATAGGCCTGAAGGCCTTGTGCATCGACATACCGGTTGGACTCCATGATGGATATCTGCTCGGTGAAATTCCGGAGCTGGCGGATATTGCCCGGCCAGTCGTATGCCTTAATAAAGTCGATGGCATCGTCCGACAGGCGTGCCGGCGGCATTCGGTATTTTTCAGCGAAATCGGCCGCGAATTTACGGAATAGCAGGTATATGTCTTCCCGTCGGCCGCGCAGGGGGGGCAGGAATATTTCGACCGTGTTCAACCGGTAGTAAAGGTCTTCCCGGAAACGCCCGTCCCGGATGGCAGTAAGCAGGTTCCGGTTGGTGGCGGCTACAATGCGTACGTCTGTTTTTTGGGTGACGGACGAGCCGACTTTCATAAATTCGCCCGTTTCCAATACACGCAGCAGCCTTACCTGGGTCATCAAGGGGAGTTCCCCCACTTCGTCCAGGAATATGGTGCCCCCGTCGGCTACTTCAAAATACCCTTTCCGCGAACCGGATGCCCCGGTAAAGGCGCCTTTCTCGTGGCCGAACAGTTCGCTCTCGATGGTTCCTTCCGGGATAGCCCCGCAGTTCACCGCAATATAGGGTTTGTGTTTGCGGTACGAGAGGGAGTGGATGATACGGGGTATGTTCTCTTTTCCTACGCCGCTTTCCCCTGTCACCAGTACCGAAATATCGGTCGGGGCGACGATCTCCGCTTTTTCGATCGCGCGGTTGAGCGCCGGCGAATTGCCTATGATCCCGAAACGTTGTTTTATTTCCTGAATGTCGCTTGCCATGTATGAAAATAGAAAAAGGGTTAGTCCGAACACAAAGTTACGGAATAACCCTCAATGTAATGACAAAATGTCAGTTTATTTACTTCCCGAGGCAAAAGTCCAGAACAGCCAGGTATTCTTCAGGAGTCTTCATTTTGTTCTTGTTTTTCTTGAGGAAGGCTTTGATCTCTTTATCCTTACCCGGGAAAGCGGATGTGATCTCCTTCATGGTCGTGAAAGGAATATAATTTCCATCCCGGGAAATGTAATATTTGTCGATGATTTTGACCACATAGTCGTGAGGAACTACGAAAAGACGCGAAAAATCGTAGTAGGACTCGATCGTTTTGGCGCTGGTGGTGGCAGGAAGGGGGCTGCCAAAAGAATCGGTTTTTGGTTTCGGTGTGGCGGAACCTATCCGGTCGCGGAACAGGCCGCCGTCATCCCCGGCCCGAATGATTTCCATGAATCCTTTTTCGGTGGGAACCAATATGCAGGAATCTATGGCCACGCGGGCAATCTTTTCCGGATTGGTTACATAGTAGATATCTCCATTTTGGGTAAAGACCAACTTTTGGGTGACCACGCTGTAGTTGAGTATGGCGGAAGTAGATGCCCCGTCATTGTAATATACGATTCCCGGTTTGAATTTTTCGAGGAGCATATGCAGCGTTGTCTCGTCCCTTTCCTGTGCCCATGCTGTGGCCGATATGGCAGCGAGTATGGCTAGAGTTAACAGTTTCTTCATTGTGTTTCTGAGTTTAATTAAGGATTATCCAAATATAGAAAAAAAAGCGATTGTGTGCGAAAAATGATGAAATGTGAGATTTTTTTTTGCAAGGAGGAATTAATGGTCTTTTAACGCAAAAAAAACGAACGTATCCGTACATTTGTACTAACATCAATCAAAATTCAGTTCAATTATGAAAGTTAAAGGAACCCAGACGGAGAAGAACCTGCTGATATCTTTTGCAGGGGAATCTCAGGCGCGTTCGCGCTACACATTTTTTGCTTCCGTAGCCCGGAAGGAAGGTTATGAACAGATTGCCGCCGTATTTACGGAAACGGCCGAGCAGGAAAAAGAACATGCCGAACGCTTTTTCAAATTCCTCGAAGGAGGTATGCTGGAGATTACGGCCGCTTATCCGGCCGGCGTGATAGGCAACACGATGGAAAATCTGAAAGAAGCGGCTGCCGGTGAATACGAAGAGTGGGCCGAAATGTACCCTGCTTTTGCCGAAGTGGCCGAAAAAGAAGGTTTCAAAGAGATCGCCGCTGCCTGGCGTAATATCATCAAGGTAGAAGAATTCCACGAAAGCCGCTACCTGAAACTCCTCGAACGCGTGGAGACGGGTACCGTTTTTGAAAGGGAAAACGAAATAGAATGGCAGTGCCGCAACTGCGGATTCGTGTTCCGGGGAAAGAAAGCCCCCAAGATGTGCCCTGCCTGCTTGCATCCCCAGGCTTATTTCGAGCCCAAGCGCGATAATTATTAATATCTATACGATTTTATCAGGATACTTAAAACTCCGGCGAAGATTTCGCCGGAGTTTTTTTATCGTTTGCCCCCAAAGAGTTATCTTTGGTAAATATAGTGAAAGCCGAGGGCAATGTTGAGAGGTCACTCTCAAAAAATTGCCGAGGCGCATCCTGTATTATTTAAAAATAACACAGAAAATGACCTTTTCCCAGTGGCGCCGGAAATACATCGCAGACCTGGCTCTCCTTTATTCACAATGCGAGGCCGAAGGCCTTTTTTACCGCACGGTGGACTCCCTGTGGGGTATGGATCGCCTGCACTACAGTTTAAATAAGGACAAGGAATTGTCTGCGGAAGAATCCGGAAAAATATCCCGGATATTCGGGGAATTGTCGGCCGGACGGCCTTTGCAGTATATCACCGGAGTACAGACATTTTTCGGGCGGGATTTTTCGGTGGACATGCGGGTGCTCATTCCCCGGGGAGAGACCGAGGAATTGGCAGCCCTCCTGTTGTCTGCCCATGGGAAAGAGCCGTTGAGGCTGCTGGATATAGGGACAGGGAGCGGCGCCATCGCCGTAACCCTGGCCGCCGAACGGCCGGGGTGGCAGGTGACGGCGATGGATATAAGTCCGGATGCGTTGGAGGTGGCCCGGAATAATGCGAAAAATTTGGGTGCCCCCGTAGATTTTGTACAAGCCGATATCTTGGACGAAAGCCGGTGGGGAGAATTAAATGTCTATGAAGTGATCGTTTCAAATCCTCCTTACGTGCGGGAGAGCGAAAAAAAGGCGATGCACACCAATGTGCTGAACCACGAGCCTCCCGGCGCCCTTTTCGTGCCGGATGCCGACCCGCTGGTGTTTTACCGGACCATCGCCCGGTTTGCCAAGGGCGCACTGGCCCCCGGCGGCAAATTGTATTTCGAGATAAATGAGGCGTTGGGGCAGGAAACGACCGCGCTACTGGAAGGATTGGGCTTTGAAGAGGTAAAAATACATCGGGATATAAACGGGCGCGACCGCATGGCGGAAGCGCGGAAAAACGATTGAATTATGGAAAATAAAATGCGGCAGAAAACGGTCGGGCAGTTGGATGTCCGGCGGTACATGGGACTTTGGTACGAGATCGCCCGGTACGACCACCGGTTCGAACGGGGCATGTCGGACGTGACCGCCGAATACGTCCTACGGGAGAACGGGATGATATCGGTGATCAACCGCGGTACGAAGGACGGGAAACGCCATGTGGCCCGGGGAAAGGCGAAAATGCCGGACAAATCGCAGCCCGGGAGGTTGAAAGTGTCGTTCTTCCTCTGGTTTTATTCGGATTATTATATCCTGGAACTGGCCGAAGATTATTCGTATGTCCTTATCGGCAGCAGCAGCGACAAGTATTTATGGATACTCAGCCGTACTCCCCAATTGGGGGAGGAGCAGAAAAATTTCCTGTTGTCCCGTGCCCGGCAGCGGGGGTACGACACCTCGAAACTCCTGTGGGTGGAACAATCCCGGTAAAGGCCCCTCAGTCTTCTTTTTTCAGGGTGATCAGCGTGATCTCCGGCCGCATACCTACCCGTGCCGGGAAGAAATGATACCCTACGCCCCGCGTTACATATAGTTGCCTGCCGTTTTCCCGGTAAGGGCCTGCCCAATATTTGTCCCGGTACTGGATGGGGCTCCATTGGAGATTTTTGGAAAAACGGAAGGCAAACTGCATCGCGTGCGTATGGCCTGAAAGGGTCAGGTCGACGAATTTCGGGTAGCGGGAAACGATGTGTTCGAAATGCGCCGGGTCGTGCGAGAGCAGGATGGTGAATTCCCCGTCCGGGATGCTGTCCACAGCTTTCGAGATATCCCCGCGAGCCGGGAAAGGCCCTACGCCCCAGTTTTCCACCCCGGCTAGGTATATCGTGTCCCCGCCGTTTTCGATAGGTACGAATTCGTTGTCCAGTACTTTAAATCCCGCTTGGCGGTAATAGGAGAATAGCGAGTCCATCTGTTCGCGGCGCCCTTCGGCGTTCAGCGAACGGTCGTATTCGCAGTAGTCGTGGTTGCCAACGATCGCGAATTTTCCTTTGGGGGCTTCCAACGCTTTGAGGTAATCCATCCAGGGGAGCATATCGGCGGAACTACTGTTCAGGATATCGCCGGTAAGCACGATCATGTCCGGGTGAAGATCCTGCACCATCTTGAAGGCGCGGGGGAGTTTCCGGTCGTCCGGGTCGAACGAACCCAAGTGCAGATCCGATATCTGGACGATGCGGAAATCCTCGAATCCTGCCGGCAGCCGTTCGCTCTTCATCTCGAACGGTTCCACACGGTAATCGGTCTTGCCCCGGGCCATCCCTTCTACCAGTGTTCCCAGGCCCAGTATGGCCAAACCGCAGGCTGCCATGAACAGGGCCTTGGAAGGCTTTGCGATCCATTTCCCGGTAAAAATGCGTTTACACAGGCTGAAAATATCTTCCGCCAGCCCAACCAGACACAAGGGCAGCGTGGCGCAGGCGTAGAATATGATAACGATAGCCACTGCCCGGAAAAATGAATAGGCCGTAGGATCCGGCAATGTTTTGGCCAGGGCATAGATCAGTGCGGCCGCTCCCATGGCCAGGTATACGATATTGGCGATGCGGCGGCTGGCGGCGCGGCGGACATACCGGTAAGAATAAATACCGGCTGCTACGGCGATAAAAAGGGTGATGTATATGATCATTCGGGTTCGGGGACTGGATTTTAAGGGGCAAATATAGTTTTTTTTGGCCGGCGGAACTGCTAAGGTTTTTATAATACTGCCCGGTGGCGTATCTTTGTGTCTCTTATTTTTACCGAATTTGGAAAAGGAAGACATTATTGCACGTATATCCGCCGGGGAAAATTTCAAGGCGTTGGAAAAGGCCTGGGCAGTTTCGCCTGGGGCGAAGGTATGTCTGACCGGCTATGCAGGCTCCTGGATCTATGTGTGTGCCGCCCGCTTGGCCAAGTCTATGCCGGGACATATGCTCGTGGTATGCCCGGACCGGGAATCGGCCTCCTACGCCTATGGCGATATGCGCTATCTGGCGGGAGAGGAGAACGTCCTGTTCTATCCGGCGTCTTACCGCCGCCCGTACCAGACGGAGGAGGTCGATAATGCCAATGTACTGCTGCGGGCCGAGGTTCTGGCTGCCGTTTCGTCTTCGCAGAGCGGAAAATATGTGGTCAGCTATCCCGATGCGCTGTTCGAGAAAGTCATCTCGCGGGACGGGATCGCGGAAAATACGTTCGAGATACAGGTCGGGCAGTCCCTGAAAATAGACCGGCTGGTCGACCGGCTGGAATCCGCCGGTTTCGAACGGACGGAGTTCGTTTTTTCGGCCGGACAATATTCGGTGCGCGGAGGTATCGTGGATATTTTTTCATTCAGCGCGCAGGAACCTTCCCGGGTGGAATTCTTCGGCGATGAGGTGGAGAGTATCCGCCTGTTCGATATCGACAGCCAGTTGTCCACGGGCAGTGTGCGGACGCTCTCCGTATTGTCCAACGTGGAAGATAAAACGGCGGGGAATGTTTCCCGCCTCAGCTTTTTCGATTTTCTGCCCAAGGATTCGCCGATAGTCATCCACAATATTCCTTCCTGTGCCGCTACGGTCGGAAAACTGATGGAAAAAGCACAGGAGGCTTTTGCGGGGCTGAAAAACAGTCCCCTGAAACATCAGGCGCCCGAAGAACTGTTTCTGGACGAGGATAGTTACCGGGCGGGTTTCGCCCGGCACCGGGTGTTGGAACTGTCCCAGCGGCCGTTCTTTCCGGATGCGCTGGTGATCGACAGTAAAACGCTGCCCCAGGCCGTGTTCCACCGCAATTTCCAGCTCCTGGGCGAAAACCTGAAGGACAACCGTTCCAAAGGACTTTCGAACGTGATCTTCTGCGTCAACCAAACGCAGGCCCGCCGCCTGAAGGATATATTCGCCGATGTGGACGGGACGATCGTTTTCGATGCGATCGAAGGCGACCTGCACGAAGGGTTCGCCGATCCGTCGGCCCGTTTGGCCTGTTATACCGACCACCAGATATTCGAGCGGTACCAACGTTTTGCCACGCCCCGGCATTTTGCCAAGGCGCAGGCCTTGTCCCTGTCCCAGCTTTCCGAACTGGAAGTGGGAGATTACGTCACGCATATCGACCACGGGATAGGCCGTTTCGGGGGCCTGCAAAAGATAGACGTGGACGGGCGCACACAGGAGGCCGTAAAACTGGTATACGCCGGCGGCGATATCCTGTACGTGAGCATCCATTCGTTCCACAAAATATCCAAATACAGCGGCAAGGAAGCGACGCAGCCCCGGGTAGACAGGCTTGGCTCCGGCACTTGGAAAGCGCTGAAAGACCGGGCGAAGAAACGGGTCAAGCAGATCGCTTTCGACCTGATAAAGCTCTATGCCTCCCGCCAGACGGTGGAAGGGTTCGCTTTTTCGCCGGACAATTACATGCAGAACGAGCTCGAGGCGTCCTTCATTTACGAGGATACCCCGGACCAGCTGAAAGCCACCCAGGCCGTGAAGGCCGATATGGAACGCGCCCGCCCGATGGATCGCCTGGTGTGCGGGGACGTGGGATTCGGCAAGACGGAAGTGGCGATCCGGGCGGCTTTCAAAGCGGCCGGCGACTCCAAGCAGGTAGCCGTCCTGGTGCCTACGACCATCCTGGCTTTCCAGCATTACCGCAGTTTCGCTTCACGGCTCAAACGGATGCCGGTGCGGGTGGAATACCTGAACCGTTTTCGCACGGCCAAGGAAAAAGCCGCCATCCTGAAAGACCTGGAAGAAGGAAAAATCGACATCCTGATCGGCACGCACCAGATCGTGAGCAAGAACGTGAAATTCAAAGATTTGGGTCTTCTCATTATCGACGAGGAACACAAATTCGGGGTAGGGGTGAAGGACAAGCTCAAAACCCTCAAGACCAACGTCGATACGCTGACCCTTACGGCTACGCCGATCCCCCGTACACTCCAATTTTCGCTCATGTCGGCCCGCGACCTGTCAATCATCGCCACCCCGCCGCCCAACCGCCACCCTATCCATACGCAGGTCATCACTTTCGACAAGGAGATCATCCGTGATGCCGTGACTTACGAACTCGCGCGCGGCGGGCAGGTGTTCTTTGTCCACAACCGGATCGAGAATATCCGGGAGGTGGCGGCCATGGTACAGCAATTGGTGCCGGACGCCCGCATAGGGGTGGGACACGGACAGATGAAAGGCGACGAACTGGAAAAACTGATGCTCGACTTTATGGAGGGCCGGTTCGACGTGCTGGTATCCACGACTATCGTGGAGAGCGGGTTGGACATTCCCAACGCCAACACCATTTTTGTGAACAACGCGCATACCTTCGGCCTTTCCGACCTGCACCAACTCCGCGGGCGGGTAGGGCGCAGCAATAAGAACGCCTTTTGTTACTATATAGCCCCGCCGTATTCCGCCATGACGGAAGATGCCCGGCACCGTCTGGAAGCCCTCGAGAAATATTCGGCCGTGGGGCAGGGGATCAACATCGCTATGAAAGACCTTGAGATACGGGGTGCGGGCGACCTGCTGGGGCCCGAACAAAGCGGTTTTATCGCGGACATAGGTTTCGACGCCTACCAGAAAATCCTGGCCGAGGCGGTGGAAGAACTGCGCCACGATGAGTTCGCTGGGCTATTCGAAGAGGGCCGCAACGATACCATCGCCTTTACTCCGCCCGATACGCAGATAGATACCGATTTCGAACTTTTGATCCCGGACGGTTACGTTTCATCCAGCCTAGAGCGTCTCCGGCTGTACAATACCCTGACGGAACTGAAAACACCGGAAGAACTGGCACAGTTCGCAGTCCAACTGCGGGACCGTTTCGGCGAACCACCGCGGCAGGTACTCGACCTTTTGTCCTCGATCGAGCTCAAATGGGAGGCTTCGGCGCTCGGTTTCGAGAAACTGGTGATGAAGAAGGGCGTCCTGAGGGCCCACTTTCCCCAAGATTCGTCGTCGGCCTACTATAAATCCGAGATTTTCGCTTCGATCCTGGCGTGGGGCGGCAGTCAGGCCGGGCGCTGCCGTTTCGAGGAAAAACAACAGCGCACGGGCCAGAACGGCCTTGTAATGCGGATATCGGGGATCAATTCCCTGGCTGATGCCCGGGAGGTGATCGATTCCCTGGCCGGGACCGCACTCAAAAAAGAACCCTAACTTCTGTTCGGATGTGTGGTAAGCCGCCCGAAAATGTTATTTTTGTGAAATGGATACGGCCCGTAACATCTTTCTGACACCGATCGAATACCTGCCGGGTATAGGGCCGCGCCGTGCGTTGGCGCTCAAAGCCGAGATGGGGTTGTTCAATGCGGGCGACCTGCTCAATTTTTTCCCCTACCGTTATATAGACAAAACCCGGTATTATACTGTTTCCCAGATACGCGATGCCGATGCCGACGTACAGATACGGGGCCGTCTCGGCCCCGTATCCGAAGTGAAGCAGGGCCCACGTACCGTCCGCCTGACCGCTGAATTTTACGATGAAACGGGCCGGGTCGAACTGGTCTGGTTCAAAGGGTTTCCCTGGGTGAAAAAAAACCTGGTCTCAGGACAGGAATACGTCATATTCGGCCGTCCGGCCCTATTCGCAGGCAGGTACAACATCGCCCATCCGGAGATGGAGACCGCCGAGCAGCACAGCGCGTCGCTCCTTACCGCACTGGTGCCTGTCTATCCTTCCAGCGAAAAACTGCAAAAAAGCGGCGTTACGTCGAAAGTGGTAGGCGCGGCGGTCGCGGCATTCCTGGAGAAGGCGCTCCCTTTCGTGCGGGAAACGCTTTCGCAGGAGATCATGCGGGCCGAGGGCCTGATGTCCCGCCAAGAGGCCTTACGAGCTATCCATTTTCCCCGTACGACCGATGAACTGGCGCGGGCGCGCTATCGGATGAAATTCGAGGAATTCTTTTTTATGCAATTGGCTCTGCTTCGCCGCAAAGTCATCCGTCAGACGAAGCTCACGGGATATCCTTTCAATAAGGTCGGGGATTATTTCAATACTTTTTACAGGGAACATATGCCATTCGAACTCACCGGGGCCCAAAAACGGGTGGTGCGGGAGATACGCCACGATGTGGCCACCGGATACCAGATGAACAGGCTGGTGCAGGGCGATGTGGGCTCCGGCAAGACGATGGTCGCCCTTTTGTCCATGCTTATGGCGCTGGACAACGGGTTCCAGGCCTGTATGATGGCTCCGACCGAAATACTCGCTACCCAGCACTACCAGAGCCTTTCCCGGATGTTGTCGGGGATGCCTGTCCGTGTGGCGCTGCTCACCGGTTCGACCAAAGGGGCTGCCCGTCGGGAGATCCTCGAAGGTATCCGCAGCGGAGAGATCCATATCCTGGTGGGGACGCATGCTTTGATAGAGGATGCGGTCGTTTTTGCCAACCTGGGCTTAGCCGTGATCGACGAGCAGCACCGTTTCGGAGTGGAACAGCGCTCCAAACTGTGGGGAAAAAACGGCTATGCCCCCCATATCCTGGTGATGACGGCCACTCCGATTCCCCGTACGCTGGCGATGAGCGTATACGGCGATCTGGATGTGTCGGTCATCGACGAACTTCCCGTCGGCCGCCGGCCGATCAAAACGTTCCACCGATACGAGTCGGCGCGGCTGTCCGTGTTCGGTTTTATGCTGTCCGAGATAAACAAAGGCCGGCAGGTGTATGTGGTGTATCCGCTGATAGAAGGCTCCGAGAAAGTGGACTACAAAAATCTAATGGACGGCTACGATGTGTTGGAGGAATATTTCCGGGCGCATGGGCGTTATGTCGGCGTAGTGCACGGCAAGATGAAATCCGAGGACAAGGATGCGGCCATCGCCCATTTTGCGGCCGGGCAGACCGATATACTTGTCTCTACTACGGTCATCGAAGTAGGGGTCGATATCCCGAACGCTTCAGTGATGGTCATTGAGAGCGCAGAGCGCTTCGGATTGGCCCAATTGCACCAGCTGCGCGGACGCGTAGGCCGCGGAGGAGAGCAATCCTACTGCATCCTGATGACGGGCGGCAAGCTGGGGCAGGATTCGAAAAAGCGCATCGAAACGATGGTAGAGACCAACGACGGTTTCAAAATCGCCGAGACGGACATGCGCCTGCGGGGCTACGGCGATATCATGGGCCTGAAACAGAGCGGGATGTCCAACCTGAAGATTGCCGATCTGGTCAAAGATACGGACATTCTTGAAACAGCCCGGCGCGCGGCCCAGAGCCTTCTTTTCTCCGATCCGGACCTCGTGGCTCCGGGCAATGCGCCGGTGCGGGAAGTGTACGACGGGGTGATGAAAGGCCGGGCTCTGTGGAGTTATATCAGTTGATGGGTGAAAAACAGGTGTTTTTCTTTATAAGAGCCGTAATATTGTTATTATTTGTTATGTTTGTCGGTGTTTTACCAATCGAAATGCTACTACTGCATGAAAAAAATACTACTGCTGTTATTTATCCTTGGTGGGTTTGTGCCTGTCCATTCCCAAGTCTCTCTCGAGGGTGATTATGAGGAAGAATACTACATCATCCGTGTGGAGAGTAAAGGCCCCGGGACCTATTCCGTGTTTGTGGACGTACATAGGGCTGATAATTATGGAGGCCCTATGAAACAGACTGTGACGGTTGCCGCACCCCGCGAAATACTCCGGCTGAAACGGGAAAACCCTACCGTGATTGGAAGGGTCGGTTATCGTTACTGGTGGATCGAAGGCGATGTAAATGGCCGCCGGGATACCAGCTTCGTTTACCGTTTACCCTATTCTGAATACAAGGGTATTGTTCGGGCTTACAACATGAAAAGCAACAGGTCGGCATCGTCCCCTTATATTGCGACGGCCTTCCGCACGGACAAAAAAGACACTATTTATGCAGCACGTAAAGGCAAAGTGATCTGGATAGAAGATAATTACCATGCCCCCGGCAAGCAGGAGGTGCTCTTTTCGACTGACATGAACCGGGTAATGGTGTTGCACGGCGATGGAACAACGGCCGATTATTTAGGCGTGGAAAAAGGAGGTTTTTTGGTTCGGGAAGGGGATACGGTCTATCCCGATACGCCTATCGCCATTGCGGGGCCGTTCGCCACAGGAGGTTATGGGTTTTATTTCGCCGTCGCTTACCCTGTTTTGACGGGAGTGGATGACAAACCGTTGGGCAGGCATTATTACACCCCTGTTTTTGCTACGCAGGACGGCGGAAAAACGCTAAAAAACAGTACCGTCTATGTGGCGAAGGTAACCGAGGAATTGATCACGCACGAGATGACCGGTCGTGAAAAGAAGAACTATGAAAAAAGAAAGATGTCTGCCTCAGCCAAAAAATAACTCCGTTTTTCCTAAGGCTGCAGTATCCCGAATCTTTTTGCGGCTTCAGGGAAGAAGCGGTTGCCAGGGTATCGGGACATGAAAATTTAGGGTATCCAGTGGGCGATGCCCGTCAAGGGATGTTCCTTTCTCCACTGTACGAAATCGGCGTAGCCCCGTATCCCGTCCCGGATCACTGCCTGGTAATATTCGATACCTGCGATCTTTTCGTTTTCCGGCGTGTCGTTCTTCAGGGTGAGAATGGCCAGTTTGATCTCGGGCGTGAGCACCGAAACGATGCGGTCGGCCACGTTTTCGAAGTACCCGTCGTACCGGGAGCCCCTTTCAATATGTATCATATCCAACTGCCAGGTGTTCCCATCCGTATGCTCGTACCAGGCATGCCATTCGAGGCATCTTTCCTCGGTATCGATCAGGTTGGTGTATTCGATGCGCCTGATCCGGGGATTGGCCGCTAAAAGGGCCATGGCCGCAAAACTTTCGGCCGGGTCCAGATGGTCGGAGTAAATGTGTAAATCTACATCCCGATGAGTCATCAGCAGCCCCATGCGCAGGGAACCTACCAGGTGGGGTTCGGCTCCGATGGTCTTCCAGATGCGTTCGACGCCGGTATTTTCGATGATTTCCCAGGCCACCTGCTGATTTGCAGCGGCTTTTTGTAAAATATCTTCCATTAAAATTGCAAAGGTTTATTGAATGTGTTACTGAGGGTCTACGTCTATTGTGATGCGGACGCTGCGGAACGCTTTTTCGGCCGTCAGCAGGGCGGCTGATTTCCGGATCGCCTCCTTGGCCCGGCCCAGCGGGACGGATTCGGGGAGTTTTATATACATATGCTTTATAAAAAGGCTGTTGATGCGGGGAATATAGTAATAGTCCGGCCCGAGAACCCCCGTGCCGAAAAATTCCCGCATGCGCGAGGACAACAGGCTGGCGGCCGTGTCGAGCGTTTGGGGTGTTTTATGCCGCAGCACGATCCGTACCATCCGGCAGAAAGGCGGGTAGAGGAATTCCCGGCGAAGCTTCAGCACTTCCCGGTACATGGTGGTATAATCGGACGAAAGCACGTTGCGGATCACTTCGTGGGAGGGCTCATAGGTCTGGATGATCACCCGCCCCTGTTTTTTGCGCCCGGAGCGGCCCGCTACCTGGCTGAGCAATTGATAGCCTCGCTCGAAAGCCCGGAAGTCCGGGTTTTTAAATACGTTGTCCGCATTGAGGATGCCCACTATCGATACATGGTCGAAGTCCAATCCTTTAGCGATCATCTGGGTGCCTATCAGGATATCCGCCTTCCGGTCTTCGAAGGCCTGTATGATGTTTTGATAAGAGTTCTTTCCGCTGGTGGTGTCTGTATCCATACGCAGGATGCGTGCCCCTTCGAAGATTTTTTCGGCTTCGTCTTCGACTTGTTGAGTGCCGAAACCTTTGGTGTCCAGACGGGGAGAGCCGCAGCAAGGGCAGCTAGCGGGCATAGTTTCCGAATAGCCGCAATAGTGGCATCGAAGTGTCCCGGAGGTTTTGTGATAGGTAAGGCTCACGTCGCAGTGCCTGCATTCGGGCACCCAGCCGCAGTCCCGGCATTGCAGTACCGGAGCGTATCCCCGGCGGTTCTGAAACAGGATCGCTTGCTCCCCGTTTTTTATGGCGCTGCGCACCGCTTCGATCAGCTCCAGCGAGAAATGGCCTTTCATTTGTCCGGACGTATAGGCATTTTTGATGTCCACCACGGAAATAACCGGCATTTCCACGTCACCGTATCTTTGGGATAATTCCGCTAATGCGAATTTGCCGCTTAAGGCATTGTGGTAGCTTTCTATCGCCGGAGTAGCCGAACCGAGCAGGATGTTTGCCCCGGCCAGTTTGCCCAGGTATATAGCCGTATCGCGCCCGTGATAGCGGGGAGCAGGATCCTGCTGTTTATAGCTAGGCTCGTGTTCCTCGTCCACGATGACCAGCCCCAGGTTTTCAAAAGGGAGGAATACGGCGCTTCTGGCTCCAAGTATAAGGTCGAACCGGTTGGAGGCATTTCCCCGGACGCGCTGCCAGACTTCCGCCCGCTGCATATCGTTGTAATGGGAATGGTATACCCCGGTTTTTTCGCCGAAATAGGATTTCATCCGGCTCACTAATTGGGTGGTAAGGGCGATTTCGGGCAGCAAATAAAGCACCTGCCGGCCTTTTTCCAACGTTTCCCGGATCAGCCGGGCGTATATCTCTGTTTTTCCGGAACCCGTCACTCCGTGCAACAAAACGGTTTTTTCCTGCCCGAAACCCTCATGTATCTTTTGCAGGGCCGCTTCCTGTCCGGGGCTCAGCCCTTTTGCCTCTTTAGTAGGGGCTTCTCCTATTATTCGGTCAATTTCGCGTTTTTCGACGGTCAATATCCCTTTTTTGACCAACGCGTCTATCACAGCGCTCTTTTCTCCGGATATTTCCAGTATCTTTTTCTTGGGAACGAAATCGCTGCCTTTGGCCCTTTCGCTCAATAGGGCGATCAGTATCCTCCGTTGTTTTTCACTGCGGGAGGTTGCATCGAATGCTTCTTTCAGTTTTTCATCGCTTTGCCCGTATTGCGGGGAGAGACCGATTACGGTTTCTTTTTTGGGGGTATAGCGTTCCGAATATTCCCGGTAGACTCGCACCAGTCCCCGCCCGATCATTTTCCGGATAGCGGGGATCGCATTTTTCCGTTGGATGATCAAGGATATGTCGTCTACCGACAGATTTTTATTGTTGCTTAGAGCCTCGCATACCAGAAATTCCCGATCGGAAAGTTCTCTTTCCGGAATGTCATGGGCCGCCAATTCTATCCGGGTAGAGCTTTCCAACATCATTGCCGCGGGCATCGCCGCTCGCATTACGTCGCCCAAACTGCAAGCGTAATACTCCGCCACCCATTGCCATAATCGGAGCTGAGTGTGGGTTACCGACGGTTCCAGGTCGAGAATCTCAATGATCTCTTTCGGAGAATATCCTTCCGGAAGAGATTGTGTCTGACCTATGATCAATCCCGTATATAAAGCGCCACGCACCTCTACAGCCACTCTTTTCCCGAAGAGGTCTCCGGAGGCGGAATCCTGGGGAAGAATGTATGTGAGGCTTTTGTCCAGATTGAGGGGCAAGAGTACCTCGGCGTAGTATATAGTAGGGTTATCCATCGTTTTCAGTACAAAATTAGAATAAAAAAACCAATAACAGACGGTCGGACAAAAAAATAAATCGACTGTAAAGCATTGAAGAATAATGGCTATCAAAAAACCATAGAAAATTTCGGATAAAACATTTGGAAAGGGGTAAAAAAAGGTATTATCTTTGCACCCGCAAACGGATCGAGGGATGCGAGTTCTGAGAGAAGTAAAGAGAGCCGCCGGGAGATAGGATTGAACGGGGGGCACGTAGAAAAAGGATCGAGAGAGATTCTTTAGAACGCCAGAGTTCATTGAAAGAATGAGATAGCCAGAGCCAAAAAGAGGAAGGAATTCCGCAAATTTGGTAAGGGCGTAGAACAAGGAAAAACAAGCAAGACGTTAATTCCAGTAAAAAGGAAGAAGAGCGGGACAAATTTGACAATGGAGAGTTTGATCCTGGCTCAGGATAAACGCTAGCGGCAGGCCTAACACATGCAAGTCGAGGGGCAGCATAAGAAGTAGCAATACTTCTTGATGGCGACCGGCGCACGGGTGCGTAACGCGTATGCAACCTACCGTTCACAGAGGGATAGTCAGAGGAAACTTTGAATAATACCACATAAAACAGGGATCCGGCATCGGAATATTGTTAAAGTGGCGACACGGTGAACGATGGGCATGCGTTCGATTAGATAGTTGGTGAGGTAACGGCTCACCAAGTCCGCGATCGATAGGGGGTCTGAGAGGATTATCCCCCACACTGGTACTGAGATACGGACCAGACTCCTACGGGAGGCAGCAGTGAGGAATATTGGGCAATGGGCGAAAGCCTGACCCAGCCATGCCGCGTGCAGGAAGACGGCCCTATGGGTTGTAAACTGCTTTTAAAGAGGAAGAATAAAGATTACGAGTAATCTGATGACGGTACTTTAAGAATAAGCATCGGCTAACTCCGTGCCAGCAGCCGCGGTAATACGGAGGATGCGAGCGTTATCCGGAATTATTGGGTTTAAAGGGTCCGCAGGCGGACAGGTAAGTCAGTAGTGAAATCCCGGGGCTCAACCCCGGACGTGCTACAGAAACTGCCTGACTAGAGAAAGTTTGGAGTTGGCGGAATGTGACAAGTAGCGGTGAAATGCATAGATATGTCACAGAACACCGATAGCGAAAGCAGCTGACTAAGACTATTCTGACGCTCAGGGACGAAAGCGTGGGGAGCAAACAGGATTAGATACCCTGGTAGTCCACGCAGTAAA
>CAUHQV010000040.1 GCA_959608625.1 uncultured Flavobacteriales bacterium
TTTTAGCATTCATAAACTTAATTTTTGATATAACTTTGCATAGTAAAAATAATATAAGTATATTTACTTAGGTTTTTGAAAGAACCGAAACCTTAACCAAACCGAAAATTAACCAAACCCAAACAAAAAAATGAAAAGAATTATCTTCATGGCCGCATTGCTACTCCTGGGAGTAGGCGTAGCTCAGGCCCAAACCAGCAAACAAGCGAAAAAAGAAGCCAAAATGGAAGCCCGCGCCCAGGCGAAAGCACAGCGCGAGGCACAACGCGACGCCCGCGACGCGATGATAAAAACCGAAGAAATGCAGGCGTTCCTGGCCGCCAAGAAAGCCATCAACCAGATGGATTTCGTGTTGGAAGGTTCGCAGATACAGTTACGTAGCGGCGCAAATTTCTTCGTAAACACCAATACCAATTTCATCATGGTACAGGGCAATCAGGCTACCGTACAGGTCGCTTCGCTCCAGGGAGCCGGTGCGAACGGGCTCGGCGGCATTACCGTGGAAGGTACTATTTCCAACCTGAAATACAGCGTATCCAACAACGGGAACGTCAATCTGAGTATGATGGTACAGGGCACCAAAATATCGGCCAGTATCAACCTGACGCTGACCCACGGAACCAATTCGTCCTACGCCACCATCCAGCCTAATTTCAACAGCCAGCGTCTGACGATGACAGGCACTTTGGTACCGTATTCACAGTCCAAAATCTTTATGGGCACTACCAGCCTGTAAGCATACCGGCAGGAATGCCGAAAACAAAACCGAACCGCGCTCCTACGAACGCGGTTTTTTTATGGGATGCCATGCCGTTTTTTTTCCGTACATTTGGCATTCCAACCAATCATCTGCACCGCCTTGGCGGGGAATGCGGGAGAAATATCCGCAGCTGTGCCCACAACCGTATAGCCGTACAGGACGGCGAGCCGGGATACCGTCAGGAGTGGTAAAAAACTTGGGAGCAAAGTTATGACCACACGCCTTGTAAAAAATCTCTTCCTTCCGGCAGTACTCCTGCTGGCCGCCGCCTGTACGGGCGGAAAAAACGCCGGCGAAAAAACGCCGGACATCGTAAAACCGGTTTATTCCCACCTTTTCGACACCCGGGAAGCCCCCGGAGGCACACTGGTCACCACGTACCAGCCGGCCGACACTTCAAAAATCCTGCGGAAATATTTTCTCTACAAAGGGGAAATTATTCCAGCTAGTGCCCCGCAAGACGCCGTCGCCGTCCGTATCCCGCTGAAAAACGTAGGCTGCGCCCATTCCACTCAGATAGGGCTGTTGGCCGCGCTGGAACTGGAAGACCGGATAAAAAGCGTCGGCTCCAAATCCACCCTGGAAAAGAATTCGGCGCTGTCCGGCCGGGAAGATCTGGGCGAATTTTTCAACGGATGGCAGTTCGACCCGGAAAAACTGCTCGCCCTGGCCCCCGATGCTGTGATATTCTCCCCCGGGCGCACGGAAAACGTATCCGCCCTGGAAAAAGATATGCGCTGCCCGCTGATACTGGAACTGTCCCCCTGGGACAACCACCCGCTGGCCCGCACCGAATGGATGAAGTTCCTGGCCGAATTTTTCGACTGCCGGGAAAAGGCCGACAGCGTCTTTGCCGGGATAGAAGCCCGGTACAATGCCGTGCTCGAACAAGCCAAAAGCCATCCTTCCCATCCCAAAGTCTTGTCCTCCCTTCCCTTTCAAGGCGTATGGTATATGCCGGCGGGGGAAAGCTATAAAAGCGTCCTTTTCCGGGAAGCGGGGCTCGAATTCCCATGGAAGGATACACAGGATACCGGATCGCTGTCGCTCGATATGGAGGCAGTACTGGCTAAAGGCGCCGATGCGGATGTCTGGTTCTTCGAGACCGGGTTGGGCGCCAGCCCCACGTTGGAATCCCTGAAAGAGCAGAACAAGCTCTACACACACTTTAAGGCCTATAAAAACGGGGCTGTTTTCATCTGCAATACGGACGATGTCCCCTATTTCGAACAGGGTATCGTAAATCCGGACAAAGTGCTGTCCGATTTCGTGAACCTGCCGCGCGACAAGGATTACACACCCTATTATTACCGGAAAATCAAGGACAAATGAGTTCACGGGGAAAATACCTGCTTACCGGCGCCGTACTGTTGGCCCTTATCGTTGTCCTTTTCGCGGTAAGCGTGGCATTCGGCACGGTATCCATCCCCCTGAGGGACGTATGGGACGTACTCACAGGGGCGGACCCCGATTCGATCACCCGCATCATCGTACTGGAAAAACGCATCCCGGAGGCTGTCACTGCGCTGGCGGCAGGCGGCACGCTGGCCGTATGCGGACTGATGATGCAGACCCTTTTCCGCAATCCGCTGGCCGACCCTTCGATCCTGGGTATCAGTTCCGGCGCTTCGCTGGCCGTTGCGTTGATCACGTTCTGTGCAGGTACGTTCGGGTTTTCGCTCATCATAGGCCCCCTGTGGCAAATACTGGCCGCCCTGGCGGGGAGTGCCGCAGTGTTGGTATTCCTACTGACCGTATCGCGACGCATGGTAGGCAATACGGCGCTGCTGATCACCGGTATCATGGTAGGCTACCTGGCGTCGGCTTTGGTATCGGTACTCCAATTCTCCGGCAATAAGGACGCTAATTTCGCTTTCATCATGTGGAGCCAGGGCAGTTTTTCACGCGCCATGGCCGATGGTTTTTTCTACTCTTTCCTGGCCGTATGCGCCATCGGAGTGGCGGCTACTTTTTTCCTGATACGGACGTTCAACGCCCTGCTGCTGGGAGAAAATTACGCCCGTAACCTTGGCATCCACATCCCCCGCGCCCGCATGGCGATCATCCTTATTTCGGCCCTGCTCACCGGCGCGGTAACGGCCTATTGTGGCCCTATCGCGTTCATAGGCCTCGCCGTACCCCATATCGTGCGCTACACGACCCGCAGCGCCGACCGCCGGGTACTTCTCCCGCTGACCGTACTGGCAGGAGCCGTTATCACGCTGGCCTGCGGCATCATCGCCAAACAGGCCATATTCGGGTATATGCTGCCGGTGAACGCCGTGACATCCCTTATCGGGGCGCCTATCGTCATCATGGCCGTACTGAAAAGTTCCTCCGCTAAAAGCTGACCGATATGGATACCGCAGCAATACTCTCCACCCAAGACCTCTCCATCGGATACCGCGACAACAGCAATCCGGTACGGGAGCATATTTCGGTAAGCCTCGGTCGAGGCGCGCTCACCTGCCTGGTAGGGCGTAACGGAGCCGGAAAATCGACCTTACTGCGCACCATATGCGGATTCCTCGCCCCAAAAGCCGGAGAAGTAATCCTGAAAGGGCGTCTACTTACTGAATATTCCCAAAAGGAGCTTTCCCGTACGCTGGGCGTCGTTTTGACCGAGATCATCGGCGAGATACAATACCTCTCCGTCCGGCAAACGGTCGAAATGGGCCGGTACCCCTACTGTGACTGTTTCGCCCGGCTGGATGAAAAAGACCACGAATACGTCTGCCAGGCTATGGAAACAGCCGGTATTGCCGATCTGGCCGACCGTTCGATGGCCCGCATCAGCGACGGGCAGCGGCAAAAAGTGATGATCGCCAAAGCCCTGGCGCAGGACACCGACATCATCGTACTCGACGAGCCGCTTTCTTTCCTCGATATGGCCGCCCGGGTGGAGATCATGACCGTGCTACGGCGGTTGGCCCACGAGAACGGGAAAGCCCTCGTCCTCTCTACGCACGACATCGACCTGGCCTTTGCCTTCGCGGACGCGATGTGGGTGATGGATACCGCCGGGAACGTCTTCCAGG
This sequence comes from uncultured Flavobacteriales bacterium, assembly GCA_959608625.1. Taxonomy (GTDB): domain Bacteria; phylum Bacteroidota; class Bacteroidia; order Flavobacteriales; family UBA1820; genus Merdimorpha. Next base: position 3,799 of record CAUHQV010000040.1, read on the forward strand.
CAAAAGCCCCCTGGGAGGATAAATCGGCTCTTGCCGACAGTGTATTCGGCGCACAGTCGGGATTAATTAAGGATTTTTTAAACATTTGAGTAGGTTTTTCCCTTTTTTAAGCCTTAAATTTACGCCTGCTAACCGCTTCGAATATGGAAAACCCGGAATTTGAAAGCAAATCGTACCTGGACCTGCCCGCCTGGCAGGCTGTCCGGGAAAAAATAGCCCCTTACATACACCGCACCCCTGTGATGACCTCTTCCGTGATCGATTCGATGGCCGGATGTTCGGTATTTTTCAAGTGCGAAAACCTCCAGAAAATCGGCGCGTTCAAAATGCGCGGCGCGATGAATGCGGCCCTTAACCTGCCTGGGAAAGCTCTCTCTAAAGGACTGGCGACCCATTCGTCCGGGAATTTTGCGCAGGCAGTGGCTTTGTCGGCCAAACTGTTGGGCGTACCGGCCTATATCGTGATGCCGGAGAACGCCCCCCAAGTGAAAAAAGACGCCGTGAAAGGATACGGGGGTATCGTGATAGAATGCGAATCCACCCAGACCGCCCGGGAGGCCGCCGTAGAAGAGGTGGTACGTGAAAAAGGCGCCACATTCCTCCACCCGTACAACGACTGGAACGTCATTTACGGCCAGGGTACCGCCGCTGCGGAACTCTTGGAGGATGTAAAAGATCTGGATTTCATCCTAGCCCCGGTAGGCGGCGGCGGCCTGATGTCCGGGACGGCGATGGCCGCCGCGGCTTACGCGCCCCGCTGTATGGCATTCGGGGCGGAGCCGGTACTTGCCGGCGACGCTTATATGTCGCTCCACAAAGGCACGATCCGGAAAGCGTTCCCGCCCAAGACCATCGCAGACGGGCTCCGCACGAGTCTAGGCGACAAGACCCTCTACACTTTGTCCCGCTATTTGAAAGATATTTTGCTGGTGGACGAGCCGGAGATTGTCGAGGCGATGCAACTGGTGTGGGAACGGATGAAAATCGTGATCGAGCCTTCCTCGGCAGTGCCTTTGGCTGCCGTGCTGCACAATCCGGAACTTTTCGCCGGCGCACGGGTAGGTATCATCCTTTCGGGAGGCAACGTCGATGCGGGCGTTTTCTTCCGCCAACTCGAAGAGCAAATAAGAAACAATACTAAATAACTAATTAACAAATAAGTATAACAAATGAAGAAAACATTGCTTTTGTGCGCTGCCCTGCTGCTGAGCTTTTCCGCCGCAGTCGCACAGGAAAAAGGAACCCCGGCAGCCGAGAACAAGAAGGCGAACGAAAATTCCACCGAGAAGGTAAAGGCTACGGTCGCCGACACGTATGCCAACGATTTCACGTACACCCCTTACACCCCTACCTTCAAGAACGACGGGACCAACGGCAAGGTAAAAAACGTCATCCTGCTTATCGGGGACGGAATGGGTATGGCCCAAGCTGTGGCCGGCTACTACGCCAATGGCAACGACCTGGCTATCATGAAGCTGAAGAACATGGGTTTTGTCCGCACGTATTCCGCTTCGCATTTCACCACGGACTCCGCCGCTTCCGGCACGACCTACGCCTGCGGGGTGAAGACCACCAACGGGTTCGTAGGAATGACCCCGGACGAAAAACCGGCGGCCAATATTCCGGAAAAGCTCGAGCCCAAAGGCTTCGCTACCGGCGTGATCTCCACCGACAACATCTCGGGCGCTACCCCTTCGGTATTCTATGCCCACGTAGCCAAGCGCGGGGAAACGGCCGATATCCTGAAGCAACTCCCGCTGTCCAAGCTGGACCTGTTCGCAGCCGGCTGCGAATCCTTGTGGGATAAATACGCTCCCGAACAGATCGCCGAACTCAAAAAAGCAGGCTTCACGGTGCTGACCGATTACAACCTCATCCAGGATAACCTCTCCGCCAAACGCATCGGAGTGATCGCCAAAGATGCGGATGTGCAGCCTGTAATGAACGGGCGCGGTGATTTCCTGCCCGCTACCGTCCGCCAAGGCATCGAGTTTTTGAGCAAAAAATCCAAAAAAGGCTTTTTCCTGATGGCCGAAGGCGCCCAGATCGACTGGGGCAGCCATAATAACGACGTGAAATACACGGTGATGGAAGTGATCGACTTCGACATGGCCGTGAGCGAAGCCCTCAAGTTCGCCGACCAGAACGGGGAGACCCTGGTCATCATCACGGCCGACCACGAAACGGGCGGTATGACCATTCCTAACGGCAACTACGCCGAGAAGAAAGTGAAAGCCCTCTACACCACATCGGGACATTCCGGCATCATGGTGCCTATATACGCATACGGCCCTCATTCGCAGGATTTCCGCGGGGTGCAGGAAAACATCGACGTACACAAGAAGATCATCGAGATCCTCGACAAGAAATAATACTTGTGAACACAAAAAATCGGGCGCTGAAAATCAGCGCCCGATTTTTTGTTGCGTATAAACTTTATTTTCTACGTGTAGCGAACACTTCGCAGTTGATCCGCACCGTGCCGTCGTCCATCCGCTCGGTATTCTGCCAATGGAAAGACGCGGCGGCGATATCGGAAAATATCCACCTCATGCGGCCCATCGTTACTTCCGTCAGGACGATATCGTTCTCCTCCCGGCGCGCTTCCAGCCGGACAGCCGCCCCGGTGCAGCCGTAAAAGACGTCCCACGCCCGACTTACCGGATTGTATATCCGGATCGTCGTGCCGTATTCCGCATCGGCTTGGGGATTTATCTCCCATTGCGCCCGGGAGGGGCAGATGAACACGTCCTGTACGGCCGTTCCGGCCAATACGCGCGAGAATATCCATTCGCCCCGCACATGGCGTTCGCCGGGCGTGCCGTGGCCATCCACGTATTCGATGTCCCAATGTCCGATCAGGGGCCCGAAAAAATCCAGTTCGGGCGGGATGATATGGTTCAGGGTCTGTGTCCGGCTGACTAAAGCGTGGGCAAAACTTTCGTGGGTCTTGTTGGGATCCATAGGCTCAGGGGAATTTAGGGAATTGTTCGAAATCGGGGTCGCGTTTTTCCAGGAATGCATTGCGGCCTTCCTGCGCTTCGTCCATCAGGTAATAGAGCATCGTGGCGTCGCCGGCCAGTTCCATCAACCCGCGCTGCCCGTCCAGTTCGGCGTTCAGCCCTCGCTTGATCATCCGGATAGCCAGCGGTGAGCGGGAAAGCATTACCCGGCACCATTCCACCGTCTCGTCCTCCAGTTTTTCCAACGGGACTACTTTATTGACCATGCCCATCTCTTCGGCCTCTTTGGCCGTATATTGCCGGCAAAGGAACCATATTTCCCGGGCCTTTTTCTGCCCTACGCAGCGCGCCAGATACGACGAGCCGAACCCGGCGTCGAAACTCCCCACTTTGGGGCCCGTCTGGCCGAACCGGGCGTTTTCGGATGCGATCGTCAGGTCGCATACCACCTGAAGTACGTTTCCCCCGCCGATGGCGTAGCCGTTGACCATCGCCACGACCGGTTTGGGAAGCGAACGGATCGCTTTGTGCACGTCCAGCACATTCAGGCGCGGCACACCGTCCGTACCGATATAGCCGCCCCGGCTCTTGGCGTTCTGGTCACCGCCGGAACAGAAGGCCTTGTCACCGGCTCCGGTAAGCACGACCACGCCGATATCGCCCCGGTTGCGGCAAATGTCGAGTGCATCGAGTATTTGTTCGTTGGTATCGGGACGGAAAGCGTTGTACACTTCCGGACGGTTGATCGTAATACGGGCTATCCCTTCGAACTGGTCGAACAGGATATCCGAATACTCTTTGATGGAGGTCCAATTCCGTTTTTCTGCCATGGCGGATCGTTTTTATTTTTAACGCCGTAAAGATAACCCTTTTCTATTTTTCCTTCCAAAAAAGCGGCGGTATTTATAATTTTTGCAATCTTTGCAACGTTTAAACATTAACAAAAAATGGAAGAAGAAGCCGTAGATATATTCAACCGCGATGACCGCTCTACCGGAAATGTCGTTCCGAAAAGACAGGCACACGAACAGGGCCTTTGGCACCGTTCGGCCCACGTCTGGATATACAACGACCGGGGAGATATCCTGATGCAGAAACGCGCGGCCACCAAAGATACGTTCCCCGGCCTATGGGACATCTCGGTAGCAGGCCATATATCGGCCGGGGAAGACCCGCTTCCGGGCGCTTTGCGGGAAATCCGGGAAGAGATCGGAACAGAAGCACGCCCCGAAGAGCTCGAATACCTTACTACCATCCATATGGAATACCCCTATCCTCAGCGCGGATGGATCAACCGGGAGCACTGCTATGTATACCTGATGAAAAAGAACCTCGACCCCAATAAACTGACCCTGCAAAAAGAAGAGGTCGAAGCCGTCCGCTTTTTTTCGCCGGGGGAGTTTTCGGAACTGATAAAAGCCGACCGGGGGATCATCGTGCCGCACAATAACTATTACGAAATGATATTGGAAGCAATTGTTAAAAAAGCACTTTAACATTTAGGTAAACGATTCACTAATTTATGACAATGTTAATACCGGGCTTTAACACTTTGAGGTATCTTTGTAAATCATGACCGGAAAAAACAAATTTATCCTGATTATCATACTGATGGCCTTCTCCCTGCTGGGGCTGGTGGCCATCCAGACCTATTGGATCCATTCGGTGATCAGCGAGCGCACGTTAGAGTTCGAAGAAAATGCGAATAAATCCATCCGGCAGATCTCCAGGCAATTGGAAACCGAAGAGATCGAAGACCTGCTGGATCGTTTCTCCGGACTAAAAGAATTCATAACCCCGAAATACAACCAGACCACGACCAACTACATCGGCACGGTACCGGGGCGCAACGAAGCGATTAACATCCAGCGCAACATCCTGGAAGAGAACTTTACCATTCCTATCAATAAAGTGATAAGCAACAGTAAAGACTCCCTGCAGATACGCAACTACGTAGGATACAGCCGGGTATATACCAGCCCCCTCTATACCGAAGGAGCCTCGTCCAACCCGAATTATTCAATAAAATACGGATGGCAGGAAGAAAACACCCTGATGAACACGCTGCGCACCCAAATAGCTATCATCGGCGACCGGACGCCCATCCAACAGCGCGTAGACCCCGACCGGCTCACCAAAATCATTGATGAGACCCTTACGGAGAATTATATCAACACACAATACCAGTATGGCATCCTGACCAACGGGGAGCTTTCGGTGATCCATTCCGACACCTGGGACGAGGGGTTGATCCCCTACCACAGCGAACTGTTCATCACGCAGGACGGCCAGACAAAATACGAACTGGTACTGCGCTTTCCGCAAGTGATGAACTTTGTCGTGCGTTCGATGATCCCGATGATAGTCGCTTCGGTGCTGTTCGTTTTCATCATCATGGGTGTATTCGCCGCTGCTATTTATTACATGGTCAGGCAGAAGAAAGTGGCCGACATGAAGTACGATTTCATCAACAACATGACGCACGAATTCAAAACGCCGATAGCCACCATCAGCATCGCGGCCGACGCATTGAATTCAGAACGGGTGAACACCGATAAAGGAAAAGTGGAGCACTACGCCGGTATCATCAAGCAGGAGAACAAGCGGATGCTGGCCCAAGTGGAAAGCGTGCTGCGCATCGCCCGGTTGGAACGTGGACAAATGGAGCTCAACCGCGCGCCGTCCGATCTGAACTCCCTGCTCGAAGAGGCCCTGGAGCATATCGAACTGATCGTGGCCGATCGGCAAGGAGTCATCGAGGAAAATTTTGAGGCAGAGAAAGCCTCCGCTTCGGTGGACCGGATGCACATCATCAACATCTTCCTCAATATCCTGGACAATGCCAATAAGTATTCCCCCGGCAAGCCGGAGATCAGCGTACGTACTTACAATACGCCTGACGGGAAATACTGGGCGGTGGACATCTCGGACAAAGGCATGGGGATGAGCAAGAGCGGGATCAAGAAAATATTCGAGAACTTTTACCGGATCCCCACCGGGGACGTGCACAACATAAAAGGGCACGGGCTGGGGCTGGCCTACTCCAAGAAGATCGTGGAACTCCATGCGGGAACGATCGAAGCGGACAGCATACAGGGAAAAGGGAGCACATTTACAGTAAAATTGCCTCTTGACTGATATGATAATTATAGTTAAATTTACTTGTTGAAAAAAATCAAAAAACAATAAGCTATGGAAAAAGAAAAAATCAAACTGCTGCTCGTAGAGGACGATACCAACTTCGGGGCAGTATTGAAGGATTTCCTGACTTTCAACGATTATGAAGTGGTTCATGCGATAGACGGCGAAGACGGCTGGAAAAAATTCAATTCGGACAAATTCGACCTGTGCATACTGGACGTGATGATGCCCAAAAAAGACGGGTTCACCCTGGCTAAGGAGATCCGCGAGGTCAACAAACAGGTACCTATCATCTTTTTGACCGCCAAGTCGATGAAATCGGATGTGGTGCGCGGATACCAGGTAGGGGCCGACGATTACTTGAACAAACCTTTCGACAGCGAGGTACTGCTTTACAAGATCAAAGCCATCACCGAACGCGGCGGGGCCGAAAGCGCCGAAGCGGAAGAAAACTCACAGACGGAATTCAGGATCGGTTCCTTTACCTTCGACTCCAAACTGCGCAACCTGTCCAACGGCACCGAAGAGTACAAACTCTCCCCCAAGGAGAACGCCCTGCTCAAACTGCTGTGCCAGCACATGGGCGACCTGATGCCGCGCGAGCTGGCCCTGGTGCGCATTTGGAAGGACGATAACTATTTCACCGCCCGTTCGATGGACGTGTATATCGTAAAATTGCGCAAATACCTCAAGAGCGATCCCAAAGTATCGATCAGCAATATCCACGGTGAAGGGTTCCGCCTGGTAGTCGAACCTTAAGCCTTCCTATGGCGGCCCGCTCCGCCCTACCTGCCGTGCAGGGAAGATCACATGTAGCAGTGCCTCCCCGAGGCTTTTACACAGGTGTCTTTCCTGCACGGCCCTTTTAACCCCAATACAGCCCGAAACCATGAACAAGCATCTCAAACTCTACCGCATCCGGCAAATACTGGAGGAAAAGACTAAATTTTCCGATACGTACATATACGTTCCCTCGGCCTGGAAAAAACCGCTGGCCAAACGGGAGTACACTTTCGTACAGGCCGGGGAATACTACCGAGGGATCGTAACCGATATCCTGAAACGGTCGAAAGCCGCCGAAACCTATTCTAAAAGCCTCTCCACCCTGCGCAAGGAAAAAGGCCGCTGGGCCTCCCGCGCCGTCATATACAACGCTTTCCCCCGGTTCACAGCCGCTTTCGACCACGACGGCAACAACGTCCTCGGTTCATCCCAAATAGATATGACCCTGAACGAAAAGGGTATCCGGGACAGCGGCACGTTCCTTAAAATGATCGCCATGCTGCCTTATATCCAGGTCTTGGGCGCCGACACCCTGTACCTGCTCCCGGTGAACCGCATCGGCAAAGACGCCCGCAAAGGCAACCTCGGCTCGCCCTACGCCACCGCGGACCTGCTCGCTTTCGACGAGCGCCTGGGCGACCCTCTGCTCGGCGAAATGGCCGTCGAAGACCAATTCGCCGCATTGGTGGAGGCGGCACACATCCTGGGTATCCGGGTCGTATTGGAATTCGCCCTGCGCACTTCCGCACCGGACAACGTGAACGCCAAAGAACATCCCGAGTGGTTCTACTGGATCCGCCGGAAAGACGCCGCCGGTTTTTCCAAGCCGGTATTCACGCCCGAGGAGTTGGAAAAAATCAAACGTATACCCGAAGGAGGTAAGGACTATATCGCCCCGGACGAAAGTTACCGCGAACAGTTCGTTCTACCGCCTAAAAAAGGCAAAATCAACGTGGTCAAAGACAAATTCATCGCCGAAACCCCGCGGGGAGAGGCGGTCATTCCCCCTGCCTTTGCCGACTGGCCGCCGGACGATATCCAGCCTTCGTGGGACGATGTGACCTATCTGCGGATGTACCGCGACGGACAGGACAAATACAATTATACAGCCTACAACACCCTGCGGTATTACGACCCGAAACTAGCCCGGGAGGCCAACGTCAACGCTTCGCTGTGGAAATACCTGTCGGATGTGATCCCTACGTACCAGAAAAAATACGGGATAGACGGATCGATGATCGACATGGGGCACGCCATCCCGAAAAAACTCGTGGAATCCATCCAGGAAAAAGCCCGTGAGATAGACCCTACCTTCGCTTTCTTCGAAGAGAATTTTTATCCGACGGAGAAAACCGGGAAGAAAGGATACGACGCGGCGCTGGGATTTGGCTTCGAATGCGATTTCAACACGTTATATCGCATGGTGGATTACGCCCGGCGGGAAAAACCCGAACCAGTCTTCGGCACGCTCGAAACGCACAATACGCCCCGGGCGGCGGCCCGTGGGGGCGCCCGGTTCTCCAAAGCGGGTTATGCAGTGTTCGCCTTCCTGCCCTCAGTCATCCCGGTAGTCCATTCCGGTTTTGAATTGCTGGAAACATTCCCGGTAAATACGGGATTGGGATTCACCCAAGACCAAAGCGATTTCTATGCCCGGGAAAAACTTCCCCTGTTCAATGTAAGCGGGCTCAACTGGCTTTCACAGGACAGCATTATCGACTTCATATCCCGGATCAACGCCCTGCGGGCGGAGAACCTGGGACTTGTCTGCGATACTTCCGAGGCTTCGCTGGACATCCCCCATGTGGAATCCCCCGGCGGAAAAATCCTTGCCTACCGGCGTATAAATCCAAAAAATCCTCGCGAACAGATCGTCGTAGCGGCTAATACCGATCCGTCGGCCGGGCGTAAGTTCTATATGCACGTTCCCTACGCCGGAGACCGGCAGGCCGTAGATGTAGTGAGCGGGTTTACCCATACGTTCACTTCGGACTGGCTGTCATACGATATGGAGCCGGGACAGGCCATCATTTTGAAACTGAAGGGCGATGTGTCCGGGCAGGGGTATTAAGATAAAAGGAGGATAAAAAAGAAATGCGGAAAGAATCCCTAAATGTTAATTTTTTGCAGTAGGGGCATAAAAAATGGCAAGCGACCCACATCGCACCGCTACGACCGTCGTGCCCTTGCTGCGTTCCCACCCTGGGGGGTTGGACAGGAGCTGGTCGTGTGGGACTTGCCGGGACAAAGATAGGAAAATATTCGACATTCATCGAATATTTTATGCATTTTATCGCAATCCGGGCGCTGTTTTTACTATAAAGCCGTATCTTTGAAGTATTAAAGGAAAAAGGAGAGATACAAATATGAAACTGATAAGAAACGTACGGGTGATATCCCCCGATATCGATTATAAATACGCCAACATTATCATCGACGGGGAATACATCAAATCCGTCACCGAAAAAGAGGTCAATCCCGAGAACTTCGACGACATCATCGAAGGGGAAGGCCTTATTGCCTACCCGGGATTTATCGACGAACACACCCATGGAGCCGTCGGGTACGACGTGTGCGACGGGAGAGCCGAAAGCGTGGACAAGATCGCGGAAGCGCGCCTGAAAGAGGGCGTCACGATGTTCCTGCCCACCACTCTCACCCAGCCGAACGACGTGTTGGTAAAAGCGGCCGAAGCGGTGGCCGAGTACCGGCGCAACGAACGCTGGGCGGAAGCGCCGGGCATGCACATCGAAGGGCCCTACATCAACTGTGCTTACAAAGGGGCGCAGAATCCGGAATTTATCCGCCTGCCGGATACGGAAGAGATCAAACAACTCAACGCCATCGCTCCGGTGAAGATCGTTACGGTCGCTCCGGAAGTGGAAGGCGCGATGGAATTCATTTCCGATATGCGGGAAATGGGGGTCGTTACGTCCGCCGGGCATTCCGGAGCGACGTATGCCGATTTTATCCAGGCCAAAGCAGCCGGATTGACGCACCTGACGCACTTCTTCAACCAAATGTCCCCGCTTCACCACCGGGAGATCGGGCTGGTAGGCGCCGGATTTGCGGATAACGACGTGAAGATAGAACTGATTTGCGACAAACTGCACGTAAAGCCGGACATCATCAAGATCGTGTTCAACGTCAAACCGGTGGGACAGATCCTGCTGATCACCGATTCGCTGCTCGCCTCCGGCCTGCCGGACGGGAAATACGTGATGGGCGGACTGGAGATGATCCTCAAAAATCACGAAGCGCGCCTACCGTCGGGCAACCTGATGGGCAGCACGCTGCCTTTCCAGTACGGGCTGCGCAACGTGTACGAGATCACAGGCATTCCTTTGAAAGAACTGGTAAAGACCACCTCCTGGAACCAGGCGCAAAGCCTGGGCCTACACGAAGTGGGCAAGATCGAAAAAGGATTCAAGGCCAATATCGCCCTGCTGGACGACAAGTTCAACGTAGCGGGCACGATGGTCAAAGGAAATTTGCTCTACAAAAACGAAGCATTCAATTTATAATAGAATATTAGTTGTTAGGACGACAAAGCGCTGTTTTTCTCCCCGGGAGGGCGGCGCTTTGTCAATTTATTGGCCCAGCGTCCCTTAAATGGGTGAAAGGCCAAATTTCACAATATAAATTTTCGCAATTTTAATACTTTCAGTAAATTTGCCGCGCCGGCTTTCGGAATACCGCACAGGGATGCCTGTACGGCACGATCGGCCTCAATGCCTTTCTTCCGGCCGGAAAACAGAGTAATAACCAATTGACTGTAAATACAATGAGTTTGAAAATCGTAGTATTGGCCAAGCAAGTGCCGGATACCCGGAACGTGGGCAAAGATGCCATGAAGGCCGACGGTACTATCAACCGTGCCGTGCTGCCGGCTATCTTCAACCCGGAAGACCTCAACGCCCTCGAACAGGCATTGCGTATCAAAGACGCCCACCCCGGCTCGACCGTGACCGTGCTGACCATGGGCCCGGGCCGCGCCGCCGATATCATCCGCGAAGGCCTCTTCCGCGGAGCCGACGGAGGATACCTGCTTACCGACCGCGCTTTTGCCGGTGCCGATACGCTGGCTACTTCCTACGCGTTGTCCATGGCGATCCGGAAGATCAAGGATTTCGACCTGATCATCGGCGGGCGCCAGGCTATCGACGGCGATACCGCCCAGGTAGGCCCCCAGGTAGCGGAAAAACTGGGTATTACCCAGGTGACCTACGCCGAAGAGATCCAGAAAGTGGAAAACGGCCGCGCTACGGTAAAACGCCGCATAGACGGCGGTGTGGAAGTCGTTGAGGCTCCCCTGCCGTTGGTAGTGACGGTCAACGGCTCGGCAGCCCCCTGCCGTCCGCGCAACGCCAGACTCGTTCAGAAATACAAACACGCCAAAACCATTACGGAAAAACAGCAGGGCGCTACCGACTATATCGGTCTTTGCGACAAACGCGACTACCTGAACCTGGCCGAATGGAGTGTGGCCGATGTGAACGGCGACCTGGCTCAGTGCGGACTGGCCGGTTCCCCCACCAAAGTGAAGACCGTGGAGAACATCGTTTTCCAGGCCAAGGAAAACAAGACTATTTCCGCCGCGGACGCCGAGGTCGAAGACCTGGTCAAAGAACTCCTGGCCAATCACACTATCGGTTAACCTAGCAAAAAACGAAAAAGACATGAACAACCTATTTGTATACTGTGAAATAGAAGGCGGCGTTGTCCGCGAGGTAAGCCTGGAGCTGCTCACCAAAGGGCGTTCGCTGGCCGACCGGCTGGGCTGCAAACTCGAGGCCGTCGTGATCGGCGAAAACCTGAAAGACATCGAAAAACAGGTAATGAAATACGGAGTGGACGTACTGCACGTATTCGACGGCAAGGGCCTGGCCCCTTACACTTCCCTGCCCCACACTTCGGCGCTGGTGAACCTCTTCAAAGAAGAGAAACCCCAGATATGCCTGATGGGCGCGACTGTGATCGGCCGCGACCTGGGGCCCCGCGTTTCCTCCGCCTTGAAAAGCGGATTGACGGCGGATTGCACGGCGCTGGAGATCGGCGACCACGAAGACAAGAAGGAAGGCAAATCGTATAAAGACCTGCTTTACCAGATCCGCCCGGCATTCGGAGGAAACATCGTAGCGACGATCGTCAACCCGGAAAACCGTCCCCAGATGGCTACTGTGCGCGAAGGCGTGATGAAAAAACAGGTACTGGCCGAAAACTATCAGGGCGAGGTCAAACGCCATGACGTGAAAAAATACATTCCGGGCACCGATTTCATCGTCCAGGTGATCGAACGCCATGTGGAAAAATCGAAAGTCAACATCAAGGGTTCCCCCATCATCATTTCCGGGGGCTACGGAATGGGCTCTAAGGAGAACTTCCAACTGCTCTTCGAACTGGCCGATGTACTGAAAGCCGAAGTGGGCGCTTCCCGTGCTGCGGTGGACGCCGGTTTCTGCGAACACGAACGCCAGATCGGACAGACGGGCGTAACCGTACGCCCCAAACTGTACATCGCCTGCGGTATATCGGGGCAGATACAGCACATCGCGGGCATGCAGGAAAGCTCGATGGTCATTTCCATCAACACCGATCCGGCCGCCCCTATCAACGCGATCGCCGACTATGTGATCAACGGCCCGGTAGAGGAAGTCGTTCCCAAGATGATCAAGTATTACAAACAAAATTCGAAGTAAGAAAATGGCAAACTTTTATACAGATACCCCGGAACTGAAGTTCCAGCTCTCCAATCCCCTGATGAAGCGGATCGTGGAGTTGAAAGAACGCGGATTTGCCGACAAGGACGCATACGATTACGCCCCGGTAGACCACGAAGATACTATCGACAGCTACGACAAAGTGCTGGAGATCGTCGGCGAGATCTGCGCCGAAACGATAGCCCCCAACGCCGAGGGCGTAGACCATGAAGGCCCCCAGGTAGTGAATGGTCACGTTCAGTACGCTTCCGGCACCCAGGAAAACATCAAGGCCACGGTAGACGCCGGGCTGATGGGTATGTCGATGCCCCGTCGTTACGGCGGGCTGAACTTCCCCACCACCCCTTATCTGATCGCGGCCGATATGGTGTCCCGCGCCGACGCCGGCTTCGAGAACATTTGGGCTTTGCAGGATTGCGCCGAGACGCTCTACGAATTCGGTAACGAAGAACAGCGTGCACGTTTCATCCCCCGCATATGCGCCGGAGAGACAATGTCGATGGACCTGACTGAGCCGGATGCCGGTTCCGACCTACAGTCCGTCATGCTCAAGGCCACGTACAGCGAAAAAGACGGTTGCTGGCTGCTCAACGGTGTAAAGCGTTTTATCACCAACGGCGACTCCCATGTGCATCTGGTACTGGCCCGCTCGGAAGACGGCACCAAGGACGGACGCGGGCTTTCGATGTTCATCTACGACCGCAACCAGGGAGGCGTAACGGTACGCCGCATCGAGAACAAGATGGGCATCAAAGGTTCGCCTACCTGTGAACTCGTTTATAAGAATGCAAAAGCAGAGCTTTGCGGCGAACGCCGCCTGGGCCTTATCAAATACGTAATGGCCCTGATGAACGGCGCCCGTCTGGGTATCGCCGCACAGTCGGTTGGTATCTCGCAGGCTGCTTACAACGAAGCCCTGTCATACGCCAAAGACCGCAAGCACTTCGGAAAATCCATCATCGAATTCCCGGCCGTATACGATATGCTCTCCACGATGAAGGCCAAACTGGACGCTTCCCGCGCCCTGCTTTACGAAACAGCCCGTTATGTGGACATTTATAAAGCACTCGACGATATCGCCCGCGAACGCGCGCTCACGCCGGAAGAAAAGGCCGAAGCGAAGGCTTATTCCCGCCTGGCCGACTCCTTCACCCCGCTGGTGAAAGGTATGGGCAGCGAATTCGCCAATCAAAATGCCTACGACTGCATCCAAGTGCACGGCGGTTCCGGGTTCATGAAGGATTACGCCTGCGAACGCATCTATCGCGACGCGCGTATCACTTCTATCTACGAAGGCACCACGCAGCTTCAGGTCGTAGCCGCCATCCGCTACGTCACCACCAAGGCTTATTTGGCGCGCATGCGCGAATTCGAGCAGACCACCCAGGTGGCTCCCGAATTCGAAGGGTTGATGAACCGCATCAAAGCCATGACCGACAAGTACGAGCAGGCCGTGAACAAAGCCACCGAAAACAAAGACAACGAGCAGATCGAATTCTTTGCCCGCCGTCTGGTGGAAATGTCCGCCTACATCATCATGGCCCACCTGCTGATACGCGACGCTTCGCAGAATGCCGAACTGTTCGGCGAATCCGCCAACGTGTTCACCCGCTGGGCCGAAGCCGAAGTGGATAAACACGCCAACTTCATCGGCCAGTTCTCGCTGGACGAACTCGCTTTCTACCGCAAGTAAACGGATTTCCGTCCTTATACGGCAAAGCCGCACCCTCTTGGGCGCGGCTTTTTTATGCCCTGCTGAAAAAGGAGAAAAACCTTGCCTATTATTTCTTTTTTGACCATATCAGGGAATGTAATTAATGTTGGGAAGAA
>CAUHQV010000041.1 GCA_959608625.1 uncultured Flavobacteriales bacterium
TGTGTTGGTGACAAAAGAAAAGTACGTAAAAAGGATAAAGGAAATAACCGACGATAAAACAGAAAACGCAGAAAAATAACAACCGATAAAATGAAACAACTCAAACACTTCCTGCTCATCGCCCTGGCGACAGTTGCTACCGGCTTATGGGCCCAGAAAAAGGAATTCACCCTGTCCGACGCTATCCTGTCGGCCCGGCAGTTCTACCCGGTAAGTTACTCCAGCGTACAATGGTCGCCTTCCGGAGCCCGTTGGGCGCGCTATGACACTGAAAAACGCGAGATAGTTCTCGAAACCCCGAAAGGCTCCGTCTCGAGGATCACCGCAGCCGATATCGAGAAAGCTGCCGGAATGCCCATGCCCTCCGTCCCGGCTTCCTACTGGTGGAAAGATGCCGATAACCTGTATTTCCGCTCGGCCGACCGCATATTCGAATACAGCATCTCCAGGAAGACCGGTAAAGTGCTTGTATCTTGGGAGGCAGGCCTTCCCAACCTTCAGGTAAGCCCCCAAAAGAACGCCATCGCTTACAGCAAGAACGGAAATGTCTACTATCAGAAAGACGGGCGCACCGTACAGGTGACCAAAGACGGCGGTAACGGCATCGTCAACGGCGAGACCGTCCACCGGAATGAATTCGGCATCACCGGCGGCCTCTTTTTCTCCCCCGGCGGAACGAAAATAGCCTATTACCGGAAAGACGAATCGATGGTAACCACTTATCCCATCGTAAATACCACTACCCGCATCGCCTCTGTAAAGGACATACCCTACCCGATGGCCGGAGAAAAATCCGAGGAAGTAACTCTCCATATTTACGACATCCAGGCGGGAACCACTATACAGGTCGGCAAACAAGGCGGCAAAGAAGACTATCTGACTGCAGTCACCTGGGATCCTTCGGACAAATACCTGTACGTAGCCGAGCTCACCCGGGATCAGAAACACATGAAGTTCAATAAATTCGACGCTTCGACAGGGGCCTTCGTCAAAACCCTGTTCCAAGAGGACTCGGATCGTTGGGTAGAACCGGAGGAGCCTGCCCGGTTTTTTAAAGGCCGACCCAACGAATTCTTCTGGCGCAGCGAACGCGACGGGAACGTACACTACTACCGCTATTCCACCGACGGCCAGCTTCTGGGCAAAGCCACGGACGGCGCCGTGCAGGTGGAAGGCGTGATCGGACTGGTGGGAGACATTTTCTATTATGTAGCCACTGCCGATGCCGGACTGGACCGTACCCTCAAATTCACCGACCTGAAGACCGGAAAAGTAGGCTTCGTCCGGTCGGGCAAAGGCACTTGGAACGGGCAGGTCGACCCTCTGGGCAAATACATGGTCTGCCAGTTTACCGACCTGAACACCCCCGGACGCGCCGAGCTGGTGGCCCTGACCAAAGACGGCCGCAACATGGGCAAGACCGAGCGCGAACTCTTCTCGGCCAAAAACCCTTTCCAGGATTATAAAATAGGCACGGTACGCTTAGGCAAGATCATCCGCGACAACGTAGAATACAACACCCGGCTCGTGCTTCCCTCCAACTTCGACCCCACGCGCCGCTATCCGGTGCTGGTATATGTGTACGGCGGCCCGCATGTCCAGATGGTACGCAACGTATTCCGCGGCGGGGCCGACCTGTGGATGCACGTACTGGCTGAAAAAGGGTACGTCGTCTTCACGATGGACAACCGGGGTACGCCCGCCCGGGGTTTCGACTGGGAAAGCGCGGTACACCGCCGCTTGGGACAACTCGAAGTGAAAGACCAGATGCTGGGCATCGAATTTCTGAAAAACCAGTCGTTCGTCTATCCGGAACGTATCGCCGTATACGGATGGAGCTACGGAGGATTCATGAGCATTTCGATGATGCTCACCCACCCGGACGTATTCAAGGTGTGCGTGGCCGGAGGGCCTGTGATCGACTGGAAGTGGTATGAGGTCATGTACACCGAACGGTACATGGATACTCCCCAGGACAATCCGGAAGGTTATGCCGCCGCCCGCCTGACGGACAAGATCGGGCGCCTGAAAAACCATATGCTGGTTATCCACGGTACGGCGGATCCGACGGTCGTATGGCAACAATCGCAGGAGCTGTTGCGCACCGCCGTAAAAGAAGGAGTACAGATGGATTATATGATCTATCCGGGGCACGAACACAATGTCCCCGCACCGGACCGCCTGCACCTGTTTACCAAGATATTCAACTATTTGGACGAATACGACAAGTAACTGAAAAATATGCCGGAGGGTTTGGATAAAAAGAAATATTTTTTACCTTTGCAACCGCCTGAAGGCATCTATGCCGGTATAGCTCAGTTGGCCAGAGCACGTGATTTGTAATCTCGGGGTCGTGAGTTCGAATCTCTCTACCGGCTCGCTTCAAACGCCGCAAGTTAAAAACTTGCGGCGTTTTTCATTTTAAGACCGGAAAAAAGATATTCCCTCCCAATGCATTTATTGTCGCGGATTTTCCTAAATTGCATAGGACAACCCAAATACAAAATCGATGGTGATATAGTTCTTATTTTAAACAACAACCTAAAAACAAACCCGATATAACATGAAAATAGAAACAGGCCGAGGGACAATATCCCTGGGTACGTTAATAGCCATATGGTCCATCTCTTTGGTAGTCAACCTGCCGGGCTTGGCAATCACACCTGTTTTAAATAATATCGAAGCGGTATTCCCCCATTCGTCGGAACTGGAGGTTCAATTACTGACGATCTTGCCGAACCTTTGTATTATTCCGTTCGTATTACTGTCGGGCAAGTTGTCCGTTTCTAAAAATAAGATCGGGATACTATCCGTAGCACTGGTAATATATTTGGCCAGCGGAATCGCCTACTTTTTCGCCGGTTCCATGACAGCCCTGATCGTGATAAGCTGCCTGTTGGGCGTCGGATGCGGGCTCGTGATACCGATCGCAGCCGGACTCATCGCCGATTATTTCACCGGCAAATACCGCACGAAACAACTGGGGATAAAATCAGGTATTGCCAACCTGTCTTTGGTCGTAGCTACGTTTACAGTGGGCTGGCTGTCCAGAGAAAACTGGCATCTTCCCTTTGTCGTTTATTTGACCCCATTGATCCCCCTGTTATTGACACCTTTGCTGAAGGACCGGCATAAATCGACGCCTCCCACTGCAGCTCCACAACTGCCTAAAGGGGGAATCAAATGGAAACCGTTGGCCGGAGCGATGTTGCTCTATGGTGTAACCACCTATGCGATAGGTATCATCTCTTATTACCTGCCTTTTATCGCTGGCCAATATCATATCAACGATTCGCAGGTAGGTGTTATTACGGCCCTGTTTTTCATTGCCGTGATGATCGCGGGATTTATCCTGCCTTCGGTGATCAAATGTTTTAAAAGTATCACGATCCAAGCGGCGATAACCATGATGTTCATTGGATTATTGCTAGGCTGCAAAGCTCATAGCGAGTGGATTTTCGGCATATCTTCGCTCCTGCTGGGATTCGGATACGGCATAATACAGCCGATCGCTTACGAAAAGGCCGTAGAGAGCTCTACCGGCCGTCAATCCACACTGGCTTTGGCTTTGGTTCTCACCATGAACTACGCGGCGCTTACCGTATCGCCGTTTATCGTGGATTTTTTCAGATGGGTTTTCCATACGCAGGATTCCCTTTTCCCTTACCTGTTCAATAGCGCGGTGATCGGAATATTCCTGCTGTTCTCCCTTATTCTGAGGCAAAATTTTACTTTTAATGTGAAATCGATCGTCTATAAATAACCCGGACTGCATTCCTTCTTTGCCGGACGGAAAACGCCGGCCATATGGCCGGCGTTTTTTATACTCATCTGAAAAACGCTTTTATTAGTCGTGCCGGTGCGGAATCCCGGCGGAAAGTTTGCCGTATATCACGCCCTGGCAGCCCAGCATAGCCACCATGAAGCATATAAGGACGAGTACGTTCAGCACGCCGCCGATATACGGGATCAGCCCGAAGATATAAGTGAGCACCGCCATAACCACGATCAACACGAAATACACGAAGAATATCGTCCATTTGTGCCCGTATGTGATTTTGTTGCTCTCCGAGATAGCCTGCGTAGGATTAAAGCCTTTGTCCAATAGCAGGAGCACCGCCATCGACCAGGCGATGGATACCACGATACCCGGTATTACCAGAAATGCCATAGCGATCAGGATAGCTACATACATAAAAGCCGCCAACAGGAAATATTCCCCCATGTATTTGTAATACTTCTTGTCGAAGATCATCAGCGGGGAGATCACTTTGCCCTTGCTCAGTTCGATGGGCAGGGTCGAAATAGCGATCGTCGTGCCCACGTTCAGGTATGGGATCCAGATCGTCACCAGCCACAGTACGACGGCGGCGATCATCGAAGGAAGGTTTTTAAGCCCCACTCCTATTCCCTGGGTGAGCACTTCTGAAAAATCGAGTTTTTTTTCCATGATTTTATCTGTATAGTTAGTTGATTGGTTATTGTCCGCTTGGATTTATTCTGAGCAATTTAATTAATATTTACAAATAAATATTAAATATTGTAACAAAAAGATAAGCCCCGGCAAAAAAACTATAGGATATTTTTACGGGGCTACTCCGGCTGGCCGTACTTATCTCTTACTCTTCGGGGCAGCCCGGCGATCACCAGCCGGTACGAATGGCGTATCCAATGCTCGATCTCCCTGGCCCTCATATCCCCGGAAAGCGACACCGACATCCATTTGTTCGCAAATCCCTTATCCACTGCGGAATAATCAGCCCGCAAAGCATCCGCATGCTCGGGATCACATTTTATCTCAATGCGTAAGAGTTCGGCAGCCAGATCGCAAAACAGGTATATTTTCCCTTCTATTTTGAATACCAGGATATCTTTGGCCGACGGGAACTTTCCGAACGGAAAAGACTCCGTAGTGCCCGGAAGGGAAAGGCAGAGGTCGCGCACCTGCTCTATATCCATATTATTTTAACTTAATATCGTGTTTTAATGCAACCCTGGAATAAGATCAATATTTTTGATCTTAAAGATTCTGTATCGAGCAGGCGTCTTAAAATCCGGGATATCCCAGGGACTCCAATAGGAGGGAAAGATTCCGCCGCCGGGCCGACCCTATGATCAGGAACCAGTCCGCAATAGTCCACAGGCCCAATCCTCCGAGAGTAAAGAATTTGAGAAGCCCCAAGCCCAACTGGCCCAGGTAAAGGCGGTCCACCCCGTTGATGAATATCGTGAGCAGGGGAATGAGCGAAAGCAGCAAGGCCGTGGTCGGGTCTTTATAATTCAACGAACTGACCATCATCGCGCGGTCTGCCGGCAAGCCGGCCAATATGTCGTGTAACATTGGTGCCGCGGCCTGCTCGAAGTATTTGCCGTTCATGGCGAAAAACATCCTTATTTGCTCTTCAGTCATAGTTTTACCTGATTTCTTCCCCCAAATATAGCTATTTTTAACGCCTTTTGTAAAGTATTATATGCGTATTTTTGTGACTTACAAAACGACAGAACTTCTATGACGTACGACAAACCCCAGGTCATGGGTATCATAAACATGACCGACGACTCGTTTTACGCCTCTTCCCGGACGGATACGGCCGCGCTGGCCGTCGAAAGGGCGGAGACCATGTTGGCCGAAGGCGCCGGCATTCTCGATATCGGAGGGTGCTCTACCCGCCCGGGGTGCAAAGTGGCGGACGAAGATACCGAAATCGCACGTGTAATACCCGCCATCCGGGCCGTTTCCGACCGTTTTCCCCAGGCGACGATATCGGTGGATACTTTCCGTTCCCGGGTAGCGGAAATGGCGGCAGATGCGGGCGCGCATATCATTAACGACATTTCCGGAGGGGATTTCGACCGCGAAATGTTCCCTACGGTAGCCCGATTGGGACTGCCCTATATCCTGATGCACACCAAAGGGATGCCCGACGAAATGGCTGCCAACGCCGTTTACAGCGACATGACAAAAGAAGTGGTGGCCCATCTTTCGCTGCGGTTGGAATGCCTGAGAAGTATGGGAGTGAAAGACGTGATCATCGATCCCGGCTTCGGCTTTGCCAAAAATGCAGACCAAAATTTCCAACTGCTCCGGGATCTGAGAGAGTTTAAAAAGCTGGGGTGTCCGGTACTGGCCGGCATGTCCCGCAAAGGAATGGTCTGGAAAACCCTAAGAATTACGCCTGGAGAGGCCCTGAACGGCACTACGGTACTCAACACCCTGGCACTGGTCGGCGGGGCCGATATCCTGCGGGTACACGACGTCCGGGCGGCCGCCGAGGCCGTACGTCTGGTAAGTTTAGCCGGATACAGCGGGAATCAACCGGAGAGAGCGCCTCTCTGAAGTCATACTTGCCCGTCTGAACGGGAATAGCTAAATTTGCGTTAGAAAACACACACACTTTCATGGCAGCAAGCATTAAGCCGGACCAACATTCTTCCAAGAGCAAAACCCAACAGGTACGCGAAATGTTCGACAAAATATCCGGGCATTACGACTTCCTGAACCATTTCCTGTCTTTCGGAATAGACGTTCTCTGGCGGAAAAAGATGGTGCACATCGCCAAAAGAACCGGCGCCAAACGCATCCTGGACATCGCCACCGGCACCGGAGACCAGGCCATCATGATGGCCCGGCGCCTGCATCCCGAGAGGATCGACGCGGTCGACCTGTCGGAAAAGATGATGGACATCGGCCGGGAAAAAGCCCGCAAAAAAGGCTTCGGAGATAAAATATTCTTCCAGAAAGCCGATTGCCAGAGCCTTCCGTTCGACCATAATACCTTCGACCTGGTAACCATTTCCTTCGGGGTGCGCAATTTCGAGAACCTTGCCCAAAGCCTTTCCGAAATACACCGGGTACTCAAACCAGGCGGTATGCTGCTGATCCTCGAATTTTCCCGTCCGACGAAATTCCCGGTAAAACAAGGCTATTCGTTCTATACGAAGTATGTCCTGCCGCTTATCGGCAAGATCGTATCCCGCGATCCCAGGGCCTATACTTACCTGCCGGAATCCATCCAGGCATTCCCGGCCGGAAAGAACTTCATCAACCTGCTCCGTTCGGACGGTTTTTTGGCTACGCGTTTTACCCCGCTCACCGGCGGAATAGCCACCATCTACTCCGCCCTCAAACCCCGGCAGGAACTCCAATGATCTCCGAAATACAGCTCCGGCTCTCCCCGGCGGATGCAGCCGATGCTTCGACAGTACGCGAGGCCGCCTGCAAGCAGGCCCATATCCGGCCCGGGGAATTGAACGCGTTGCAGGTACAGCGCCGATCTATAGATGCCCGGGGACGGCATGTGACGATCGAACTGACCGTAACGGCCTATACCGGGAATGATTTTCCCGAAAATACTCCACCTGTAGAATATCCCGACGTGCAGAGCGCCCGCGAAGTGATCATCGCCGGTTCCGGGCCGGCCGGGATGTTCGCCGCCCTGAAAGCCATCGAATGCGGATACCGCCCTGTCGTACTGGAACGGGGAAAAGACGTCCGTACGCGGCGGCGGGATATCAAAGCGCTATGTACTGAGCATATCGTAAATACCGATTCCAACTACTGTTTCGGGGAAGGGGGCGCCGGAACCTATTCCGACGGGAAACTCTACACCCGCTCCAAAAAACGGGGCGACACCTCCGGCATCCTCTCCCGTCTGGTGCAGAACGGAGCCTGCGAAGAGATCGTGACCGATGCCCGACCTCATATCGGAACGGACAAACTCCCTGCCGTGGTGGAAAATATCCGCAAAAAGATCGTAGAGGCGGGCGGCAGCTACCTGTTCGGGCAAAGAGTCTCCGACCTGATCGTAAAAGATGGCCGTATCCGGGGAGTAACTACCCATGACGGAAATAAATACACGGCAGATGCCGTCATCCTGGCTACGGGACATTCCGCCCGGGACATTTATGAGTTGCTGCATCGGAAAGGAATAGCCTTACAAGCCAAAGGAACGGCGGTAGGCGTCCGGCTGGAACATCCGCAGGAGTTGATAGACAAAATACAATACGGCCCCGAAGGCCGGGGACAATACCTGCCCGCCGCCGCATACCGGCTGGTAACACAGTGCGGGGGAAAAGGGGTTTACAGTTTCTGCATGTGCCCGGGCGGGAATATCGTACCCTGTGCTACAGACCAAGAGCAAGTGGTCGTAAACGGAATGTCCTCTTCGGCCCGCAGTGGAAAAAAGGCAAATTCGGGGATCGTCGTATCTGTCGATCCGGAAGACATCCCGGGATATGCCCAATACGGCATCCTGGCACTGATGAATTTCCAGAAAGACATGGAACACCGGGCCTGGGAGGCGGGCGGAAAAACCCAGGCAGCTCCCGCAGCCCGGATGACCGATTTCTGTGAAGGACGCATTTCCTCTACGCTCGACGACACGACCTATATTCCCGGCATCATTCCGGCAGATATGGATTATGTATTGGGAGATTTTATATCCCCGCGACTAAGAGAAGGGCTAAAGATGTTCGGGAATAAAATGAAAGGGTTTTATACGGTTCAGGCAACTATTATCGGGGTAGAGACCCGCACGTCCTCCCCCCTGCGTATTCCACGCGATCCGGTGAGTTTATCGCATATAGAGATACAGGGGCTTTTTCCGGCCGGCGAAGGAGCCGGGTATGCCGGCGGCATCGTTTCTGCTGCCATAGATGGGGAAAACTGCGCATTAGCTGCCGCAGAATATCTCAAAAGCCTTCCTGAAAAGTAAGGAAATACCCTTTCGTCAATAAAAGCAATCTGCACTTCTATCCGATAGGCATACCTTCATTCTATAGATTGGGAACAATCCCGATCGGGAATTCGAAGTTCCTTTCGTCAGCCAACGATAACGACCGCAAGCAAAGGGAACCACCATATATTGCATTATTTGTGCAAACCGGGTAAAGGCGCCGCTATTTTTGCCCTGCAGCTTTCGCTTTGGCTTTAGCATCCATTTCCTCCTTGCACTTCATCAGCGCCTGGAGAAGGTCCAGGTCGGAAGCATGCAACACCCATTTGGGATCCTGCCGGCAGAAGATCAGCAGTTCATCGATTTCTTCCTGCGTGAGCCCCAAAGACTTTTTAAGAAAATCCCGGTCGTAGCGTTCGGCCAACATCGAAGCCACTTTATCCTCTTCCATCATCTTGCGGATCTTTTTATCGTTGGAAAAGAAATGATTGACGAATTCGACCGGATTGAACGGGTTCAGCCTCCGGGCGGCATTTTTATCTATCTGCTCGGATGTCTTCAGGTTGGCCAGCGACACTATATTATCCGAAAATACCGGATCGAGCGCACGGACATCGACCTCGAGTATTCCAGAAAGGTAATTACCATGTATAACCACCTGGTCTAGTTCGTATACCGCAGGAATAATATAAAAAGGGGTGTACTGCCTGTTGAGCATATTGTCCGACACGTAAAAAGTTTGGCTTTTATAGCCTACAAACGAAATATACAAAGAGTCTCCCAAAGCTGCCTGCAGGTAGAAAAATCCGTTGTCGTCGCTATTGGCCCCTTTCAAAGTATTCATATTGACCACATGGGCACTTTCGATAGGCTTTTTAGTATACAGGTCTACCACACGTCCTCTCATAGTCCGCTCAAGCTGCTGGGCGAAAGCCGAATGATCAATCGACAGGAACGATATAAGGAGCAGCAAAAACACTGCTTTGAATGCAGGAGTATATTTCATTGCGCGTAAAAAGTATGACTTTTGTTTTTTGTTATTTAGGATCCTCAAAATCCCTCTTTGACACATAAATCACTAACTCACAGGATTTTAAATAAATTTTCCCCTCCCGGTTCGCTTTCAGTGCCATTGTTGGCACAAATTAAGGCTAAATTTTAGATATCGCAATGCCGGAGAGAGGTTTTTTAATACTTAATTAATATCTTTTATGAAAACATTCGTAGGGCCCTAGGGAGAAAACATTCCTTTCCACAGGATATTTTAGCGCCAGATTGATTAACTTTGTAGAGCCTATTTGGAACAGCAAGAACAAAACAGTATATAAAGACATGAACAAAGCAGTTTTCGTGGCTACATCGCACGCCCGCAGCGGTAAAACATCCGTTTCGCTGGGCCTGATGAACATCCTGGTCGGCATGACGAAGAAAGTGGGTTATTTCCGCCCGGTGATCTCCGACCCGGTAGGCGGCGCGAAGGACGAGCACATCGAAACCATGCTCTCGTATTTCAATCTCGAAATGAAATACGACGACGCATTCGTTTTTACCCGTTCCCAGATCGAGCGCCTGACCAACCAAGGCAAACAGGACGTGATCATCAACCGGATCATCGCCCAGTACAAATCGCTGGAAGAGCAATTCGACTACATTCTGGTGGACGGCAGCGATTTCTACCCCGAAGGTTCCATCCTGGAATTCGAAGTAAACCTCGAGATACCCCGCAATCTGGGCTTGCCCACGATTTTAGTCGAAGCCCAAAACGACCTTTCGGACGAAGAACTCGTCACGAACATGAATCTGGTGTACAAACAGTTCCGCGAGAAAGACGTCGAAGTGCTGGCCGCCATCGCCAACAAGGTGACCGGCGACCCGAAAAAACTCCGCGACGACATTTCCCTGGCTATCGAGAACGACGACGTACTGACGGCTGCCATACCGGCCAACCACCGGCTGGACTGCCCTACGATGGAGGAGATACGCTCCGCCCTGGGGGCCCGTGTACTGCTGGGGCACGACTATCTGAGCAATGTAGTGGAGGATTCGCAGGTTGGCGCCATGCAGACGCCGAATTTTCTGAAAATGGTGCGCAACAATACCCTGATTATCGTGCCGGGCGACCGGAGCGATATCCTGATGGCCGCCGCCCTGTCCAACCATTCCGTATCGTGCCCGAACATTTCGGGTGTCGTACTCACCGCCGGGCTGCTGCCCGACCGGGAGATCATCCGGCTGTTCGACAACAACATGATCACCATGCCCGTATTGAGCGTGCAGGGCAATACGTTCGATACGGCCGTAACCGTAAGCCGGGTAAATTCCCGCATCTACCCTTCCAGCATCGAAAAAATCGAAACGATGCTGCGCGCTTTCCGCGAATCGATCGACACAGAAGCGCTCGAAAAGAAGATCATTACGTTCAAAACAGACGGCATGACGCCGAAAATGTTCCTGTACAACCTGTATAAGATGGCCAAAGCCCAGCGCCGCCACATCGTGCTGCCCGAGGGCGACGACGAACGTATCGTCACGGCAGCCGCCCGTCTGGCCAATATGGATTTGGTCGACCTGACTATTCTCGGCACCCGGGAATTGGTATTGGAGACGGCGATGCGCGCCGGAGTCGAAATAGACCTCGACAAAGTAAATGTAGTCGATCCGGTAAACAGCGAATACTATGAGGATTTCGTGAAGACTTATTACGAGCTACGCAAAAACAAAGGAGTGACCGAAGAGGCCGCCCGGGATACGGTAGCCGACGTGTCGTATTTCGGCACGATGATGGTTTTCAAAGGGCTGGCCGATGGCATGGTGTCCGGAGCCACGCACACCACGGGTCATACGATCCTGCCTGCGTTCCAGATCATCAAGACCAAAAAAGACGTATCGATCGTTTCTTCCGTATTCTTCATGTGCCTGCCGGATCGTGTAGCCATCTTCGGGGACTGCGCCGTCAATCCCAATCCGGATGCGCCCCAACTGGCTGAAATAGCCGTTTCCTCGGCCGATACCGCCCTGGCTTTCGGCATCGAACCGAAAGTAGCCCTGCTGTCCTATTCTTCCGGCACGTCCGGCAAAGGGGCCGATGTGGACATCGTCCGCGAAGCCACGGCCATCGCCCGCAGCCGGCGCCCCGACCTGAAGATCGAAGGGCCTATCCAATACGATGCCGCCGTCGATATGAAAGTCGGCCGCAGCAAAATGCCGGATTCACAAGTGGCCGGACAGGCCTCGGTACTTATATTTCCCGACCTGAACACCGGTAACAATACGTATAAAGCCGTACAACGCGAAACGGGGGCTTTGGCTATCGGGCCTATGCTCCAGGGGCTCAACAAGCCGGTGAACGATCTTTCACGGGGATGCACAGTGGACGACATTCTCAATACGATCATCATTACCGCCATACAGGCACAGGATAAATAACATATATTACAATCGTTTAAAATGAAAATATTGGTTTTGAATTCCGGCAGTTCGTCCATCAAATATCAGTTGATAGACATGGACACACGCCGTCCCGTATCCTCCGGATTGGTGGAACGCATCGGACAGCCGGAAGGTGCCATCACGCACAAATTCCTGCGCGGTGACAAGATGGAAAAGATGCAGGAAACGCGGGCCATCCCCGATCATACGGCCGGACTTCGCCGGGTAGCGGAACTGTTGACCGACCCGAAAGTGGGCGTCATTTCCGATCCGGGCGAAATAAAGGCTGTAGGGCACCGCATGGTACATGGCGGGGAGTATATTACCGATACCTGCCTGATTACTCCCGAAGTAGAGGAAAGGATTCAGGAATTGTTCCCGTTGGCCCCGCTACACAATCCCCCGGCTTATGAAGGCTACAAAGTAGCCCGGGAAGTATTCCCGGCCGCCCAGCAAATTGCGGTATTCGATACGGCATTCCATCAGACGATGCCTCCTGTCGCCTATCGCTATGCCCTGCCCGAAGAACTTTACACCAAGTATGGTATCCGTAAATACGGCTTCCACGGCACCAGCCACAAATACGTTTCGGAAAAGGCTATAGAATACCTGGGAGCAACGCATTCGAAGATCATCACCATTCATCTGGGCAACGGGGCTTCGGTAGCAGCGGTCAAAGACGGCCGGTGCATCGATACTTCAATGGGCCTGGGGCCTCTTAGCGGACTCGTAATGGGAACCCGTTCGGGGGACATAGACCCTTCGGTGATCTTTTACATGGTCGAACAATTGGGATATACGATCGAGGACGTTTCCCGTATCCTGAACAAAGAGTCGGGCCTTAAAGCGCTTTACGGTTCCTCCGATATGCGCGACGTGGCCGAAGGCATGCGTAACGGGGACGAAAAGGCTTTGTTTGCTTATCATCTGTACTGTTACCATATCAAACAGTTCGTCGGAGCCTATACGGCGGCGATGGGCGGCTTGGATGCCATCGTATTTACAGCCGGTATCGGAGAGAATGCGCCGTATATCCGCACCGGTGTATGCCGGGATATGGGTTTTTTCGGTATCGAAATAGACGAAGTGAAAAATTCCGCTCCGGGAAACAGAATCCGGGAGGTCAACACCGATTCCAGCCGGACGAAAGTACTGGTCATCCCTACCGACGAAGAACTGGAAATAGCCACACAGACATATAATCTGATAAAAAGAGAAGAGGCCTAATCCTTCTTTTATCCTCAATAAAAAAGCCGCGCAATGCGCGGCTTTTTTATTGAAGACGATCATTTAATCCTCTTTGCGGTAGTAAGAATCTTTCTTTCTTCCGACGAAGAAATTGTACTTCACACCGGCGACGACAGACATCTCCTGGGCAGGGATATAAGAAGCGCTGTAATACTTCTTGTTCAACAAATTCTGCCCTTGTACATAGATCTGGTAACGATTGTTCTGGGGCTTCCACATCAGGCGGGCTGCCAACAGAGGCTCCCATCCATAACGCATGGTATCTGCCCGTTCTTCCAACCCGGAATTGAAATCCGGATCTTTCAGGTAGAAACCATTTCGTTTTTGCAGGGCAAAATCTACATCTACAAAGAGGTTTTTCACAATACGTACGGAAGCCGAAGCTTTACCGTTATACTGGACGTAATTGTTGCTCAAATAAGTATAGGAAGGGACGCTTTTCAGATCGGATTTATTATAGGCATACGACACGGAGAGATTGGTTATCGGAACAGTCCTGTCGGTCAGTTTATCCAGGTTGATCCGGTAGCGGCCTTCAAATCCCTTTGTCCCGATCTTGTCCGAACTGTAGTTAGCGTACTGGAAATAGCCGGCAGACGTCTGAAGCTGAGCTACAATAGCGTTTTTCGTATTCTGCATATACCCGATAATTTCCAGGCTGCTGTAATCGTTCTGGTACCTCACACCGACATTCCACTGGTTTACGAACTCATTATCGGCACTTTTGTTCCCTTTATACTTGTCAAGGTCGTTCTCCACATATGTTTCAAAAAACGTCTGGTTGCGGAAAGACCGGTCGTACCCGGCGAATACTTTCAAATTTTTCAACAGGTTGAACCCGAATTCTCCGCCGTACATAAAGGCTGCATTTTCAAAAGAACTCGAACTATTGATCGAAACCCCCATGTTGAGATACCATTTCTTGAGTTTGACGCTCATATTGTAATATATGCGCCAGGAATCGAATCCGGAACCGTATTTATAATAGCTATACTGCCTTCCCGGAACAAATATCCATTTGTCCAGCAAGCTTCCCCGGAGATCGTTAGACATGAACTTATCGGAATTAAAATCAAATCCAAAGTAAACGTCTATCATTCTGGCCCGGTATATACCCCCCACATTGAAAGCGGAATTCCGGTACCGGCTATATATCACCTGGCTCAGGTACTGATGGGCATAAGGGCCGTCTATTGGGTAATCGCGATAGCCGTAGGGGTCGTATTGCTCCCTGAAATTAGAATAGGAATATTTCAGAAACAAATTGAAACGGGGCCCCACCGGCATATCGAACCCGATAGTCCCCCGGAACGAATACGTATTCATATTTTCATCGTTCTGTGAACGCTGGAACATGAACGGCATATTGTAATGATTGTATACAAAAGAACCGTCAAAAAAGACATTCATCCATTTTAACAGCTTGTATTGAGTATGCAGGTAGGATTTTGAGTTGGAATACTCTTGATCCTCCCATGAGGATCTATCGCCGGACACATTGGCGATGACGTCCAGTCTATGCCGCTTATAGGCACCGGCAACACCGCCCCCATACGAAGACAGATTTCCGCCGTAGGCCCCGACCGAAACACCGGTGTTCTCCACTTTATTGCGGGTAATGATGTTGATCACACCGTCTATGGCAAATTCCCCGTAATGTTTGCTGTCTCCGCCCGTGCGAACCTCGATATGATCGATCATATCCAACGAAACCGGGATATTGTCCAGCGTATAGATACTGCGCAACATACTGTTCACCCGTTGGCCGTTTATCATGATCACCACGGAATTGGCATCCCCATCGCGCATATACACCTGCCCCAGGGAATTCATCGGGCCGCTGCTCTGCACGGAAGTGTTCATCACCCGGGAAAGGACTCCCGAAAGTGTCTGCACAGCCGAAGATTCGATATCCTCCCGTGTAATGATCTCTACCCGGCCCAATTCGGCAAAAGGAGAAGGGATACTTTGGGGTTTAAACAGATCGATGGCTTCGGGAACTGCCGGAACATCTTTTTGGATCGTTTTCTTTTCCGGGGCCAAAGTATCGACCACCGTGGTTTCCTGAGCAAAAACGTGGAGGGAAGCCCCCATACAAACACCTAGGATAAGTATGTTTTTCATTAAAGAATTCATTTTATTCCCTGCAAAAGTAGTCAAATAAACCATAATGTGAATATTCCATGCGGTCTTTTTCAGACCAAGTGTCGAAATTAATAAAAAATTAAGACCTATGCCGTACTTTTGCAGCAGGTTTTTAGAATGATTAACACACTCGGTCCAAAATGGCAAACAAAACAGTACACTCAGCCGACCCCACCAGCCGGACATTAACAAAAATACTCGAGATCAAAGGTATAAAATCAGCTGTCATATCTTCCGGCTCGCGCAATGCCCCCCTTACCCTGGAGCTTTCCCACAGCAGCCTGGAATGCTATTCCGTAATAGATGAACGGAGCGCTGCCTTTTTTGCACTGGGGATGGCCCGCCAGAAGAATTCGCCGGTCGCGCTGGCCTGTACATCGGGATCGGCCGTACTGAATTATTATCCAGCCGTAGCCGAAGCCTACTATTCCCGCATCCCCCTGGTCGTTTTGTCTGCCGACCGCCCCACACAGTGGACAGACCAGGCGATAGGCCAGACTATCCGCCAGGACAGCGTCCTGGCCCCGCATACAGTTTATGGCACCACTCTACGGGAAGGTTCGGACCCACAAACGGCCTGGTTCAATGCCCGGGAGATCAACCTGGCCGTGAACGCTGCCCTGGAACAAATGGCCCCTGTGCATATCAACATACCGTTTTCCGAGCCTCTTTATGAGACCTCCGAAGAGGAAACGCCTTTGCCGAAGATCATTGAGTCCATGCCTGTAGAGGCCTCCCTTTCCGAAGAAAGCCGAAATGAAATTGCCCGTATATGGAAAACCGGCCGGAAAAAAATGATCCTCATTGGCTGTCATCGGCCGGATGCGGAACTGCAGCGCATTTTGGGAAAAATCGCCCGGGATGGTGATACGGCAGTCCTCTGCGAGACCACGTCAAATATGCCGTCAGCTGATTTCGTTACCCATATCGACCAAGCCATCATCCCTCTTTCCGCCGAACAGGCAAAAGACTTCCGTCCGGACGTATTGGTCACCTGCGGGGGGATGGTCGTCTCGAAAAAGATCAAATCCTTTTTGCAGCAGGCCGCCCCTAAAGCGCATATCCATGTAAGCCTGCATACCTTTCCCGATACGTATATGGCCCTGACCCATTGCGCAAAGACAGACGATATACCCTTCTTTAAAATGCTCTCGGAGATAGAATGCAGTCCACACGGATACCGCAATGCCTGGGATACCCTGAAAAAAAACCGGATACCGGCCCACAAAGCTTACTGCGAAGCAGCGCCATACAGCGATTTCAAAACCTGGGAGGCGATTTTGCAACGCCTTCCGGAAAACACGCATCTGGAGATCGCGAACAGCGCCGCAATACGTTACAGCCAGTTATTTCCCTTGCCAACGGGCACTACAGTAAGCTGCAACCGGGGAACGAGCGGTATCGACGGCTCCTCCAGCACGGCAGCCGGAGCAGCCGCAGCGTTATACCCAAAACAAGTGACCCTGATAACCGGCGATCTGAGCTTTTTTTACGATAATAATGCTTTTTGGAATGCGTATCTGCCCGCCTCGATGCGCGTCATCGTGCTGAACAACGGCGGCGGCGGCATATTCCGTATCCTGGACGGAGCCCGCACCAGCGATATATGTCCGCAATACCTGGAAGCGCGCCACGATCTGAGCGCGGAAAACATTGCACGCCTCCACAATCTCGAATATTCCGCAGTACGCAACATCGAAGAATTACAGCGGCAACTATCCGGGTTTTGGAGCGATTCTCCCCACCCTAAACTGCTCGAAGTCTTTACCCGGGGAGTAGACAACGGCCAAATACTGCGAGATTATTTTTCCTCGCTATAAAAAGTATTTTCGCAAAAAAATAAATACTTAAAAATAAATAGTATACAATACTTTATTGAAACAAAAACATCATATTTCTAAAGTAACAGGGAGAGCGATTTCATCCCCTACCTGCGGACACCGGGAAGCATATCCGGACAGACATTTACCCCCGGCATTTACTTCCTCTATTCCATAATAATACCGTAGATCACCTATCGTTTCTATATAAGCCTTCCGCTCCATTTTTGAGCGGTCTTCAGACGGTTTTTCAACCAGCATGATTCCTATATCCGTTTTCGTCCGAAAATCACCCTGCGAAATAACCACATCCCTCACTATCACATCCATCATCTTCATATCGTTCGGGGGTATGGCCGAATAATCTTCCCAGCCGGCATCCGGATCTCCGGAATCCATCAAGAACTCCAGAGCAGATAGTATCCCGACGAAGTTGCAGTACCGGGCTATCTGTCGCTCCGGGTCTTCCGGGTGCGTTCCACTCTCTATAAGCATTGTGACATAACCTTTTCTCTGGAAATTATCCCCGGCAGCAGTGGGGTAGAACTCGTCCGAATAGCGTCCGACACGGCCAGGTATAACCCGTTGGACATGGCGGTCCATCGCATGGATAATGGCCATTGCCTGCCGGCGTCCGGGTGTCACCTGCCGGGAAATGTCTTCCGCAGGCGCCAGGAACGATATAGTCGCCGTTTTCCCCGTACCCGAGACATTGTAAATATTCCGCTGGTCGTGCAGATTGAAGCAATAATGCGGTGCAAAATCATCGGCTACGGAAAAAAGGAAACGGCTTTCCGGGGCGCTTAAGGACAGTGCATCCCGGTTGAGATCGATATCCAGCGCATTGG
>CAUHQV010000042.1 GCA_959608625.1 uncultured Flavobacteriales bacterium
TCCGGCAATGTCGTAGGCATAAGTCGTTTCTTCTTTGCCTCCGTGGATCTTTTTGGAAACGAGTTGCCCCAAGTCGTCGTACGCGTATTCGGCCAGGACGACTTCGTTCTGCGGGTCGCCGGTAACCTTCTGGCGGATTTTCAGCAACCGGCCGAACCCATCGTAATCGAACCACTTGTTGTATTCGTAAGTGATTCCGTCGACTACTTGCTTCACTTTGGTCTGGACGACTTGGCCGTTGAAGTTGTACTTGTTGGAAGTAATTTCGATCCCGGAAGGATACAAATCGGACACGGTCTGGATGGCATTATAATCTTTGTCATAATACGTGACCGAGGTGAGCCACTGGTCGCCCGATACTCCAAGTACTTTCGTTTTCGTCCCGGTGGTCATGCTGGTCACGCTTTTGGTCGTTTTTGCCGTTCCGGCGATGGCGTCCCCCGTAGAGAATCCGTATTTGGCCGCGTCCGTTATCCAATCGTAATCGTCATAGTACGTCACGTTCAACACATCCGCCTGGGTGACGTTCGTCGGATAGGCATTGTTGGTATACCCGTGCAAAGCCGTACCCCTACCCTCATAGGCACGATCATAGTTGACAACATTGCCTGGAGCCAAATAAGCCTGTAACGCATCCGAAACCATTTCCGACGATCCATTGGAAATGTCAGAAACAATGATGCCGCTGATTACCGGCCTGTTCTGGGCATCGTACTTTATAAACGTCCATTGGTTTGTCTGACTCATCCGGTTGGTTTGCGACAGGGCCGCGCGACCCAATACATCGTATACATTGGACTTTTTGCCCTGTCCGGGTGCCCATTCCCGGATGGGTCTATCCCGGCCGTCGTATTCCGTGTAATAGCAATACTTTTTCAGGGCATCGAAATTATAGGCCGAACCTACGGCGGTGATCAGGCTCTCCTGGATCGGGGGGATCACATACCGCTGACGACCGAGATCGTCACACACGTAATACGTCATCCGCCGGTCGGTACTGGAAACCCGGGATTCCTTGGCGATCACTTGGCCCAAGGGATCGGTATATTCATAGACATCGCTGTCTTCTATACTGGCTCCGCTGGTGTATGTCCTATTGACCATCAGTGTGTTGGCGGGGTAATACCCCTTATAAATCAATTCACCATTGCTGTTTACGGAAAATTTCTTGATTTCATTGGCCCCGTTTTTTTTATATTCATAATTGATCGGCTTTCCAACAGTAAGGTTATTACTCTGCCCCACCGACCCCACTTTCTCGACCATGCTGAGCGGTGAATTATCGTATTGTTTCTGGGCATAAGCGTAATTCCGGTCGGGATCGGTGCCGGGCAAAAGGTTTTGGTAGAAAGCCTGTTGTTGGGCAACCGGGTTGGCAACTCTATTTCCGTTATTGGCCGCCGAAGAAACCACATACGGAAGATAAGTCGTAGCATCTCCCCGGCCCATATTATCGTACTCGACGAATGAAACTACGTCCCGGCCGTTCCGGGCCGAAGCACCGACGTCGATGCTCTGAACGGGCCGGCCGAACCCATCGAAATATTTCTTTGTCGCATGAAAAGCCGCCCCGTTGAATTTTTCGATTTTAACGGGTGACACATATTTTATTGTATCCGTTTGCTGCGCAAAAGCAGTCAAACCGGACGAACTCATCAGTAATGAGAGTAATATATATTTTGTTTTCATTTTTTACCTGTTTAGAATTATGGACAAACATGAAGTTTAGTACCAACTTACAGTCCCCACCGTATAGCTCGGATCGGATATATATATGGTGCCATTGAGTTCCCCGACGGTATTATTTTCGTCAAATCTCGCGTTGCTCAGCACATACCCATCCTCTCTCACCTGGCCGTCGAATTGAGCGTCGATCCTGTCCGGCATGTCCGGATTGATGAAGAAATAACCCGTAGCATAAACCGGGACACCCTCGGAAATTATATCCGGTGTACAACCGATATTGATTCCCCAATAGCCGTCTTTTGGCATAATCGTGCCATGGAAATTAACCGGCTGTTTTGCCTTTTCTTTGAAAAAGGCCGTGCCGGTAAGATTTCGGGAAATATTCGTTTTTGTAGCGGTAGGTGTCGTTGCAGTCGTACCATCGGAAAACTCCCAATGGTCGAAGGCATATCCGGCAGATGGGGTAGCCGACCAGGTGGCCGACCCGCCGGCATTTACCCGGGCAGGCGTTACCGAGGCCGTGCCGCGCCCGGCCGAGCCGCTGGCCACGCTGGCGGACAAACTATAAGACTCGGGGGCATCGCTATAAGAATACGCGTATTTTTCCACGATTTGCCCGTTGTGATCCGCCACAGATTCCAGCATGCCGAAGTCATTGTAATTGTACCGAATACTTGCACCCTTTTCATCGACTTTCGATATGACTCCCGCTCCCGGTTTGATCACCTGTGTGATCATGGATGCCTCGGCCGGTATGGCCCGCACCTCATCCACATAATGATTGGGCTCTTTGACTACATATGCCACTGTCTTAACGACCTTTCTAACCTCTTCCCAAGTGGTATTATCATTCCCGTCCCAGCGCCAATAGGAGATCACATGAGGAATTAAGGTTAAAAAAATATTATGTGCGACACCTTTTTTCAGGGCATATTCGCCGGATTTGGCGCGGTTGCCTAAGAACACCGTATTGTCCGGAGTCGAATAACATCCTTTCTCAAAACTTGTACAATAAAGATAGCTCACTGAACTTTGTAAAGTATTGGTAATAAAACCCACCGGGACATTGCCGTCATATCCGTAAATGATACGTGTACCCCTGCCTGCCGACCCGGAAAAAGTAATGAACTCTGGATTTCCCTGTTTATTAAACTTGATATTTTGCGGATTATATGCATCGTATCGGGAGTCTTTTACAAACACATCCCCGTTAATCATGGATTGGGCAATAGAGGGGACAAGCCCATTGATGATCAGCGGTTTTGTTTGTTCAAGTACCGGCATGCCCGCTGTTTGGCTCCACTTGTAAATATTAATTTTGGCTCCCATTACATTCCAGTTTGCCTCTCCGTCATTCTTTTTAGAAAAAATAGTTTCTATCGGCATGGCCTTAGCCCCCATTTGTTTCAGTTTGATTATCCCATGGCCTTCACTGCCTTCTGTAACAGGCACACTTGTATGCGGATAATCCTGGGGATAGGAGACGGTGGATTTAATGCTGTTTCCTAAAGCATCGGTTTCTGTTATCGCTCTTGGGGATAGATCAGTATAGTCATTCGTATAGGAGTATGAAGTGTTCTGTGCCGTATTATACAAAGAGGCTGATACCGTTTTTTGAAGCAAAACAACAGGTTGGGACCTCCAACGGTAATTCCCCCTGTAAAATTTTGGGGAATCCGACTCTTCTTCCGTTGCATAGAATATATAAGCTCTGACAGAGGATTTTATAGGCGCCGATAAATCATAGGTATATCCTTCTGAATAAACCTCTCCGCCGGAGCTATCGTATTTTTTCATTTCGGTCAACAATCCTCTGCCATAAAAAGCAGTAGAAAATGGCACTTTGCGGTTTTTATCGTAATTCTCGGCTTCAAGACGATTGGGCAGACTTTCTTGTTCGATTCCCTGCATGTCCGGGAATGAACTGAAAGAGGTAAACCGGTAGGTATTATAGGAACCATTGGGCAGTATTTCTTTTACATACGGGTAGACCACCGGGGATCCTGTAAAATCGGTCATCGCAAAATCGGGTCGGCGAGTCAAAGCGAAGTGTATGGTTCTCTTGCTCCCTACTCCCCCGTTATCTTTGCGAATCCGGGGGAAAGGTTTATAATCGGAAAGTATTTCTCCGCCATTTCTGGAGCTGTTCGGATCATTATACGCATACTGGGTTGTAATAGGTGCGGATGTGGGGCTTTCGCATTGGGTGATCGATTTTATCCGCAATCCTCCTTTTATTTCTGACGGCTCGGTCGGGGGATAATGCCTGTAACCCTGATGAAGTTCATATTCGAATTCGGTCCATCCGCCGGTGGGATAGATGATTTTTTGTAATGTTCCGCGTTTAGCGGTGGCCAGATTAGGTTTTCTATAGTGGAAATCGAAACTATGGCCCAGGATTGAATATTTTTCTTTTGGAGAATTCGGCCCGGTCCAATAACCCCAGTAGTCAATCTCATTAATTGCTGTTATGGGAAATCCCTGTTGGCTATCATAGTATTGAAAAGAACAGATGCTTTTCACTTTGTCTCCCGATTTTTCGTAAATGCGGGCTATTACTGTCTGATCCCTGGTTTTTCCCCAAGACCCCGGATCATGAATGGATACTATATCGGTATGAATGGTTTTTAAACATTGTGTGTAATCAGGCCCATATACTTTAATATGATTTAGACGATGGCCGGGGCCATAAATAAGGGCTGCGGAGTCATACATAAACTCTAATTTTCCAAGATCCCATATTATTTCCTTCACTTCTTTTGGCCGAACCTCTATATCTGCATTCGGCTCTCCTTTGGACCATTCTCCACCCTCCGGGCCTTCAATAGTGTTATCCCCTTTATAGGTGTACAAGTTCATCTGAGACCAAACCCTGTTATTGAATAAGCCAAATGAGCCATAAATATATCTCACTATTTCTTTGTCTCCGTAGGTCACACGCTCCAACAACCAGTCGGAAACGTAAGTTTTAGTCCTTTTGTATTTGTAACAGGTTTCAGATTGCCGGTATTCTGCAGTAGAGCCAAAACGGTATTGTAGACCCTGAGCATCCGTAATGACAAAATAACTATTGGCATAGTCTGTGTTATTCATCCATTCTATTTTGACATCTTGGTAGGGCACCAGCAGTATTTCTTTGTCCGACGTTTGGCCTTTATGGATTACAAACATCCCGGATTGCCCTGTAGGAAGTTCAAAACGATAGATATCCGGTTCGCCATCGTATTTTTCATTTATCGCTTTTATAACTTCCGGTATGTGCCATGTGTTGTAGGCAGAGCCCAAGCCATTGAATCCCCTGGGATCGTAATAACCCGTTTCATCCGGTTCACCCATGACCATTCGGGTAATACGCCCCGCCCCTGTCATTTTCCAATTACTCCCGATACACGTAGGGAGATCGTCCACCTTTATCCCGGAAGCCGAATATTTGACGGAAACAGGTATATTCACCCCATGGGATGAAATGGTATACAGGTTTACATTGACGTTAGCCGTACCCGTATAGTAATCCACGGCAGAGTTGACCTCCCGGCGTATCGTTGGGTTCGCCGCATCCGGAGAGCTAATCCCTTCGGGCGGTGTCACCCCAGTCGCTGCGGACTGTATGTTCAGCCCTTCATTACTGGTGGCGGTAATGGCTGTTTGGCCATTTGTATTGCCGGTAACAGCCTTGCTGTTATCCGGCTCCGTGTTCTGCGCAAAAAGACTGCCTGACAGCAAGAGCAAACACGTGGTTAGGAGTAAGTGTTTTTTCACAATATTTCGATTTAAATGGTTTTTAATAAATTTAACAAGAATTGGAGATTGACAGTTGTCCCAAAATGTTCCATAGGCTGGTAAATAGATAGTTAGTAACTGTTAGTCTTTCAAACAGGTCGTCAACGACCCCTACTTATACCAACCCAAAATAAGCTTGTAACACCGGAAAAGAAAAGATTTCAATATTATCAAATAAATGTTATATCATTGATTATCAATCATATAAAAAACAAATAACATTTCACGGTAATATGAGTATTGGATACAGCAGAAAATTTGGATAAAAGAATATGTGCTGTCGGTATTCTTAATAGGTTTTCTCTGCCGGCTCGATTTTAATTTACAAACAAAACATTAAGAGGCAAATAAAGACTAATATTAGGTGCAAGCTCGCGCCTTTTTAAAACCTGTTCTGGGCATAAAAATAAAAAAGGGACTGATTTTTTCAGTCCCTTTTTTTAATCCTGCGGAGAAAGGGGGATTCGAACCCCCGATACGGTCTCCCGTATACACACTTTCCAGGCGTGCGCCTTAAACCACTCGGCCATCTCTCCTGATATTCAACAAACTGCCGTTTTGCTCCAGTGGACCTACCCACCTCACTTAACGGGGTGCTAAATAACGAATTTTTTTTGTCTTATAAAAATTTCCCGGCACTTTATTCGCTCATTTCGCCCCGGAGATTTTTCTGCATATAATGCCGTACCTCCGGCAGTCCATAATTATGGCCCAACAAATGCATCATCTTGGCCAAGGCAGCCTCTTTGGTCATATCATGCCCGCTGATCACTCCGATACCGGCCAAGGATGCGCTCACTTGGTAATCCCCTTGGCACACAGAGCCTTTGATGCACTGCGAAATATTGACGATAGGAATACCGCGTTCAATAACCCCTTCCAGCGCCGAGAGAAATCCAGGGGAATCGGGTGCGTTGCCCGAACCGAACGTGAGCAGGATCACCCCTTTGAGCCGCGGATAATCGAGCAGGTAGCGGGTCATTTCAGCTGTGATGCCGGGGAAAACATGGAGCAACAATATCTCGGTCGATAGTTGCATGTCGAAGGAAAAAGAAGCATAGGAACGGGGAAGCAACAATTCCTTATCCACCGTCAGGTGTACCCCCGACTGCGCCAAAGAAGGATAGTTCGGCGAGGCGAACGCATTGAACTGTTCGGCGTTGATCTTCGTACAGCGGTTGCCCCGGTACAGTTCATGCTGGAAATACAGGCATACTTCCTTGATGACAGGCGTGCCGTCGGCTCCGGTAAGGGCGGCCAGTTCCAGCGAAGTGATCAGATTTTCCTTGGCATCGGTGCGCAAATGCCCTATCGGCAGCTGCGACCCGGTAAAGATGACCGGTTTGGACAGTCCGGAGAACATGAAACTGAGTGCCGACGTGGTATAGGCCATCGTATCGGTGCCATGCAGGACTACAAAACCGTCGTAGGCCTCATAATTGTCCTTTATTACCCCGGCAATCTCCACCCAATTGGCCGGAGTGATATTGGAGGAATCGAGCAGACGGCCAAACGAGAACGTCTCCAATTCGCAGTGTACGGAGCGCGCTTCGGGCAAATTGTTCATGATATTTTCAAAATCGAAAGGCCGCAGGGCTCCCGTGGCCGCATCGCGGACCATTCCGATCGTTCCGCCGGTATAGATAAGGAGGATGCGGGGTTTTTTATCCGTCGTCATTATTCCTGTTCGTTTTTTTGGATAGCTTCGTTTTTATTGATCACCGGATTGGCATACATCCGCAGCATGATATTCCGTGCTTCTTCCCCGCCGCCTACAGCCTCGACCGTGGTGCGGAGCCGTTGTTCGAACGCCTCTTTTTCCGCCGGGGAATAGCGGCCGGCGTATTTATCCGTTCCTTCCAGCAGGTCGAATGCCGCGTAATTGGTCGGGAACAATTCATACAGGCGGTGTATCTTCCGGTCGACGATCCCGCACACGGCGCGAATACGGCGCACGTCGTTGTCCAACGCTCTCAATCCTTCCAATTCCTCATCCAACACGCGGCCTACTGAGATACTGACACGGCCTTTGCGGCCAGCGATCCCCGTGACGATAGAATTCAGGTCTTCGTCTTTGGCTTTGATATATTTTGTTCCCTTTGCCCGGGCCAGCAGCTCGCGCAATTTCAGGACATCCGTGGCATCCCACTCGTAGGATATCGCCATCGGCACGATATGCAGGCTTTTCAGGTGGTCTATCATATTATCGCTCTGCGAGGCCATCGCCAGCATCTTGATCACTCCGGCATTGGTCCGGTCGTCCCCGTCCTTAGCCCGGCCTTCCCGGTGGGCGATCCACACGGAATCCTTTATATCATGTATGACATGCCGGATATACCGCGAAAGCCGCCGGGAGAATACCAACGTATCCCGGGGGGAAAGGTCGCGCCGTACGACGAAATTCTTGTTGATGCGAGCTATAGTCAGCAACCCTTCATTGGGCACCAGATTGTTTCCGATCGCGCTCTGGGCCAAGGGCATTCCGCGGGCGAACAGGCCGTAATTGAGGATCACGGAATCCATTACGATATCCCGGTGGTTGGACAAAAAGACATACGGTTGCCTTTTTTCGAGCTCGTCCAGCCCATTATAGGAAACCCCATCGGTCGTTTTCTCCAACAGGAGGGTGACTGGGCGGTAGAGTACATTTCCCACGAAATCTTCGGCCGAGTGGCAGGTGCAGGCCCGGGCGGTTATTTCTCGATCGGTCATCCCGGGATCCGCATAGCGCACCACCTGCTGTAAGTAGGGCGTCGAGGCAGCAAAAGGCAAAGCCTCTTCTACTTCCCGGTCGGTAAAAGGACGGATATCGTCGTATTCTTTATCGTACTGCATGATTCTTTTTTCTCGGAAAGACTGGTCTTAATTGAAATCGGAGTTCAACCGCGGAGCGATGAACGATTTGATATCGCTCATCGAACTGTAAGTCAGCACCGGAACCCCCTGCCATCCTTTGCGTTTAAGGCCTACCCGGCCGTGTATGTCGCGCAGGAACACATAACGCACCCGGCCCGGGAAACGTCTTATCACTTCTTTGTAGATGATCGGGTCGTACTGGCCGTTGTCCCCTATCAGGATGAATTTCTTGTTCTTCTGGGTGCGCATCAACAGCGAAATGACACGCAGTTTATGCGAAGTCGGTGAACGGTGTCCTCTCTTATGGTTCATAAAATAGGACAAGAGCTTGCTCTTCCGCAAGAAGCAAGCCCCCTGGGGAAATTTATGGCTGTGCAGGAATGTAGAAATTACCGGGAATAGGTTGGCCTCGCTGTTGGACACGTAAAATATCTTGGCCCCGTCGGCCGACAGTAGCCGGAATATCTCCGGCATGCCCTCGATGGACTTGCGTTCGTCGGGACGGGTGAAGATGATCTGCTTCAGACGGGTGAAGATCGTCGTAGCCCCCGTATGGAGGATCGTATCGTCGATGTCGGTGATCAGGCCGTATTTATAATCGCTGATGTACAAACGCTCGTGGAACAGGTTGGGCGCATAGACCGAATAGCCGAAATTATCGATGATAAGCCGGATACGGATATCGTCTATCAAAAATTCCTCGCTTTCCTCCGGGAGCATGACCACAAAGTTTCCTTTGTAGTCGATGTTGCACAGGGTAAAATAGCCCCTGTAGCGCACTTCGAGCATGGCATCGGTAAAAAAATGCGGCGTATAGAGCTTATATAGGTTTTTTATATGCTGAAAAGTCGTATTTTCGTCTCCTATATACAACATATCGGCGGGGGCCCGGAGTATCGTGCCGGCAAAACGTATGTTACCGTCTATCGAAAGGTAGTTGTAATACGAAAGAATAGGTATATGCCTGTCCACGACGATAGTTCCTTATATTGCAGTTACGGCTATGAAAGTTTTATACGTTGTAAACCCTATATCCGGAGGTAAAGATAAAAGTTATTTTGTAAATAACATAAACGACTACTGTTATACTTACGGAATAGACTATGAATTTTTCTATACTTCGGGACAGAACGACGCGGATAAGATCCGCCGCCGGGTAGCCGTATACAAGCCCGACCGGGTGTTCTCGATCGGCGGGGACGGGACATTCCGGGACATCTGCTCGGCCGTGAAAGGAATGGACATCCCGGTGGCCTACATCCCGATGGGATCGGCCAACGGCATGCGCGAGGACCTTCCTTCGGGCGAATCCCCCTGGGAGAGTTTCGAAATGCTGATGGCCACTTACTACACGAAAAAACTGGACATCGTCCAGGTGAACGGCATCGATTGCATGCACGTAGCCGATATAGGATTGAATGCCCAACTGGTCAAAGCGTACGACCAGGATAAAAGCCGGGGTATCCTCACCTATGCCAAATATCTTTTCGGGGCCGTACGGGCACAGGAAACCTACCGGTTCCGCTTTACGGTGGACGGGGTGGCGTACGAAAAGAAAGGGAGCATGCTGGCCATCGCCAACGGCACCCGTTACGGCTCCGGGCTTACGTTCAACGTAAAAGGGAACCCGTTCGACAATAAGTTCGAGATCATCGTCATCGGGCGGATCAACCTCGGGGCCGTAGTACGCGCCGGATGGACCAAATTCTTCAATGAAATGAAGTACGACAATTATTTTACCATATCGGGCCGCCAAGCCGAAATAGATATTTCCCGGGTGACCACCCTTCAAGTAGACGGGGAGGTCGGCGGGCGCTTCGACCATCTGGATATCGAAATGGGGAAAGAAAAAGTACCTGTGCTTATCTGCCGTACGCCCCATTGACCTTTTATCCCAACAAACACATAACCACAGCACAACCAATGAAATATCTGATCTTCCTATTTATTTTCACTGTTTTTTCAGCCGGATGCAAATCCACGGCCCAATCCGAACCGCAGGCAAAAAAGAATGACGTTCCCGCCTCTGTCCAAAAGCAGGACAAAAAGAAACCCGCCGTGCCGAAAGCCGCAAAAAAGGAAGACAACAAGGTATACGGTTCCGCCGAATTCGGCATGTCTTTCCAGCAAGTAGCCGACCTGCCGGAATTCAAAGGGTGGATACAGGACACATACACGCCGTACATCTGTAAGTTCGACGAACAGATTGGCTCCCAAAAATACCGGGTGACCTTCTATTTCCATCAGGATAAACTGTACCGTGCGGTCTTTTCCACGGCCCACGACCTGTACCGCCCGGCCGAGTCCCTCGAAACGGATATCCGGAACGAGGTCGTAAATTTCCGGGATTTCATATCACAAACT
Source organism: uncultured Flavobacteriales bacterium (assembly GCA_959608625.1). GTDB lineage: Bacteria > Bacteroidota > Bacteroidia > Flavobacteriales > UBA1820 > Merdimorpha. The sequence continues at coordinate 10,687 of CAUHQV010000042.1, forward strand.
TACGGCGCTCCGACTACCGACAACGGAATACCCCGGCGCCCTTCGAGCCTGGCCCCGGGCTATATCGTCTTCGCCTACAAATGGCAGACCGGGAATAAACGGATCACAATCGGCATTTCGGAAAGCCAGCCGGGCAAAGAATATAAAATGGTGGCCCAAATCTATGATGAGCCTACTTATAAAGCCGTAGAAGCCGGGGAATAATCCATATTCCGAACATAAAAACGGGCGGGGAAATGAATTTCCCCGCCCGTTTGACATATAATTTGTTCGATCAGCGTTTCAGGTACATCGTACGGCGTGCGTAGATATCGTAGAACTGGTCGTCGTGCAGGTCGTCGATAAAGAGGATCGATTCGCCTGTCGAGCGCATCTCGGGCCCCAGGTTCTTGTTCACACCGGGGAATTTATTGAAGGAGAACACCGGCTGCTTGATCGCATAGCCGTGGCGCTGCGGATTGAAATCGAAATCAGCCACTTTTTTCACACCCAGCATCACTTTGGTGGCATAATTCACGTAAGGCTCGTGGTAAGCCTTGGCGATGAACGGCACGGTACGCGATGCGCGCGGGTTGGCCTCGATGATATACACAATATCGTCCTTAATGGCGAACTGCACGTTGATCAGCCCGACCGTATGCAGTTTTACCGCGATCGTCCGGGTATGATCGATGATCTGTTGCATCACGAATTCACCCAGGTTGAACGGAGGCAGCACTGCGTTGGAGTCGCCCGAATGGATGCCGCACGGCTCAATATGTTCCATCACCCCGATGATATACACGTCCTTGCCGTCGCAAATAGCATCGGCCTCGGCCTCGATGGCCCCGTCCAGGTAGTGGTCTATCAGGATGCGGTTGCCGGGGATGTTCTTGTTCAGTTCCACGATGTGCTCTTCGAGCTCTTCCTCGTTGATCACGATCTTCATGCCCTGGCCGCCCAACACGTACGAGGGGCGTACCAACATCGGGAAGCCGATCTTCTTGGACATTTCCCGCGCCTGGTCGGCATTCTCGATCACGCCGTATTCAGGATACGGGATCTTGGATTCCTTGAGCAGTGCCGAAAAACGCCCGCGGTCTTCCGCCAGGTCGAGCGCATCGTACGATGTGCCGATAATTTTTATCCCGAACCGGTCGAGCTTCTCGGCCAGCTTGAGGGCCGTCTGGCCGCCTAGCTGCACGATCACCCCTTCCGGTTTTTCATGGCTGATGATATCGTAAATATGTTCCCAGAACACCGGCTCGAAATACAGTTTGTCCGACGTATCGAAGTCCGTGGACACCGTTTCCGGGTTGCAGTTGATCATGATAGTCTCGTATCCGCATTCGCGGGCGGCCAGTACCCCATGCACACAGCAGTAGTCGAATTCGATCCCCTGCCCGATACGGTTCGGGCCGGAGCCGAGCACCACCACTTTCTTGCGGTCGCTGCGTATGCTCTCGTTGGCCGAGAAAGTCTTGCCGTCCTGTACAGTGTCGTTCTCGAACGTCGAGTAGTAATAGGGCGTGTGTGCGGCGAATTCGGCGGCACAGGTATCCACCAGTTTCCATACGCGGTGGATGTTCAGCTCCATACGGCGGTCGTGCACATGGCTTTCCTTGCATCCCATCAGATGGGCGATCTGCCGGTCGGCAAACCCTTTCATCTTGGCCTCGAGCAGGACGTCGCGGGGAATGTTCTCCACCGTGTACTGCGCCACCAGCGCCTCGGTCTGCGCCATTTCCTCGAACTGTTTGAGGTACCACATATCGATCTTGGTGATATCGTGGATTTTGTGCAGGGACATACCCATCTTGATCGCGTCGGATACCGCCCAGATACGGTCCCAGGAGGCGTGTTTGAGTTTTTCGAGGATCACGTCCTGGTCTTTGAGGTCTTTTCCGTCGGCCCCGATGCCCGAGCGCTTGATCTCGAGCGACTGGGCGGCCTTCTGGATAGCTTCCTGGAAAGAGCGGCCGATGGCCATCACCTCTCCCACGGACTTCATCTGCAGGCCCAGCGTGCGGTCGGCCCCTTCGAATTTGTCGAAGTTCCAACGCGGTATTTTGACGATCACATAATCGAGCGTAGGCTCGAAAAGTGCCGAAGTAGTCTTGGTAATCTGGTTCTGGAGTTCGTCCAGCGTATAGCCGATAGCCAGTTTGGAGGCTACCTTAGCGATGGGATATCCCGAAGCCTTGGAAGCCAGCGAGGACGAGCGCGATACGCGCGGATTGATCTCGATAGCGACGATATCCTCTTTTTCATCCGGGGAAACGGCGAACTGCACGTTGCAACCGCCGGCGAAATTACCGATGGCCCGCATCATTTTGATGGCCATGTCGCGCATCCGCTGGAATGTCCGGTCGGACAGGGTCATGGCCGGAGCGATGGTGATCGAGTCCCCGGTATGGATACCCATCGGATCGAGGTTTTCGATGGTAGTGATGATGATCACGTTGTCGTTCTTGTCGCGCAGAAGCTCCAACTCGAACTCCTTCCAGCCCATCAGGGCTTTGTCTATCAACACTTCGTGTATCGGGGAAGCCTCCAGACCGCGCTGGAGCAGATCCTCGAACTTTTCCTTTTCATAGACCAAAGAAGCGCCCGTGCCGCCCAAGGTGAACGAAGGGCGAATACAGAGTGGGAAGCCGAATTCCTGGGCGATCTCCTTCCCTTTGAGGTAGGAGCGCGCGATCCGGCACGGAGCGGTGCCCACACCTATTTTGGCCATCAGCTGGCGGAACTGCTCGCGGTCTTCGGTGATATTGATGGCATCGATGTCCACCCCGATGAGTTCCACGCCGTATTTTTCCCAAACGCCTTTTTCCTGGGCTTCGATAGCCAGGTTGAGGGCCGTCTGGCCCCCCATGGTCGGCAAGACCGCATCGATCTTCTGTTCGGACAGTATTTTCTCAATAGATTTGACCGTCAGGGGCAGCAGGTACACGTGGTCTGCCGTCACCGGATCGGTCATGATAGTCGCGGGATTGGAATTGATCAGCGTGACCTCTATCCCTTCCTCGCGCAGCGAACGGGCGGCCTGGCTACCCGAATAGTCGAACTCCGCTGCCTGGCCTATGACGATAGGCCCGCTTCCGATAATAAGTACCGATTTGATGTCTTGTCTTTTTGGCATTTGAAAAATCGTATTTTTTATGTTTCCTTATCTTCGCGAAATATAGCGAAAGCCGAGTGCCATTCAAACTCGTTTGAAAATGACCGAGGCGCATCCTATATTCCAGAAAAAACCGGCTTCGCGCCGGGCGTTTTACCCCTATAAAAAAGGGGAGAAACCTCGATCGGTAACGCCCCTTTCATATCTTCAATACCACAGCCTCATCTTATTTTCTATGACGGGCTTCACATGATACTGTAAGTTTTGCGCGACCCTTAGCGCGGCGGGCAGCCAATACCTTGCGGCCGCTGGCGGTAGCCATACGTTCGCGGAACCCGTGTTTGTTCCTGCGCTTGCGCACGTGAGGTTGGAATGTTCTTTTCATCTCTGTACTATTTTCTTTTTCTTAAAGCTCCGTGAAACATCGGCGGCCCATCACATAAGCCGGGTGCAAATATACGATTTTTTCCCGCTGATGCAAACACTTCAGCGCCTTTTGCCAAAACTTTTTCGGGTTTCCCCAACAGGCAGCCTGTCAGAGCCTTCCGCGCTCGTCCTGGGAGCCGGATTCCACTTTTTTGATCTTCAGATCCTTTTTCCCGGCGGCGAAATTCCACCGGACGGACAGGCTGACCGTACGCCAGTTCTCCAGATTGGTCGTATACTTGTGATAGGTCTCCCCGCCAGCATTGACTTTAAGTTTCATGGTGTTGAACAGGTCGTTGGCGCTCAGGGAAACGATCAGGCGGTTGTCCAGCGCCTTTTTGACGACGGAAGCATACGTGGAGAAGATGCCTTTTATTTTCATGTTTCCCTGTATTTGGGGCGACTGGTAAAATCCCGAAAAGTCGGCGCTCCAACCTTTTCCGAATTTGAAGTTGTTCTGCAGGCTCCCGATCCACGAGAACTTTTCCTCGCGCACGCCCTGGTTTTTCTGGATATAGTACATAGCCGTCGCATTGATGTTCAGCCCCCACCATTTGACGATCTCCACCGGGGCCGAGAAAGACATCGAAAAGTTATCGCCGCTGCCGATGTTCACGTGTTTGTAGATCGTCCGGTCGGGGTCGGTGGGGTCTTGCAGGATCACCTGATTGATCGCATCGCTCCTATGGGTATAGCCCAAGTCGAGACTGTATTTCGAGAAAAACACCCCCGTCACGCTGTACCGGCTGACATAGGAAGGTTTGATGTACGGGTTGCCTACTACCGAACTGAACTCACTCAACGGCATGGTGAACGGATTGAATATCCCGTAATACGGCCGGGAAATCCTCCGGGAGTAATTTACCGAAAGGCTGTGCTTGTTATCCCTGCCGAAAGGCCGCTGGAGGGAGGCCGAAGGGAAAAAATCGAAATACGACTGGCTGTCGTCCGTATCGAGGGTCAGGCTCCGGCTGGTGAGAGACGTATTCTCCATCCGCAGCCCGAGTGTGATGTTGTTGCCCCACAACCGGGTGCTCATCCGCCCATACCCGGCCCACACTTCTTCATGATACCGGAACTGGTTGCTCCGGTTCGGGTCGTCCACCCAGGTTCCACCTTCGTTCACCCGGTAATAGGAGTCGCTGTTGATGGAACTGTTGGCATATTTCGCCCCTAGGGCGTAAGAAACGGCCGTCTTCGTTTTTTTCTCGAAATCCGCCCGCACGGTATATACTGTGGTCTTGGCCGGAATGGTCTGGATATAATTGTTGCGGTAATAATTCTCTCCCGATTCGTTCTTATACACCGCATCGGAATGCATGTAGCTGTCCCCCTGGTTGCGCATAAAGTCGGCGATGATCTTGAAATCGGAACCGAGCGTATCGGTCTTTATCTTGTAGTAGACCGTGGCGTAGATATTCGATTCGTTCTCCCGCTGGCCGACCATACCGTCCACCCGAGTGTTGGCAGAGGGAGACACCATCCGGGTCGTATTGGTAGAATTGTTGTTCTCATGGGCATTGAAGTATTCCACCTCGGCCCCTACCTCGCTGCGGTCGTTGATATCGTATACCACGCCGAAATCCCCGTAATGGCTCTTGCGCGGCATTTTATAATAGGACGAAGAATACTGCCGGGTATCGGTATTGTAAAATTCCGTATCTTCGGAAGTATCCATGAACCGTTCGCTGTCGCGGTAATTGTACCGTCCGGTAAAGCTCCATTTATTCCGCTTATAGTTCGCGTTGACCGAAGGAGCCAGCGTCGGGTATTTTCCCTGTGTATACGATACGGCCGCAGAACCGTTCAGGCCTTCCAGCGCCTGCTTTTTCAAGGTAATACGGATAATCCCGCCCGAACTGTTCGCCTCGTATTCGGCCCCGGCCACCGGGATCACTTCTATTTTAAGGATGTCCTCCGCTTTCAGCGTTTCGAGGTAATTCATCAGTTCATCCCCGCTCATGCGCACGTCGCGGTCGTTGATCATCACCCGCACACTGCTGTTGCCGTTGATGCTGATGGATCCGCGGGGATCGACCCACACACCGGGTGCATATTTCAAAATATCTTTGGTCGTTTTTCCCACCGCCAACGGGCTGCCGGCCAGGTTGATGACCATCCGGTCCCCTTTGCGCTCGGTCAAACGGGCGGTGACCACCACATCCGACAACATATGCTCGGACTGCCCGAGTACGACGCTGCCCAAGTCCGTATTACCGGTCACGTTCACCGGCTTGTCAACCGGGTCGTACCCCATAAAACTGGCCCGGAGGATATACTGTCCGGCAGGCGCCTTCATGCGGAAGAGTCCGTTGTCATCTGCGGCGGCACTGGCCACCATCGTACTATCCTTGCCCAGAAGGGCGACATTGGCATAGGGCAGCGTTTCCTTATCGTTCTTTACGCATCCCGAAACCTGGCACAAGGATTCCTGCGCGGAAACGAATCCCGAAAAACCGATAAAAAGCAAAAATAAAAAAATCCTGGAATAAAGTGTTTTCATGAGAGAATGTGTTTTTGTCCTTTGCTACATTAGACTGCCCTTTTTCCCAAAAAGTGACACCCGACCGGCCAAAAAACATTTGAAAAAAAATAATCCACTGAATTTCAGTGGATTATATCAATTTTATTTAATGGTATTATCTTTCTATTTTCACCAGTTTATGACGGTTTTCCACCCTGCGTAAGTATAGCGCGCCTAAAAGCGAAACGATCAGGATAATAGGCACCACATAATAGCTGCTCACAAAATAGGATATGCTCCAAAAAACAAGCATACAAACGATATTGCACAGCAGAATGAGGCAGGTCACCTTCCCATGGTTGTACCCCAGCCGGAGCAGGTAATGGTGTGTGTGCTGCGTATCGGGGGAAAAAGGAGAGCGATGGTTGAGTATCCGGATAATGAATACCCGGAGCGTATCGTACATCGGATACGCCACGAACGTGACTCCCGCCGCAACGAATCCTTTGAATTTCAGCGGATCGCCTTCCGGCATCGTATCGTTGGCATTGATAAATATCAAGGTACATATCGCGCACGTCATTCCTATCATCAGGCTGCCGGTATCGCCCATAAATATCCGTGCCGGAGACCAGTTGTATCGCAAAAAGGCGATCAGGGCTCCTGTAAACGACACACATAGAATAGCCCCGAAAAGCCGCCCGGTAAGCAAAAACCATATCGTAAAACAGGCCAAAGTCGTGACTCCCAATCCGCCGGCCAAACCGTCTATCCCATCTATCAGATTATACGCGTTGATGATCACAATGATCGTAAAGACCGTGATCAAATAAGAGGCGACATCCGGCAGATCATAAATACCGAAAAATCCGTAAAGGCTATGGATCCTTATATCGGCCATATACACAAGGGTCGCACCTATTACCATGATAAGCAATTTCCGGCTGGCCCGCAAGTTTATCGCATCGTCGGTAAATCCCAGCAGGAACATCAATGAAATAGCGCCAACGATATAGTGGACATTTGCCTGAAAATCCATTGAAGTGGTAAAAATGACCAGTGTAGCCATCACTGCCACAAATATGGCCAATCCCCCCATGGTGGGAACTGCCCCTTTATGTATCTTCCGTCCTCCGCCGCTGTCTATTGCCTTAAGCCGCCTGAGGAGTTTGATCAAAAACGGCGTGATCAACAGGCAAACGGCAAACGCCAAAACTCCGGCCAACAATATTTCCATACCTACTATGTGCTTCTTGATAGGTTTTGACTGAATCAAAAGTAGTCATACTTTCCGAATAATCAAAGCCGAAATTGCTTCGAACAATCATTTTTGTAAAAAACGAACAAATATCCCACAAATATAAATGTTTTTTCTGAATAAAGTAACCGGATCGAT
>CAUHQV010000043.1 GCA_959608625.1 uncultured Flavobacteriales bacterium
TGCTAAATCGTTACCTCTATTTCTCAAATAATTCGCTAAAAGTTTATTTCTCAATTGGTTAAATCAAACCGATAAAAATCTAAAATATGTTATAACTTTCTAAAAATGCTAAAAATATGATTTATATCATTTTTTTTAGCCGATAACATCCGTTCCTTTATGTGCCTTTTGGGAGGAACTGTCTTAAACACGCAAAAACCTCAAAACAAGCGCAATAATCCATATTTAAGAAAAATATCAAATATAAATAATCAATTAAATCAAAAGACAAAATGGCTAATTTGGATCTTTCGAAGTACGGCATCAAGGATGTGAAAAAAATCATTCACAATCCTTCGTACGAAGAGCTTTTTAAAGCAGAAACCGACCCCAGCCTGCAGGGTTATGAAAAAGGGCAGGAAACCGAACTGGGAGCAGTCAACGTGATGACCGGCATCTACACCGGCCGTTCGCCTAAAGATAAGTTCTTTGTGATGGACGACACGACCAAAGACACCCTTTGGTGGACTTCCGACTCGTACAAGAACGACAACAAACCCGTTACCGAAAAAACGTGGAAAGTGGTGAAAGACCTGGCCGTAAAGGAACTCTCCGACAAGACCCTTTACGTGATGGATACTTTCTGCGGAGCCAACGAGAATTCCCGCCTGAAGATCCGCTTCATCATGGAAGTGGCCTGGCAGGCTCATTTCGTGAAGAACATGTTCATCCGTCCCACCGAAGAGGAGCTCAAAAACTACGGCGAGCCCGATTTCGTGGTGCTGAACGCTTCGAAAGCGAAAGTAGAGAACTACAAGGAACTCGGCCTGAACTCCGAAACGGCTGTGGTGTTCAACCTGACGGAAAAGATGCAGATCATCCTGAACACCTGGTACGGCGGCGAAATGAAAAAAGGCATGTTCTCCTACATGAACTACCTGCTCCCGCTCAAGGGTATGGCTTCGATGCACTGCTCGGCCAATACCGACATGAAGGGCCAAAACACGGCGATCTTCTTCGGCCTTTCCGGCACAGGTAAAACGACCCTGTCCACCGACCCGAAGCGCCTGCTGATCGGCGACGACGAACACGGTTGGGACAATGAAGGCGTGTTCAACTTCGAGGGCGGCTGCTATGCCAAGGTGATCAACCTCGACAAGGAATCCGAGCCGGACATCTACGAGGCCATCCGCCGCGACGCCCTGCTGGAGAACGTAACGGTAGACAAGGACGGCAAAATCGATTTCAACGACAAGTCCGTCACCGAGAATACCCGCGTGTCTTACCCGATCGACCACATCAAAAACATTGTGAAGCCTGTATCGAAGGCTCCTGCCGCTGAAAAGGTGATCTTCCTGTCGGCCGACGCATTCGGTGTGCTTCCTCCCGTATCGATCCTGAACCCGGAACAGACGAAGTACTACTTCCTGTCCGGATTCACGGCAAAACTGGCCGGCACCGAACGCGGAATCACCGAACCGACCCCCACTTTCTCGGCTTGCTTCGGCGCGGCGTTCCTTTCGCTGCACCCGACCAAGTACGCCCATGAACTGGTGAAGAAAATGGAGAAATCCGGCGCCAAGGCTTACCTGGTGAATACCGGCTGGAACGGTACCGGCAAACGTATCTCCATCAAGGATACCCGGGGCATCATCGACGCCATCCTCGACGGCGCTATCGACAAGGCTCCGACCAAGACCATCCCGTACTTCGACTTCAAGGTGCCTACCGCCCTTCCCGGGGTAGACCCCGCGATCCTCGACCCGCGCGACACCTATGCCAACCCCGCACAATGGGATGAAAAGGCAAAAGACCTCGCCGGACGTTTCATCAAGAACTTCGAGAAGTACACCGACAATGCAGACGGAAAGGCGCTGGTAGCTGCCGGCCCGAAATTGTAATCGGGATACAGACCTGAAAAAAGGGCGGTGCAATTGCACCGCCCTTTTTGTTTGTTTATTCGAGGTCTTTTACAAGGCCTCTAGCTGCAATACCGCTCCGAAATTTACCGCATCGTATCGAGTTTCTCTTCCAACTCTTGGATCCGGTAGACCGTCGAATTGTAGGACATCGTATCCGCGGCAAGGCCGGGGAGATCCCGCCGGTACCCGTCGAGCGCCCGGCGGTAATAATACACCGCCGAATCCCGCACCCCCAGCGAATCGTACAGCGTTCCCACAAAGGATAAGTCCTCTGCCGGGGTAATGCCCCGGCGGAAAAGCCGCAAATAGGTATCCACACCCGCCCGGTATTCGCGGGCCCCTAAACATCGGCCTGCTTTCAGCCCGTAAAACAGCGGATTGTCCGGGCTGTGGGCTATGGCGGAGTCGGAATAAATAAATGCCTTGGTATAATCCGGCACATATTCCTTGTCCACGTTCTGTTTCATCCCTTCTATTAAGTAGTGCCAAGCCGCCCTCTGGTCGAAAGCATAGGATTTTTGCAGTTCCGTCCTTTCCCGGCAGCCGGACAAAAGTCCCGCTATTGCGAACAACAAGAAATAGTTCCTCATAAATAAAATTTCATTTCCTACGAAGTTAGGATTTTTTGCCGGATCGCGCCAAAGAAGTCTCCCATTTTTTTCCATACATTATCATATATCCAGCCAGCCGCTTTATTGGTCGCTCCATGCATGGACGCGTTTGTATAAAGGAGGTAACCGGCTTCCAAACCTATTTCCACATCGGACTCCCATACAGGCAAAACAAATGAGGTCCCGCCCAAACTACCCCAATTATTATCTTCGATCTTTCCTACTCCTCCTTGCAGTTTCTTCCGGTCGGATTCCGCCCCATTCACATAAAGGATGGCCTCACAAGAAAATACGGCCCGCCCATATTTTCCGGCTTCCGTGCGCGCTTTGGCCGTTATCCCGGCTTCGTATCACTCGCCGTTTTTACGCACATTTATTGTCCCGTCCACTTCATAAAAGCCATTAAGGCCTATTCCCTCCTCAAAAATATAATAGGGAATCTTATTGTACACCGGATAATGTGTCTCTCTGTACTTTGCTTTGGGTATCGAATTATCCATAAATTTGTTATTTATTTTGATTTACCCTACTAATATAATCAAAAAAGAAATATTAAACAAGTATAAAAGCAAAAGCCTCCGCAATTTCTTGCGGAGGCTTTTTGTACGGCCGGTCGCCCGGCGAAGTTTTATTTTTCGGATTTTCCGACGATGCGTTCCTTGATACGAGCCTTCTTGCCGGTAAGGTCGCGCAGGTAGAATATGCGGGCACGACGCACTTTACCGCTCTTGTTGAGCTCTATTTTCTGGATAGCCGGCATATTGAACGGGAATATGCGTTCCACTCCGACCGTTCCCGACATCTTGCGGATCGTGAAGGTTTTCGTTACACCCTGTCCGCGGAGCTGTATTACCACTCCTTTGAAAAACTGCGTACGAGTCTTGTTACCTTCCTTGATCTCGTAATACACGGTGATCGTGTCACCCGCACGGAATTTCGGGAATTCTTTTTTCTCGACGAATGTGTCCTGTACGTATTTTACTAAGTCCATTTTTTGGATAAAGCATTAAAAATTACCACTGCGACAACCCAACATTCACGTCTCTCGTCAGAGGTTGGGGCGAGTGCCGGGATCGTTACTCCCGACCGAGGCTGCAAATTTACGATTTTTTTCCATTATCCAAACATTTAGTAATTTTTATTCCTGCTGGCAGGGCTTATTAATTAAAATAAAAAAGCCGGGAAAGGACATCCATCCTTTTCCGGCTTTCGGTTTTGGGCTTTCGCCCTAAAATCTACTTCAGATTACGGCTGTACGTCCGTAGCGGAAGCAGGCCAATCCTCGATGGACGGTTCGCCGAATACCATATCCTTCAGGTTGAGGATGGTGTTCAGGTCGAGGCTCACCTGATAGTTGTAGATCTTGTTAGCCTCCCACTGGCCGCTGGTAATAGTGGCGGTAACGGTCTGGTTGCCGTTTTTACTTACATCGCCGCTGGCGGTAGCCGCTACGGTCAATACGATCTCCACCTTCGTGTTGGTGAGGGTCTGGGGAAGCAGCATCAGTACGTCGGAGCCTTGCTGGGCAGCCTGATAAGCGCTGCTGTTCAGGACAAGCGCATCGTTCACCACGGCCTCGTAGCTGGCCGGGGTACCGAGGGTTGACCAACTGCCATCGAGCAGACTCAGCGAACCTACGCTGTTCACATCTTTAACCGTGATGGATTTCAGTGTGATCGTGTACAGTTCCGAGTAGTCGGTAGCCGTCTTCAGGGAGAACTTCACCTGGGAAAGGGCATGATGGAAGGCGAACGTCACGGCCGGAACCGATTCGTCGGTGCCGTTCCACGATTTGTCCGTAAGCGGCGCTGCATACATCAGGTCTTTCTGATCGGCAATGGTCGTAGGTACGGTAAAGCCCAGCACGCCATTAGCCACCGTGGCCGAAGCATCGTACGGGGCATACCCGAAGAACGTATACTTTTTGCCGGCCACCCAGTACTTAACGGGCGAATAGGTCCAGGCACCGCTGGCTTTCGTCAGTTCGACGTTCGTCATATAGGCCGCATAGGTACCTATATCGGCTGCGCTCCACGCATCGGCATTCGTGTTGTAGGCGAAGACGCCGATTTTGGAGCCGTCGGCAAACTGGGAACCCGTTACCGGGGCACTTCTAACGGCTTTTGCCACGTACGTTTCGAACGACATGGCTTTGGGCTGCGCTTCGTTCACGGTGTCTTTGGAACATCCAGCCAGGGCTGCTGCAGCTATCGTAGCTGCGAATAACATTTTTTTCATGCGAGTAAATGTTTAATTAGTTTGATTTGGTTATTGTATTTTTCCTCCGGTTTCAGCCGGTTCTGTTTTCTCTGTTTTTCAATTTAGTTTGCCCCAATGGGATATTCTCTTCTTCATCCCAGCCTCCGATCCCGGCATCGAATCCTCCGCCGTCGGGACTTTCTATATCCGGTATCTCGATTCCTTCTATTTCCAGCGGTTTTCCCGCATCGGGCGTTTCTCCCGGTTCGATTTTACCGGTCATGTCGTATTCGACCGTCCTGACCGTATTGTCCAGCAGCAGGAAATCGAGGGTCAGCAGGTTCTGTACTTCATTTTCCGCCCGGGTACCACCTCCCGAATTCCGGCACAGGCCGAAAAACGCGATCTTCTGTGTGTAAGCATCTCCCTCTTTTTCCAGATCGAAGATCAGGGTACACGACTCGCTGCCCGGTATTCCGGTAGAGAGGTTCAGGCATCGGGATACCCCGGACAGCGAACCCCGGCATGCCTTTACGTTATCTATCCCCACTAGCTTCACCTTTATCGCGGTAAACGAAACCCGGCATTGGGGTTTGACGATCACCGGCTCTTTTTGTCCGGTCACCAGGGCGATATGTCCGCTGAATACGGCAAAATTCGGGTCGGGCTCCCCGATGAAAACCTCCGCCGACGCCCGGGAACGGGTATCCAGATAGGCCTCCGCTGTTTCGAATCGCTCCATATTGCGGAACAGGAGCTTCTCCGTATCGCCGTTGTATACCAGGATGTCATATTCGCCGTCCGGCATCGAGATCACCCCTCCAGTCGTCTCCCGGAAAAAAGTATAGTCCGTCCCTTTTTCCGGATCGTAAAAAGTGATCAGCATTCCTTCCGGCAGGGAAGCTCCTTGCGGAAATCCACTCCAATCCACCTTTATCTCTATCCCGCCTTCGGAATCATCGTCGTAATATAAGTTCGTCCGCTCGCATCCTACTACCGGAAGCAAGGCTAAAAACAGGAGCATTCCTGTTTTCCGGGCGCTGCTTATACTCATTTTTTTGCCTTATTTGCTCCAAACCGCCATACCAGGGCTACTTTTGCTTTCGTCGGACCTATATAAGATGTATGCCGGGTCGATTCGTACACATAACGCCCCTGATCATAATGGTAACGCTTATACTCAGCCGACACATAGCCTACCCCGAGCGAACATTCCATAGCAAGCCTTTTCCCCAGCGGGAATGAGTAACCGTACGTCAAGCCCCCGCCGATATAATTTCCCTGATATCCCTTGTCCGGGCCGTTCATCCATTCGTAAACACCTCCGTTCCCATACGCTCCGGCAAAATGCCCGTGGAATCGATCCCGCTGAGCGAACCACCAGCGGACTTCCGGCCCGGCATTGACCAACCGGTAGAATTTATGGCGGCTTTCGTTGCTCCACCAGGCGCCCTGATACTCGAGGTTTACGGAAAAACGTTTTCCCACGTAGAACTCGAATTCGGCATTGGGCAAGAGAGCTACCCAATAGAGGGTATTCGTCTTCAGGGCAAACCGGAAAGAGCGTTCCTTCTTCGGAGCCACACTATCCGCCGGAAGAACGGCATCCGGGATTTCTTCCGAAGGCAGCTCTTGTGGAATCGGAAGTTCCGGGTACAGATCCGGCCTCCCAAGCGGAATACCGTCCGGAAGTCCCACAAAGGATACATAGACCGTGGCTTTGTGTAAAAGAGGGAAAAACTCCTCGTACATAGATAGCCAAGGCTCACTGTCCTCCATGTACATGAGCAGGGTCTTACGCCGGTCACGGCTCAGCGACGAATCGAGTATCGAAAGGATTTCCTCCTTGGCAGCCATATCGGAAGCCGCGACCAGTTCTTTCAATCCTTCCCAATCCTCGCTCCCAGAAACCTCTTGCAGAATGCCCTCCCTCAAGGATATATTTTCCGAGATATAGTCCGCTACGGCCCGGGCCCTCCGTACAGCAAGGTCACAATTGACCTCCTGCGATCCATCAGGGGAAGAAGCGCCCGCAATAGTCACACCATTCACGAAGCGCACGGAATCCGGCGCTGCTTTCAGTATACTAAAAAGATTTTTGATCGTTTTCCCGTTCCCGGCGAATGAAGAGTCGACAACGGCGCTCCCTATCCGGAACCGGAGCGGGAAAGAAAGGGTATCTGATTGTGTTGTAGGGGGAAGTCCTGCTTCCGTGCCTGCCGCTGCCACATATATACCCCATATCAAAGCGCAGGCCGCGAGAGCCATCTTCATAGTCATGGGTTTAGGTTGTATAGCCTGCTTTAGGGGAACCGTACTTCTTTTTTGAAAGACTACTACGTGTTATATGCAGTTCCTTAGGTGGGCTGTTCTACGGTTTCAAATATAATGCCTTTTTGTTAATTCAGATACGAATAATGAAACTTTTTAGTGCGTATATTGCGATAATCGAAAAAGATGTTTTGGAAATATAAAAAATTATATATCATAGATTTAAAGAATACAATATTGTGCAAAAACACTTCTGAATAGATCCCGCCAGGCAATTGAAGAAGCTATTAACAAGAAAAGGCGATGGTTTTCCGGCGCAAATTCATGCCCGATCGCCTCCGATCGGATATCTTTGCACTCCAGTGTCCACGAAAACGATGACCCGAAAAGACAATCCCGCACTATACCACTCGATGGCGATCGTCACCGCGGCGATATGGGGTACGACTTTCGTATCTACCAAAGTCCTGATAAGCCACGGCCTCAATCCGGCCCAGATATTCTTTTGTCGGTTCCTGCTGGCCTACATCGGGATATGGTTCGTATGCCCCCGAAAACTCTTTGCCGGCAGTTTGAAGGATGAAACGCTGATGGCCGCAGCCGGCCTTACGGGAGGATCGCTGTATTTCCTGGCGGAAAACACAGCACTCGGCATCACACTGGCCTCCAACGTATCGCTTATCATCTGCACGACCCCTTTGCTTACCGCCTTTCTATCGTCCGTGGCCCTGAAAAGCGGACGCCCGACCCCGCGTTTTATCGTGGGTGCGCTGGCGGCGTTGGCGGGAGTAGCCTTAGTGGTGTTCAACGGCCGGTTTATACTGGAATTGAATCCATTGGGTGATATCCTCACCCTGACGGCCGCCCTGATGTGGGCCTCGTACAGTATCGTGATGAAACTTTTGGGAAACAAATACAGCCCGTCCTTCATCACCCGCAAAGTATTCTTCTACGGGCTGCTCACTATCCTGCCGGTCGTCCTTTTTTCCGCCGACAGGCCGGACTTTTCGCTGTTGCAAGACACAATCGTAGGAACCAACCTCCTGTTTCTGGGATTGATAGCTTCGTTGCTGTGTTATTTGATGTGGAATACGGCGATAAAGCAGATCGGGATCGTCCGGGCGACGAACTACATTTACATGACTCCGGTAGTCAGCATGGTGACGGCTGCCGTCGCGATAAACGAAAAGATCACCCCGGTCGCCATAGCGGGGAGCATCCTTATCCTGCTGGGTGTCTACAGCGCCGAGCGCGCCGCCCGGAAAGCAGGCCGAAGCGGTAATTTAAAACCTTGACTAAATCCCCTATTTCTTTTTTGCCTTGCCTCCCCGGGAAGACCGGGCGAGTTCTTCGGCGATATAGGGTGCCGTATACGATCTTTTGTTTTTGACCAATTCTTCCGGCGTGCCGGCGAATACTAGGTTGCCGCCGCCTTCCCCGCCCTCGGGGCCGAGGTCTATCACCTGGTCGGCGGATTTTATCACGTCCGGGTTGTGTTCGATCACGATCAGGCTGTGTCCCCGGGCGATCAGGGAGTCGAATGCCCGCAGGAGCTTTTTGATGTCGTGGAAATGGAGCCCGGTAGTCGGTTCGTCGAAAATGAACAGCGTCTTTACCGATACCTTCCCCTTCCCCAGGAACGAGGCAAGCTTTATACGCTGGGCCTCTCCGCCGGAAAGAGTAGAAGATGGCTGCCCCAAACGGATGTACCCCAAGCCTACGTCGGCTAGGGGAATGAGTTTTTCGGCGACCTTCTTTTCCCCGTACTCCGAGAAAAAAGCGATGGCCTGGTCGACTGTCATATCCAGTATGTCGGCTATGTTCTTGTCGTGGAATTTTATTTCTAATACTTCCCGTTTGAAACGTTTCCCGCCGCAGGTATCGCACACCAGGTGGACATCGGCCATAAACTGCATCTGCACCACCACTTCCCCGTCGCCCTTGCAGACCGGGCAGCGCCCTTTATCCACATTGAAGCTGAAATGCTGGGGTGAAAAACCGCGCACCTTGGACAAAGGCTGCGAGGCGAACAGGTCGCGGATATCGTCGTAAGCCTTGACATACGTGACCGGATTGGAACGGGACGACTTGCCGATCGGGTTCTGGTCTACCATTTCGATATTGCCCACCGCGTCGAGGTCGCCCTCTACGGAAGCGTGGCTGCCCACCCGCAGGGAAGTTTCGTTGTAGCGCTTGGCCAGGGCCGGATACAGGATACCATCCACCAGCGTGGATTTGCCGCTGCCCGATACGCCGGTGACCACCGTAAGCATTTCCAGGGGGAAACGCACGTCGATGTTTTTCAGGTTGTTCTCCCGCGCGCCTTTCACTTCGATGAACTTGCGGACAGGACGGCGCGAGGAGGGAACTTCTATCCGCTCGTCGTAACGCAGGTAACGGGCGGTGAGCGAATCGCCGCCGACAATATCCGACGGGGCCCCGCAGAATACCACTTCACCTCCGTTTATCCCGGCTTCAGGACCGATATCGACCAGTACGTCCGAAGCCATCATCACGTCACGGTCGTGTTCCACCACAATGACCGTATTGCCGATATCGCGGAGCCTTTTCAGCACAGCAATGAGCCGGTCGGTATCCCGCTGGTGCAGCCCTATCGAAGGCTCGTCCAGGATATACATAGAGCCCACCAGGGAACTGCCCAGCGACGTGGCGATATTGATGCGCTGGGATTCCCCTCCGGAGAGGGTGGACGACGCCCGGTTGAGCGTCAGGTAACCCAGCCCCACGCCTTTCATGAATTCCAAGCGGCGGCGTATTTCGGCCAGGATACGCCCGGCCACTTTTTCCTCATACTCAGAAAGCTTCAGCCCGTCGAAAAAGTCGCCCAATTTGTCCAACGGCATATCGACGATCTCCGGAACGCTTTTCCCGCCGACCTTTACATACGAGGCCTCCTTGCGCAGGCGCGTACCGTGGCACTGCGGACATACCGTCTTGCCGCGGTACCGGGCAAGCATAATGCGGTAGTGCATCTTGTAATTGTCGCGCTCCAGCATGGCAAAGAAATCGTCGATCCCTTTGAAATATTTCGTGCCATGCCACAGGTCGTGTTTTTCCTTTTCCGAAAGCTCGAAATACGGCTTGTGTATCGGAAATCCGGACTGCTCGGCCGTATCGACCACCGCCTGGCGCCACAAGCCCATTTTCTCGCCTTTCCACGGGGCCACGGCTCCCTGGAATACGGAAAGGGATGTATTGGGGACGACCAACTCCTCATCGATGCCTATCACCTTACCGTAACCCTCGCACTGGGGGCAGGCCCCCAAAGGATTATTGAAGGAGAAAAGATGCTCGGTCGGCTCGATAAAATCAATACCGTCCATGCGGAAAAGGTTGGAGAACTCCCGGTTGGCACCCATCCCGGCCTCCACGACCTGCATGCTTCCTTTCCCTTCGTAAAAAGCGGTGGACACGGAATCCGCCAGGCGGGCGAGCGAACCTTCGTCTTTCTTCACTTCGGCGCGGTCTACCACCAGGGCGAATTCGCCGAGGTCTTTTTCCACCCCAAACGATACCAGGTCGCTTATCTTGACCGTCTTCCCGTCGATCTTCACCCGGGAATACCCCTGCGCCCCCAACGCGGCCATAGCCTGGGAAAACGTGCGCCCTTCCGGCACCCGGTAGCGGGCTTCGATCTCCAGGGCCGTCCCTTCCGGGAAAGTCTTTACATAATCGATCACGTCCGTTACGTCCTCCCGGCGGACTTCCTCCCCGCTCACCGGCGAGAAAGTCTTCCCGATGCGCGCATAGAGCAATTTGACGTAATCGTACACCTCGCTCGAAGTGCCGACGGTGGAACGCGGATTGGACGTATTGACCTTCTGTTGGATGGCAATGGCCGGGGCTATTCCTTTGATATACTCGACCTTCGGCTTGTCGATACGCCCCAGGAACTGGCGGGCATAGGCGGAAAGGCTCTCCACATAGCGGCGCTGGCCCTCGGCATAGAGCGTATCGTAAGCCAGGGACGATTTGCCGCTGCCCGAAAGCCCGGTGAGTACGATGAACTTGCCGTGCGGCAGGGCGATATCGAGATGCTTGAGGTTGTGGACTTCCGCGCCTTTTATAATGATGTATCGGCGGGGATCCAGTTTATCTATATCGGAAGACATTTTTATCGGAATTTTTAAGCCTACAAAGATACGAAGAAAAAAGCGCTTCCCCCTTCTGCGCTTAACACCCGGGGAAGAAATTGCATGCAGACGGTTCTATCCTCCCGCCGAAAATTGCGCAGCAATACGCTATGCTTTACGAATGGACAGCAGGTAATTACCTGACTAACGCCCCGGACAAATCGTACAGTTAAAGCAATCCGAAATGCTCAAGCGCCAGGGCGATCCCGTCGGCATCCACCGAAGCGGTCACGTAATCGGCTGCCGCCTTGACCTCGTCCGGCGCATTGCCCATGGCCACTCCCATGCCTACGGCATGGAGCATGGAAATATCGTTCCCCCCATCCCCGAAGGCCATCGTATCCTCCATGCGGATACCCATGAAATTCATCATCCGGGCGATCCCCACATCCTTGCCGGCGCTGGAAGGGATGACGTCGCCGAAAAGAGGGCTCCACCGCTGCATATGACAGCCGGGAAATTGTTTGAGGATACGATCCTGCTTTTCTTCGGAAAAAAACCAGAGCATCTGAGGGACACCGCTGCGGGCTACGTCGATCCACTTTTCAAGACTTTCCGGCTGGGGCATCGGAAGGTTGAGCTGGCGCCCCAAAAGGGCCACGTCGTCGTTGATGAAGTTTATATACATTTTTTCCTCCGTCACCAGGATACACGGGAAAGCCAGGGGCGAACCCTGCATCTTGATGAGGGTCTCGATGTCTTCACGGGGAATATAACGCTGGAACACGACCGTCCCGTCGGCCATTGTACACCGCGCCCCGTTGACGGCCACATAACCGTCGAACACATCCGGAAGACGGGCCTGGTCGATGTCGGCCTTGCGGCGGCCGGAGGCCACGAACAATTTTATCCCTTTCTTGCGGAGCGTTTTGAGGGCTTGTACGGTCGATTCGGGCACCTGATGGGTCTTGAAGCTGAGCAGCGTACCGTCCACATCGAAGAATATAGCTTTTATCATTTGGGTTGTGTTTTCTTAGTAAAATTCCACTTCGGTCGCCCCTTCCCCGTAAACAGGAAAAGCGGCATCGTAAAACCGGGTGCGCGAATACCCCTCCAGCATGCGGCGGAGTTCCTCTTTCAGCACCCCGTCCCCCACGCCGTGCACGAACACCATCCGGCGCACGACCCCTTCCCGGCGGGCGGACTCCACCGCCGTGCGGGCATAGCGGAGTTGGTAGTCGAGAATATCCCCCGGAGCCATTCCCCGGGTGGATTTGACCAGTTTTTCGATATGCAGGTCGAGCACGCGCACCGGGGCCTCGCGCAGGTTTTTGTTAGAGGGCGGCGTCGGACGGCGGCGCTCGGCATACTTATCGTGCGTCACATAATCCCAGTCCGAATCTTTAATGAACTCGGACAACCCCTGGCGGGCTTCTTCCTGGGAAACGATGTCGGACGGTCGGCACGTATAGTCGAACCCGTCTTCGGATACGACCACGATATCCCCATTGGCCTCGACGGATTTTACCCGGCCCTTGATATCGTCGTCCACGAAGGCGACGCGCTCCCCGATCCTGAATTCGCGTTCCATTTACTCAGTCTTTCAAAAAACCGGCAAGTTCGCCTACGGCCACTTCGGCCTGCGTACCGGCTTCCATATCTTTTACGGTAAATATCCCTTTTTCCATCTCGCTGCTGCCGGCTATCGCTACCCGGCGTACGGATTTCTTGTTGGCGTAGTCCAACTGCTTGCCCAATTTAGCCATATCGGGATACAGCTCGGCCCTTACGCCGGATTCCCTTACTTTTTGAAGGGCTTTCATGGCGTAAAGCGCCTCTTTCTCGCCCATATTGGCAAAAAGCACGTCCACACCCCGGTCGAGAGTCTGATCGAACAGGTTCAATTCTTCCATCACCAGGCAGATACGATCCATACCGAACGATATACCCACGCCGGATACGTCTTTCATGCCGAATATACCCGTCAGGTCGTCGTAGCGGCCACCGCCGCCGATAGAGCCCATCTCCACCCCTTTGGCTTTCACCTCGAAAATAGCGCCGGTGTAATAGTTGAGCCCGCGCGCGAGGGTAAGATCCAATTCTACTTCCGCCCCTTTCAGGCCGACGGCCCGCACCGCATCGAACAGGAACCGAAGTTCGTCTATGCCTTTGCGGCCAATCTCCGTGCCGGAAAGCGTTTTTTCCAGGATCGCCCACATACCAGCCTCGTCCATGGGTTGCAGGAATGGGCGGATCAGTTCCACGGAGGCCGGGGTAAGGCCCTTGGACAGCATCTCTTCCTCTACGGCCTGGGGGCCTATCTTATCCAGTTTGTCCAACGCGACCGTCATATCGACGATCAGTCCGGGCTGGCCCGTGATCTCGGCGATAGCGGCCAGTATCTTCCGGTTGTTGACTTTTATCGATACCGGGACACCCAACTGCGTGAACACCTCATCGTACAGCAGGACCAGTTCGGCCTCCTGCCACAACGAGCAGGAACCCACCACATCGGCATCGCACTGGTAGAATTCGCGGAAACGGCCTTTCTGTGGCCGGTCGGCCCGCCATACGGGCTGTATCTGGTAACGTTTGAACGGGAAAGCGATCTCCCCCTGATGCTGCACCACATACCGGGCAAACGGCACGGTAAGGTCGTAACGGAGGGCCTTTTCACTCATGTATTTGGTTCCCTTCTGGCTGTCTTTGGCAGAAAGGATATCTTCCGGCACTTTTTCCAGATAATCCCCGGAATTCAGGATCTTGAAGATCAAACGGTCGCCTTCCTCGCCGTATTTTCCCATCAGGGTGGAGAGATTCTCGAACGAAGGGGTCTGTATCTGCGAAAAGCCGTAGCGGGAAAAAGCATCGCGAAGTACCGAGAATACATATTCCCGGCGCGCCATCTCCGAGGGGGAAAAGTCGCGGGTACCTTTGGGTATAGAGGGTTTCTGTGCCATTGTCCTATGGATTTTAAAGCGCAAAGTTAGCTTTTTTCCCGCGAAAACCCATAAATTAGCCGTTTAAAACCATTACCGGGGAGATAAAATACAAAAAACTGATGAGAGCTGTGATTCAGCGCGTAGCCCGCGCTTCGGTGACGGCGGACGGAGTGAAGACCGCCGAAATAGGCCCCGGACTGCTCGTGCTGCTGGGGATAGAGGATTCCGACACCCGGGAAGATATCGCATGGCTGAGCGGCAAGATCGTCCGGATGCGGATATTCAACGATGGGAACGGGGTGATGAACCTTTCGGTGCAAGACACCGGCGGGGATATCATCGTGGTGAGCCAATTCACCCTGCACGCCTCCACCGTCAAAGGCAACCGGCCTTCCTACCTCCGCGCTTCCAAAAGCGACATTGCTATCCCTTTATACGAGGCGTTTCTGGAAAAAATAGAAGAAGACCTGGGACGCCCGGTCGGGGACGGGATATTCGGTGCGGATATGAAAGTAGACCTGTTGAACGACGGGCCGGTGACCATCATTGTCGATACCAAGGCGCGCGAATAACTTTTGCGAACGCTTTCGAGGCCTCCCGAGCATGGGTATACACCATCAGATGGGTCGCCCTGTCTATATCTTCCGAAGGGCTTATTATTCTTTTAACCGGGAAAAGCTCATCCCGGCGGCCATGTATCCGGCGGATACGGCGCAGCAGCGCCCGGTCGGACGGGGAAAAACACAGGCAGGCCCGAATGGCGAAACGATAATAACGCGTCGAAAGGGGCGCAAAGAACCGGCGGACCGCCTCCACATGCCGTCCGCCGAGTTTTCCGGTGATGAGCGCCGCCTTCAGCCGGTCGCTTTTCAGGATAGACCACGGTGTGATATAGTACAAGCGCAGGGCCCGGTACAGCCTTATCATCCGACTGTATTCCTGCGGATCGACGGCGGAAGAAAGCACTACAACCCGTTCTACCTGCGGATGCTGCCGCGCGATTTCCTGCACGACGATCCCGCCGAAGGATACCCCGGCCAGAATATCGGAAGCCCCGAGGGACAATCCTTCCGCCATCCGGGCGCAGTACTGCGGAAATGCCTCCCCTTTCAGGGGCTCTTTCCATTCGAGATGGCGTACGGCATATCCCTCCGGGAAGGTCATTTTCCCGAAAACGGCCCCGGTGCAGCCTATCCCGCTAAACAGATATATGGTGTTCAATGGTTCCTTTTACGCTTTGCGATAGTACAAAAATACGCAAAAATACCTACTTTTGTGATCGGCTTACCACTCCTGTAGACAATACGAAACGCCTATGCTTCTCTTTTTGGATATAAGCGGCGGGGAAATCCTGCTCATCCTGCTGGCCGGCATGCTCCTTTTCGGGAAGGACAAGCTGCCGGGCATCATACGCGGAGTGGCCAAAGGATCGGACTTCCTGCGCAAAGCGTCCGAAGAAGTGAAACAGCAGATAAACGCCGAGACCGGCCTGGGCGATACGATAGACGACATACGCCAGAGCGTGGACAAGGCCGCCTCCGACCTGAAACAGGATATCGGGGATATGGCTACCGAGAGCGACCAGTCCCTGGAGGAGATCACCCGCGATCTGGACGAAACGACCGAAAAGTTAAAACAGCGCATCGAAGCCGGCGGAAAAGACTCGCCAGACAGCGCTTCCCCTGAAACGAAGGAGGACAAACAGCAGCAAAACAATGTGGGAAACGCTTAACGACTGGGATATATCCCTTTTTCTGGCACTGAACAACGTGGGCTGCAAAGCGCTCGATCCGGTGTTTATGTTTATCACCGACTATGCATTCGTCCCCTTCGGGGCGCTCGTCCTTTATTTTTTTGGGGCGAAACTCGGCTGGAAGCGAATGTTGGTCGCCCTATTTTTTATTGCCATTACCATTTACTTCTCCGACCAAACCTGCGGCAACTATATCCGCGACATGCATATCCGCCTGCGTCCGTGCCACATGCCGGAACTGGCCGGAAAATTCCGTTCGGTACGCGAATGGGAAACGGGATTCTGCGGCGGCCAATACGGATTCCTTTCCTCCCACGCGGGCAACGCTTTCGCCCTGGCGGTCTTCGCCTCGATGGCCCTGCGCGGACGGGTGCGTTATATCTGGTGGTATATGCTGGGTTTCGCCACACTGATAGCCTACAGCCGGGTATATATCGGGACCCACCTGACAGGGGACGTGATCGTCGGGGGGCTTATCGGCGCCGCCTATGCCGTAATCTTTGCCCTGATCTACCGGAAAGTTTCGGCGCGCATTTTTAGAAGCAAAAAAAAGGATTGATTTTTTATTTTTACAGAATATAGGATGCGCCTCGGCCATTTTCAAACAGGTTTGAATGGCGCTCGGCTTTCACTATAATTTCTTGAAAAAAGGATTTCCCCCGAAAGCTATTGTTTCCTAAAGATTTCCACCCGGTCGACCTCGAGGCGTTTCTCGAGCCAGGATTTCAGTTTACCGGCATGCTCTTCCCCCAATCCTTTGGGGCAATGCACTACCACCAGTACGGCCGGGGAAGATTCCTCCCCGGCGGCGCAGACCATTTCCGCTTTCGCCACGGCAATAGAGTCCACCTCGGGAAAAAGTTCATGTACTTCCGCCGCAATATTCCGTACCGGCACGGCTATATTCCGCAGGGAAGCCAGTTCTCCCTCCAATACCGCAATGACCGAATCTTTTTCATGGGCCGTCCGCTCATTCGCCCGGTAGAGGCTCATGAACATATCGGAAGATATAGCGTCTTTCTCCTCTCCCCTGCCGGCGATGTTCACCACGCTCAGCTGCGTCCCGGACAGGGAATACCGCTCCATGCCGTCGCACAGGCGGCGGTAGCCGAGCGAATCGACCGGGGATCCGATCACGAACACTTTTAGTATTTTCTCCCCGTTTTCCCCGCGGAGCAGTTCCTTGCGCAGCACCTGGGAATCTGTCCGGTCGAATTCCGTGGCCACAAAGCGGTTGACGTTGTTCTCATACACCGTATTCTTTACCAGATTATAGGCCAGGTAAATGCTCGGGGCAATAATCACGACCGTGATCAGGGTGATGATCCGTTTGGTCAGACGCTGTTTGTCGGTATGCACCTCGACCAAAGGATACTTCAACAACTTAGCCACCAGGAAAGTTCCAAAAGCGATCATCACACTGTTGATGATATACAAATAAAGGGCCCCGATAAAGAACTGCATACTCCCCACCGCCAAGCCGAACCCGGCCGTACACAGCGGTGGCATCAGCGCCGTAGCGATAGCCACACCCGCGATAGGATTTCCTTTCTCTTTCGAAGCGACAGCCACCATCCCCGTAAGGCCGCCGAACAGGGCGATCAGCACATCCCATATGGTAGGCGAGGTGCGTGCCAACAGTTCGGACTGGGCTTCGGCCAACGGTGTGAGCCGGAAATAGAGCCACGAGGTAGCGATGCTAAACAACGTAGCGATGAGCAGGTTCTTGAAAGATTTTTTGATCAGGGGAAAATCGTATTGGGCCGCCCCCAATCCCAGTCCCAGGATCGGACCCATCAAGGGAGAGATAAGCATCGCCCCGATGATCACCGCCGGCGAGTTGACGTTCAGGCCAATCGAAGCGATAAATGTGGCGAAAATAAGCGTCCACAGGTTGACACCCTTGAACATCACTCCGCGTTTGACAGCCTCTATCGTATTGAACTCGTAATCGGTATCGCCGCGCAGGCTCAGGCGCTCCTGTAGAAAAGCCTTTACCGACTGGTAAATCTCTTTCATCTCTCTATGGATTTTTTCTTTCCGGCAAATATAGTGAAAGCCGAGCGCCATTCAAACTTGTTTGAAAATGGCCGAGGCGCATCCTGTATTATTTAAATATAGTGAAAGCCGGGCGCCATTCAAACTTGTTTGAAAATGGCCG
>CAUHQV010000044.1 GCA_959608625.1 uncultured Flavobacteriales bacterium
GTAATGGATTTGGCCACCAGCGAACGTTCTATCAGGGTGTCGAGCCCCAGCAGCCGGGACAGCAGGATGACGCTCAGGATCGCCGAAGCGACCCCCGAAGCGATGCCCGCCGCGATGGCTTTCAGGTAATGGTTCAACAGGTTACGGTGTTTATACAACGGCACAGCCAGGATGACGGTCACCGGTGAAAGAAAGAAATTGATGTATTGTCCTCCTTCGTTGAAATTATCGAACGGGATGTCGAACACCAAGAGGATGCCTACTACCATGATCGTGGCCAGCAGGAACGGGTTGGCGGCCACGCTTCCGGTTTTCCGGCGGATCTTGCTGGCGATCACATAGGTGACCAGGCACAGCAGGATGCCGAAAATAGGCAGGGCGGTGAGGGCGTAGACCGGGTTCATTTTTCCGCCTCCTTTTCCGCTTGCGCCCGCTCGGCGATCCGTTTTTCCCGTCGGCGGACCAGCACCTCCGTCACCCATCCGGAAACGATCATTACGATAATGGTCGTCACCAGGATCAGGGTGATCCCCGCCGTATAGTGGCCTTCGAGGTATTTATACGATATCATGATGCCCACTCCCACCGGAATGAAAAAGAAATTGATGTTGGAGAGCAGGAAGTCGGCCAGTTCGGCCACCTGTTCCACCCGGATGACCTTGGTCTTGAGCAACGCGAGCAGGATGACCATGCCGATAATACTGCCCGGTATCGGAATGCCCGATACGTGGGAGATGCATTCCCCGGCGAAGTTGATCAGCAAGACGAGCCCCAATTGCTTAAAAAGCTTTAGTGAGGGTTGCATAGGTTTCGATTTAGAATTCCGAAGTGAAATGCAGGCGTACCGTAGGGTACTTTTCCTGCGCCATCGAGATGGAGAACGCCGAATCCGCCAGGAATACCGGCTGCCCATCCTTGTCGCGGGCCATAAAGCGACTCTTCACCCGTTGGAAATCCTTGTACTCCTCTCCCGAGGGGTCTTCGGCTTCTATCCAGCAGGCCTTGTATACCGGCACCGGTTCATAGGTGCACAGGGCGTTGTATTCGTGTTCCAGACGGTACTGTATCACTTCGAACTGAAGCGCGCCTACGGTGCCGATGATCTTCCGCCCGTTCAGGTCGAGCGTGAAAAGCTGGGCCACACCCTCGTCCATTAACTGGTCGATACCTTTGGCCAATTGTTTGGCCCGCATCGGGTCGGCATTGTTGATATAGCGGAAATGTTCCGGCGAGAACGAAGGGATACCCTTGAAGTTCAGTATTTCCCCTTCGGTCAGCGTGTCGCCGATCTTGAAGTTTCCCGTATCGTGCAGCCCGACGATATCGCCCGGAAAGGATTCGTCCACGATCTGCTTTTTTTCGGCGAAAAAGGCGTTTGGGCTCGAAAATTTCAGGGTTTTATCCTGCCGCACATGCAGATAGTTTACGTTGCGGCGGAATATGCCGGAGACGATCTTGACGAAGGCCAGGCGATCCCGGTGCTTGGGGTCCATGTTGGCGTGTATCTTGAATACGAAGCCGGTGAATGCCTTTTCAGAAGGATCCACCAGCCGGACGTCAGACATTTTCGGTCGGGGGTCGGGTGCTATTTCCACGAAAGTGTCCAGCAGTTCCTGCACGCCGAAATTGTTGAGCGCCGAACCGAAGAATACCGGTTGTTGCTCGCCGGCAAGGTATTTTTCGAGGGAGAATACCGGGTAGACGCCCGATACGAGATCCATATCCTCCCGAAGCTGCGCGGCGTGGGCGGTGCCTACCAGTTCATCGAGCTGCGGATCGGCAATATCGTCTATTTCGACGGCTTCCTCCACTTTTTGTTTTGAAACGCCGGAGAACAGCCGGACGTTCTTGCGGTATATGTTGTAGATGCCTTTGAATTGGGCGCCGATGCCGATCGGGAAACTCATCGGGCAGACGTGCAACCCGAGTTTCTGCTCCGCTTCGTCCATCACATCGAACGCATCGCGGCCTTCGCGGTCGAGTTTGTTCACGAAGACGATCATCGGAATATTGCGCATCCGGCAGACGCTCACCAGTTTTTCGGTCTGTTCCTCCACGCCTTTGGCCACGTCGATCACTACGATCACACTGTCCACGGCCGTCAGGGTGCGGTAAGTGTCTTCCGCGAAATCCTTGTGCCCCGGGGTGTCGAGGATATTGATTTTGTATCCTTTGTATTCGATGGCCATCACCGAGGTCGCTACCGAAATACCTCGTTGGCGTTCGATCTCCATGAAGTCCGAGGCGGCGCCTTTCTTGATTTTGTTCGATTTGACGGCGCCGGCTTCCTGGATGGCCCCGGCGAAAAGCAGGAGTTTTTCCGTCAGGGTGGTTTTACCGGCGTCCGGATGCGAAATGATGCCGAACGTGCGGCGGCGGGCCGTTTCTTCTTTGAATCCCATGTCGTCTGTTGTTCTTTCCGGATGCAAATTTACAAAAATAGGGCGTACGGGTGCGGTTTTGCCGTCCGATATGCAAAGTAAATTTGTCCGCATGGGGGTAAAAAGGTATTTTTGTGTCGATAAAACGCTTCCGATGAAAATAGGGTTCGACGCCAAAAGGCTTTTCAACAATACCTCCGGACTGGGAAATTACAGCCGGACGCTCGTGCGCCAGTTGGTAGGCGGCTATCCGCAGGATCAATTTACGCTTTTTACCCCTAAAGCCTGTGTGGAAGTGGATTTCCTTCCCGCGTCCAATGCCAGGACGGTGATGCCCGGCGGCCTGTGGAAACGTTTCAAAGGGCTGTGGCGCACCAAAAAGTTGGCCGGGTTGAGCCGTGCGGCAGGATTGGATGTTTACCATGGCTTGAGTCACGAACTGCCCGCCGGCATCCGAAAATCGGGTGTGAAAAGCGTGGTGACCGTACACGACCTGATCTTCATGCGCCATCCGGAGTTCTATTCGCCTATCGATGCCTGGATACACAAGCGGAAGGTGCGCTATGCCTGCCGCACGGCCGATGCGGTGATCGCTATCAGCGAGCAGACCAAAAAAGACATCGTCGAACTGTTGGGGACCCCGGAAAGCAAGATACACGTCATCTACCAAAGCATAGAGCCTTGGTTTGCCCGGGAGATCCCGGCGGCGGAGATCGACCGTGAACTGGCCAGACTGGGATTGCCGGAAAATTTCGTCTTGTGCGTCGGTACGGTCGAAAAACGAAAAAATCAGTTAGCTTTGCTTCAGGCGATGAAAAATCTTCCCGATGTGCATTTGGTGCTGGTGGGTCGACGCAGCGGCAGTTATGGAAAGAACTTGGAAAAGTATATTGAAAAGCACGGGCTTGCTCCGCGTGTCACGTTCCTCAGTGGAGTATCGTCCTACCGGTTGGCCTGTCTGTACCGCAAGTGTCTTTTCGTAGCTTATCCCAGCGTGTACGAGGGGTTCGGCCTGCCGATCGTCGAGGGTATCGGTTCGGGCAAGGCGGTACTTACTACGGCGGGCGGCTGCTTTTCCGAGGCAGGAGGCCCCGGGGCTTTGTATGTCCCCCTAGGGGATGTCCGGGCGATGACGGAAGCATTGGAACGGCTTTGGAGCGATACGCAGCTTCGTGAGGCATTGGCCGGGCAGGGGCGTGAGTACATAAAGCGTTTTTCAGATACGGGTACTTCTCAAAAGGTTTATGAGGTTTACCGGAGCCTTCTGGGCCGTAACTGAGGGTTATTTTATGACGGGGCCTTTTCAAAACACGATAAAAATTTGGATTTTCTCTATAAATGGTGTAATTTTGTGCGCTGAAACGGGATATGAGAGAAATTGGGGGGCGAGGGAGTCCCCCAAATTATTTTACATGCACGATGGAAGCAGGATTCGTAAAGAATATCATAGATCAGGCGATGGAGGGGTTTCCCTCCCTGTTCGTAGTGGATTGGAGCCTTTCGGCCGATAACGACATCAAGGTATGTCTGGATGGCGACCAGGGCGTGGATATAGAGTCCGTCATCGCTATTTCCCGCGCTATAGAGCACCATCCGGATATGGACCGGGACCGGGAAGATTTTTCGCTGTCCGTGTCTTCGCCGGGAGCGGATGCCCCGCTGAAACAGCCCCGCCAATATGCCAAGCATGTGGGGCGGGAGCTGAAAGTGGCTGCGAATTCCGGGGAGGAATTCTCCGGGACGCTTACCGAAGTCGGGAACGACGGGATCACCCTGGAGTGGACGGCGAGGGAACCCAAACCGGTGGGGAAAGGAAAGCATACGGTGACGTACACCAAAGCGGTGCCTTTTGCAGACATAAAAAAGGCGAAGGTGGCCATCAAATTCTGAGAAAAAGAAAAAATAGATATAGTACTAAAAAAAACCGACTGTTAAATGGATAATTCGGCACTGATAGATTCGTTTACGGAATTCAAGGATTTCAAAAAGATAGACCGCCTGACGCTTACGGCTATCCTGGAAGAGGTATTCCGTACCGCGCTGAAGAAAAAATACGGCACGGACGATAATTTCAATATCATCGTCAATCCCGATAAAGGCGACCTGCAGATATGGCGCAACCGTATCGTGGTCGAGGATGATGCCGTAGAAGATCCTTCGGCGCAAATACCCTTGTCCGAGGCACGTAAGATACAGGACGACTTCGAGGTAGGCGAGGAAGTATCCGAAGAAGTGAAGATCATGGACCTCGGCCGCCGGGCGATCCTGGCTCTCCGGCAGAACCTGGTATCCCGGATATTCGAATACGATAACGCTACGATATACAAACGTTTCGAGACGCTCAAAGGAACGATAATCTCCGGCGAAGTACACCATGTACGCCCCAAGATGACCATCATACACGACGAATACCAGAACGAACTCGTATTGCCGCGTGAAGAACAGATACCGTCCGACATGTTCCGCAAGGGAGAGCCGGTACGCGCCCTGGTGAAGGACGTGGAGATCCGGGGGGCCAAACCGAATGTGATCCTTTCCCGCATAGACCCGCTTTTCCTCGAAAGGCTCTTCGAACAGGAAATACCGGAAATAGCCGATGGCCTGATCATGATCAAGAAAGTGGTGCGTATTCCCGGCGAGAAAGCGAAAGTGGCTGTCGAATCGTACGACGACCGTATCGACCCGGTAGGTGCTTGCGTGGGTATGAAAGGTTCCCGTATCCATGGTATCGTCCGCGAACTGGGCGGGGAGAATATCGACGTGATCAATTACACGACCAATCTGCAGCTGATGGTGTCCCGTTGCCTTTCCCCGGCCAAGATCACCAGTGTGGAAATAGACAACGATACCCACCGGATCAACGTATACGTAAAGCCGGACGAAGTGTCCAAAGCTATCGGTAAACAAGGCCAGAATATCCGTCTGGCATCCCAAATGGTGGGTTATGAAATAGACATCTACCGCGATACTCCGGAAGAGGACATCGACCTGAAGGAGTTTGCCGACGAGATCGAAGGATGGGTGATCGAAGAATTCCAGCGCGTGGGCTGCGATACGGCCAAGAGCGTGCTCGAACTGGGCAAAGAAGAACTCCTGCGCCGTACCGACCTCGAGGAGGAAACGGTAGACCATGTATTGGATGTATTGTCCACAGAATTTGAAAACTAGTTGACTAATAATATTTTTGCGGCAGTCAAGCCCCTGGAAAAACGGCTTTAAGAAAAAAGAGGATTCAATATGGCTGAAACAGTAACAAAGCGCCTTAACAAAGTACTAACCGAGCTCAACATCTCCATGGATCGGGCGGTGGAATATCTGGCCAAGAAAGGCATCAAGATAAATCCCGACCCGAACGCTAAGATTGCGCCCGATGTGTACGATGTGCTTGCACAGGGCTTCGAACAGGATAAGAGCAAGAAGCAGATGATCGAGGAGGTGAATCAGGCCAAACGCGAAGAAAAAGAAAAACAGCGCATCGCCAAAGAACTCCAACTCGCCCAGGCACAGAAGGAAGAGGAGGAAAAGGAAAAAGAAAAGGCCGCCGAGAACCCGCAGGAAGAACCTGTCGTAAAGCCCGAGCCTCAGCCGCAAGTTCACCCTCAATCTCAGCCGGAGATCATCAAAGCCCATGTCGAAAACACCGTCCAATTGAAAACGATTGGAAAAATAGACTTGGAAGCACTGGAAAAGCCGGCCCGGAAAACGTCCAAAAAAGAAGAGCCTAAACGGGAAAAGCCGCGGGCAGAATCCGGAATAGCCAAGGGGAAAGAGGAGAAAAAGGAAACTAAAAAAGAAAAAGAAGGAACTGCGCCGCAGGTGCATTCTACGCCGGAGTCACCGGTAGCAGAACCCGTACAGCCGGTCGTTCCCCCTGTCGAATCCCAGGGAGAAACGCCGCATGAGGTCGAAAAAATAGAAACGCAGTACCAAAAACTCGAAGGCCCTAAGACAGTCGGTAAAATAGACCTCAGTGTCTTTGAAAAGCCGAAGAGCGACCCGAAAAAAGCAGGGACAGTCTCGGCTGCGGATGCGGCCCGCAAGAAGCGTAAACGCAAACGCGGGGAGAAGGTCAGCGGAAACGATATCCAGACCAACAATCCGGATGCGGCCCCGAGAGGGAATGCTCCGCAGGGACGCCCTCAAGGTGGTGGCGCGCCCGGCGGTGCCCGGCCGAAACATCCGGTACGCCCCAAGACCGAACACGTAGAGCCTACGGACGAAGAAATCTCCCGCCAGATCAAGGAAACGCTCGACAAGCTCACCTCGGGACATGGCAAGAATAAGGCAGCCAAATACCGTAAGGAAAAACGGATCTCCCGTCGTGACGAGGCCCTTCGCGAGGCCGAACGCGAAGCGGAGGAAAGCAAGATCATCAAGGCTACCGAGTATGTGACCGTATCCGAACTGGCCTCGATGATGAACGTACCGGTAAACAAGGTCATCGCTTCGTGCATGCAGCTGGGTATCATGGCCGCCATGAACCAACGCTTGGACGCCGACACGTTGAGTATCATCGCCGAAGAATTCGGGTACCAGGTACAGTTCGTCGATGCGGAATTAGAGGATGCGATCCTCGATAACGAACCCGACGACGAGAAAGACCTGAAACGCCGGGCCCCGATCGTGACTGTGATGGGACACGTCGACCACGGTAAAACCTCGCTTTTGGACTATGTCCGCCGTGCGAACGTGATAGCCGGCGAGGCGGGTGGCATTACCCAGCATATCGCCGCTTATTCCGTAAAACTGGAAGGAGGCGAACAGATCACATTCCTCGACACCCCGGGACACGAAGCCTTTACGGCCATGCGCGCACGCGGCGCACAGGTGACAGACATCGCCATTATCGTCATCGCGGCCGACAGCAACGTGATGCCCCAGACGAAAGAGGCTATTTCGCATGCCCAAGCGGCCGGAGTGCCGATGGTCATCGCGATCAATAAGGTCGACCTGCCTACCGCCAATCCCGACAAGATCCGCGAGAGCCTTTCCGGAATGAATATTCTGGTGGAAGAGTGGGGCGGTAAGGTACAGAGCCAGGAAATATCGGCCAAAAAGGGTATGGGCGTCAAGGAATTGCTCGAGAAAGTATTGCTCGAGGCCGAAATGCTCGACCTGAAAGCCAACCCCGACCGCAATGCGGCGGGCACCGTGATAGAGGCTTCGCTCGACAAGGGCCGCGGTTATGTCACTACGGTACTGGTACAGAACGGTTCCCTGAAAGTCGGCGACTATGCCCTTTCCGGACAGTACAGCGGGAAAGTGCGCGCCATGTTCGACGAACGTGGCAACAAGGTGGAAATCGCGCGTCCTTCCCAGCCGGTACTCGTACTCGGACTGGACGGCTCCCCGCAGGCCGGCGACAAGTTCATCGTTCTGAGCGACGAGAAGGAAGCCAAGCAGGTAGCGGCCCGCCGTATGCAGCTCAAACGCGAGCAAAGCGTCCGCGCCAGCAAGCATATCACGCTGGACGAGATCGGGCGCCGTATCGCTATCGGCGACTTCAAAGAGCTCAATATCATTGTCAAAGGTGACGTGGACGGCTCTGTGGAGGCCCTTACCGAGTCCCTGGAACGCCTGTCGACGGACAAGATCCATATCAACATCATCCACCACGGTGTGGGTGCGGTGACCGAATCCGACGTCCTGTTGGCGTCGGCATCCGAAGCCATCATCATCGGCTTCAACGTGCGCCCTTCTACCGGAGCGCGCCGCCTGTCGGAACAGGAACAGATAGAGATCCGTACCTATTCCATCATTTACGATGCGATCAACGAGGTGAAAGATGCCATGCAGGGTATGTTGGCCCCGGAATTCAAGGAAGAGATCGTGGCCAATCTCGAAGTGCGCCAGGTGTACAAGATATCCAAGGTCGGTACCATTGCCGGATGTATGGTACTCGACGGGAAACTCACCCGCAATACCAAGATCCGCGTCGTGCGCGACGGAGTAGTGGTCTTTACCGGAGAACTCGATTCGCTCAAGCGTTTCAAGGACGACGTGAAGGAAGTGACCAAGGGCTTCGAATGCGGTTTGAGTATCGCTAAATTCAACGATATACAGGAAGGCGATATTATCGAGGGTTACCAGATGGTGGAGGTAAAACCGAAGTTGTAATAAATACATTTTCCCCCAAGGGAAAACGTAAATAGATAAAAAAAGCCCGGAGGATTTTTCCTTCGGGCTTTTTTTGAAATAAATAACATTATTTCAGGGCCTGTAAAACCTGCGGGAGCAACTGCCAGATGTGACCTTCATCCTGCGCGGTATAGAAATTCCCGTCTATGGCGAAAGCCCCGTCGGTGGGGATCCCTTTTTGAATGGCCGGTTTGGCCAGCGGGTGTACGGCCAGTTTTTTGCCGGAGTCTACCCCCGCGATTTCGAACATCAGGGCGGCGGCGCAATGGCCGATCAGGATCTTTCCTTTTTCGCCGAACTCCCGGATCACCTCCAACATATCTACGTTGTACGGTTTTTGGGCGTTCTCTTGAAATACGGGTACCGCATCGCCGCAAGCGAAAATTAATGCGTCGAAGTCATCGGCATGCCCTTTCAAGGGGGCTACCGTGTCGTGTGCGGCGAGAGGTATCCCCGAATTGGTCTTGATGTCTTTCGTATCGGCTACGGCGAATACCTTATAGTCGATCCCGTTCTCGTAAAAAGCTTCCAAGTATTGGAAAAGGCCGCTTCCGTTCACCGGGTCGACGGCCAGCACTGCTACTTTTTTTGCCATGGTTTTAATTATTTTAAATAAGTTACTTACTTTTGTGAAGTAAAAGTAGGGACTTTTTCTTGTCCGCACAAGAACGCACCTGTATGTAAGTCACTTACATCAAGGTAACGAATACTGGGCGACAGAGGGTTCGAAAAGAAAAAAAGATGAAAGATTTCCATGCCACCGGACAATGCCCTATCCGGGATGTGCTCGGCCGTTTGTCCGGGAAATGGGCGATGCTGATCCTGGTCACCCTCCGGGCGAACGGGACGCTGCGTTTTGGGGATATACACCGGGCTATCGGCGACATATCCCAGCGGATGCTTACCGTGACCCTGCGCAACTTGGAAGCCGACGGACTGGTGGCCCGGGAGGTTTTTCCGGAAGTTCCGCCCCGGGTTGAGTACCGCCTGACCCCCCGCGGGGAAAGCCTGATCCCCCATTTGCAAGGCCTGGTCGAATGGGCGGTGGAATACATGCCCGGTATATTGGGAACCCGCCAGGAGCAGTAGCCTAATGTAGGTGTCCCCGCAAGAATTGTCGAAAAACTTTGCGCGCGGGCCTTTTCGGACGAAGTTTTTGTGTATTTTTGGATGTACTAAAGAACATTCCGATATTATGTCGTTTTTCTCCCGCCGGAGGGCGCTTTTGGCGTTCTCGCTTCAGTTCGCATTTTTTGCGGCACCTCTCTCTCTGTTTGCCCAGAAAAGCACCCAGAACTATCCTACGGGCCTTACTTTCGCTACCTATTACGACCAGAAGCGCACGATGTACGCTGGCTTGGGTGCGGAAAGCACCGATATTGTCATGCTGGGCGGCGATTTTATGGATCGGGGTATGTGGGCGGAATCGTTCGGCGACTCCCGTATCCGCAACCGTGGTGTGGACGGGGACAACCTGATGGGCGTAGCCTACCGGTTGGACGATGTGCTGAAAGGAAAACCGGCTAAAATATTCCTGTGTATCGGCAAGCGCGACCTGAGCGCCGGAATGAGCCCTTCGCTGGCGGCTTCCTATTTAAAAGATATCGTAACGCGCATCCGCAAGGCTTCCCCCCGCACGAAAGTGTATGTAGTAGGCATCCTTCCCGACTGCAGGACCGACGATGCCCTGCGCCAAAAATACAAGGAATACAATACGCTGGTGAAGGACGATACTCCCGGCATTACCTATATAGACCTTTGGGAGACAATGGCCCCGGAGGGTGTACTGAACGAAGATTTTTATTACGGGAGTTCGCTGCTGCTCAACGGGAAAGGCTATAAAGCGGCGGTGGAAGCCCTTCAGCCATACTTATCCAAAAGCGCGCTGGATACCGCCGGCGTGCGGGAGGATTATCCTTTGCGAGGTTATGTGCGCGAGCGAAATTCACTTATCGAATACCTCCCGGCTACGACCGACGATATCCTAATGATAGGCAACAGTATTACACAAGGCGGGGAATGGGCGGAGCTTTTCCGCAATAAAAACGTAAAGAACCGGGGGATCAATTCGGACGTATCCGACGGAGTGTTGGCCCGCCTGCCGCGAATGCTCCGCGAACAGCCCCGGAAAGTGTTCCTGAAGGTCGGGGTCAACGATTTGGGAAACCCGCCCCAGAAAACCAAGGAGTACACCCTGGCCAATGTCCTGAAGGTGGTGGATGAAATACACCGCCTGGCGCCCCAAACGAAAGTATATGTACAAAGCCTTCTTCCGGTCAACCCGGTCTTCCCGACTTTCCGTTCGCATACCGGATTTACCGAAGAAGTGAAATACATCAATAAGGGGCTCCGCGAGGCGGCCGCTTCCCACAATTACACGTTTATCGACCTGCACCGCAGCTTTACCGATGCGGACGGCCATTTGGATGCGCTCTATACCAACGACGGGCTCCACCTCACCTGGGAGGGGTACCGGCTTTGGCGGGACATCCTTCTTCCTTACATGAATGAACCAAACAACAAATAACGCCATGTTCAAACACCTTTTTATTTGCGCTTTCGCCCTACTGGGGTTGGCCGCATCCGCCCAGCCGTACACCGGCCGCGTGTACCAGGACGCCAACGGCACCGGCACATTCGATTCCGGGGATAAACCGCTCGCCGGGGTTGCGGTTTCCGATGGGATCAATGTCGTGAAAACGGCCAAAGACGGAACTTTTTCCCTGCCGGGCCACGACGATACGCGTTTCGTATTCGTCACTGTGCCTTCCGGATATTATACCGTAAACCCTTGGATTAAAGCCGGTGATGCGGCTTCTTACGACTTTGCCTTAACTCCCCGTAAGACGGGCGAGACTGTCCGCTTCGTCCAGATCGCAGACAATGAAACGACCGACGGTTGGAAATGGATCGACGCTATCCGCGGATATTCCAAAAACGAGAATGTGGATTTCATCGTACACACCGGGGATATCTGCTACGAACCGGGTATCCGTTTCAACAGCGAAAACGTCAATACGACCACGATGGGCCTGCCGATGTACTATACGATGGGCAACCACGACCTGATGAAACGCGTGCCGAAGGCCGAGTATATCTACGAACAATACCTGGGCCCCGTATGGTACAGTTTCGAGGTGAACAATATCCATTTTATCGTCCTGCCGATGTACATCGGCGACGGGAAGCCTTCGTACACTGCCGAACAGACCTACCGCTGGCTCAAGAACGACCTGGCTGCTACCGACCCCGCCAAGAAAGTGATCGTGTTCACTCATTACGATGCTACGCTGCATCAGGACGAGCTCACCTTCAAGTCGAAGGAAGGTAACATCGATTTCAAGGATCACAATATTATAGCCGAAGTGATGGGACATTTACACATCAACCATCAGCTGCTTATCGACGGAAAGATCCGCTATATCCTTACCTCTCCCTCCAACCAAGGCGGTGTCGACCACGCTCCTACGGCATTCCGGGTGGTAACGGTCGATAAGAAAGGCAATATAACGACGGAGAACGTCTATACCTACTCGGAAATGGATATGGCGATCGTCAGCCCCGGGAAAACGGCTTCTGACTCTGGCCCGGTCAACGTTTCGGTCAATGCATATAATACTACCGCTCAGGTGAAGAGCGTCTCCTATGTGATCTCCGACGGCAAGAAAACACTCTCTAAAGGAACCCTGAAGAAAAATACCGACTGGAATTACAGCCTGCCGGTCAAGGCCCCGAAGGCCGTTTCCGGCGACAGCCTTACCCTGAAAGCCACCGCCGTTTGCTCGGACGGCACTACAAAGACAGTGGAACGCCGCTTTGCATTGGGCACTCTGCCTGCCGTGAAGGTAGAAGGGCAGTGGGCACAGTTCCGCGGGAACGAGATGCACAACGAGGCGATCGGGACAAATAAAGAGGTCAAATCCCTGAAATTGCTCTGGACGGCCAATGCCGGCGGGAACGTATTCATGGCTTCCCCCATCGTGGCCGAAGGAAAAGTATTTACAGCTACGATGGACAACAACCTGGCCGGACGTTCGCTGGTCGTGGCTTTCGACGCTTCGACAGGCGCCAAAATATGGAGCTATCCTACGGCCAACAGCGTGAAGAACACCATCGTGTATTCTTCCGGTAAAGTATTCGCCTGCGACAGCGAAGGGACTGTTTATGCCCTTGATGCCGCTACCGGTGCTTTAGCCTGGAAAAAGAAACTGGACGTAGCCTTCCTGCCTTGTGTGGATGCAGGCCTTGTCGTTCGCGGGGATACTCTGTACGCGGGCGAAGGACATGGGCTTTCCGCGATCAATGGGGCTAACGGGGAAATCCTGTGGAAAAACGAAGGCTATCCCCAGGCTTGCGCGACGGCTGTCACGCTGACTTTGGCTGGGGACGTGCTGGTCAGTTCCGCCCAATGGGACGGCCTGTACGGTTCGGATATCAAGACCGGGAAAATCCTCTGGAAACTTTCCGGCCCGGATATGCGCTACCGCGACGGTGCGGTAGCGGTATACGACGGGAAACTGTACCTGGCCTCGTACAAGAAATTGTATGAATTCAACGCCAAAGGCGAATACCAGCATGTACGCCATATCGGAAAAGTATTCGACGGCGCTTCGAGTCCGCTTATTACCGATAGTCTGTTCATCATCGGCACGTATCAGGATGGCCTGATGGCCTTCGACAAAGAGAATTTCGACCTGCGTTGGCAGTGCGAAACAGGCCCTGCCGTATTCTATACCGGCCCGTATTCCTGGCACGGAGCCCGTACGGTCGCTGCTTCGGCCGTTCAGGTGGGCAAGGACGCGCTGCTTTTCGGCGCTTCCGACGGGCTCCTGCGTTTGGCGAGCCTGAAAGACGGGAAAGTGCAATGGTCGTACGATTTTGCCACGCCGATACTTACTACGCCGGCCTATGCCGACGGGGTGGTATATGTGGCGGATTTCGCCGGGAACGTATATGCGTTCGCTTTATAGCGATCCGGTATCCCCCCGACAAAAAGTCCCGCTCCTTTTGGAGCGGGACATTTTGTCGGGGGGAGGTTTATTTATCCGTTTTTCCACAATTGCATATCCCCGGGCTTTTCCGGCTCGACATGGATGCCCACGAAGGTGCCTTTTCCGTAGCGCTGTTTCAGCGCGTTTTCGATGTCGGTAGCTATCCGGTGGGTTTGGGACAGGGAGAGTTCCCCATTCATACGTACATGTATCTCGATGGCGAAATAATTTCCTATTTTCCGGGTGCGTAAGTTGTGGGGATCGGATACCCCGTCGAAGGAACGTACGAGGTCTTCTATTTCTTTTTCGGTCTCTTCGGGCAGTGATTTTTCCAGCAATTCCTCCATGCAGGGGATAAACAGCTTCACGGCTACTTTTAGAATGAAGAAACTCACCACTACGGCCGCAATGGGGTCGAGTACCGCCCAGTTTTTGCCCAAAAGGACGGCACCCCCGATGCCCACTGCCGTGCCGATGGAGGAGAGCGCGTCGCTGCGGTGGTGCCAGGCGTTGGCCATTACCGCCTGCGAATTCAGTCCCCGGCCTTTGATGACAGTATAACGGTAAAGGGTTTCTTTGATCACGATCGACAGCAGGGCCGCTATCAACGCAATGTTACCGGGAACTTCGAGCGGCTGTCCTTTGGCAAAGGAAACGATCGATAGGGCGCCTTTGTACAAAATGCCAAGCCCGACCAGGAAAAGGATCGCGCCTATAATGGCTGTGGCCAGCGTTTCGTATTTCCCGTGGCCATAGTCGTGGTCTTTATCCCTGGGTTTGTTCGACAGGCGGACGAATACCAGCACGATGATGTCCGTTACGAAGTCGGACAGGGAATGCACCGCATCGGCGACCATAGCTGCACTGTGTCCCAGGATACCGGCAGCGAACTTGAAGACGAGCAACAGAAAATTCACGGCGCTGCCCACAAGGGTAATCTTGTATATTTCGCGTTTTCGGGTGTTTTCTCCGGCTATTTTCATGGGTTGTCTGGGCACGGTTTTAAAGGATAAAATTCGCAAATTTCCCAATAGGGGCAAAAAAATATTGCCGGCTTTCGGCCGGCAATATTTCCAAGGACGTTAAGTCCTGTTACTTTTCTTATTCAGCAACTACTTCAGCAGCTGCAACCGTGTCAACAACGACAGAATCAGCTGCAACCGTGTCAACAACGACAGCCTCTTCAACCGTAGCTTCTGCTTCAACAGGAGCCTGTGCTTCAGAAGATTTGCAAGCAGCGAACAGAGCAACTACTGCAAACGACATAAGGACTACTACTTTTTTCATTTTTTTAAT
This sequence comes from uncultured Flavobacteriales bacterium, assembly GCA_959608625.1. Taxonomy (GTDB): domain Bacteria; phylum Bacteroidota; class Bacteroidia; order Flavobacteriales; family UBA1820; genus Merdimorpha. The sequence continues at coordinate 14,807 of CAUHQV010000044.1, forward strand.
GACTTAAAATTGTTTATAATATCTGATATTTTGATCTACATTTTGTCAATGTATACCCCTTTCATTTGACCCGACAAATATATAAAATATATTTTGTTACATGAATGTTAAACATATATTTTTTTCTAAGCCAGGGGATAATTTTGTATATGTGGGTTAAACGGTGTTTTTATTGCGGTTTTTATACCAAAAGTATCTTAAAAAAATCCCGTTTTTAAGTTTTCGTTAACTTAAAGTTCCCCGGCCGATTTCATTTCGTCAAGGGCTTCCCGGATTTTCCGGCAGCCATATACGATTTCCTCTTCGGATATGGTCAGGGGCGGGGAGAGCCGCAAAGCTCGGTGTTCGTATAACAGCAGGAAACCGATCACGCCTTTCTCCAGCAGACGCGTGACCAATTTCGGGGCGGTATCCTCGCTTTCGAACATCGGGGCGAGCATCAGGCCCATTCCCCGGATCTCCCGGATCGCCGGATGGACGAGGTTGGCCCGGAATATTTTCTCCTTTTCGAGCGTTTGCGGGATGATGTCGCCTTCCGCGAGGATACGCAGGGTTTCCAGGCAGGAGGCAGCGATGACCGGATTGCCGCCGAAAGTCGTTACATGTCCCATTTTCGGATGATTGAGCAGCATCTGCATCTTTTCCAATGAAGAGACGAACCCTCCCACCGGTAGGCCGCCGCCCATTGCTTTCCCGATGGCCAGGATATCCGGTACGATCCCGAAATTCTGGTAACCGAACAGCCTCCCACAGCGGCCGAAACCCGGTTGTATCTCGTCGATGATCAGTTGCGCGCCTACTTCCGTGCAGCGCTCACGGACTGCCTTGAACCATCCGTCTTTTGGCAGCACGAAACCTGCGCCTCCTTGGATGGATTCCAGCAGGACGCCCGCCGTCCGCCTGGTGATCATTCGGATGTCGTCGAAATTGTTGAATTCCAGAAAACGGACGTCTGGGATCAGCGGGCGGAACGCGCGTTTTTGCTCTTCTACACCGAGCATACTGAGCGATCCTTGGGTATTGCCGTGATAGGCCCATTTGGCGCCGATCATTTCGGTGCGGCCTGTCACGCGTTTGGCCAGTTTGATGCTCGCTTCGATGGCTTCCGTACCGGAGTTCACCATATACAGGCAGTCCAGTCCCGGTTCCAGCAACCCGGTGAGCATCCGGGCGTATTCCAGCGGGGCGTCCTGTATGAATTCCCCGTATACCATCACGTGCATGTAACGATCCAACTGCTCTTTGATGGCGCGGATGACCCGCGGATGGGAGTGCCCGATCACGTTGGCCGAAACACCGGCTTCCAGATCGAGGTATTTCTTTCCGGATTTGTCGTATATCCAGCACCCTTCCGCCCGGTCGATATCCAGTCCTAAAGGATAGGGCGTGGTTTGCGCCTGATAGCGCTTGAACTGTTCCAGTCTGTCCATTTTTGTTTCTTTTCGTAAGGCAAAGTTACGCAAAAACAGCTTTCCGTTGTGATTTTAGGTGGCGGATATACGGCAAAAATGAATACCTTTGCAGTCTCGGAAAAACAATCAAGTAAATACATAAAATGAAAAGATTTTTCTTGTTCACATTGCTTGCGGCCTTTCTGGCCGTAGGGTTCACTTCCTGTTCGAAAGATAAAACGGGAACTCCCGAAGCGCCGGAGATAGGGAGCATAGAAAATGCCCAAGACGGCATGGAAATGAAGGTAGGGGAAAGCATTACCTTTACCGCAAATATGACCACTCCGGAGGAAGAAGTGATTTACCGTTGGACGGTGGACAATCAGCAAGTCGGCACGGAAAAGGCTTACACATTTACTCCCACGGCAGTCGGCCCGTATGCAATCCAGTTGTCGGTGCTCAATGAATCCGGATACGATTCAGAAGTGTTTACTGTTAACGTAGTGCTGTATAAAAGCGGTTTCTTTGTCTTGAACGAGGGTTCTTACGGAAAGACTATGGGTACGGTGGATTATTTTGCCAATGCCGAAACCCGCACCCCGAAAGTCTACCAGACGGCCAACCCCGGTAAGGAACTGGGTAACACGACAGAATATGGAGTGAATTGGAACGGGAATTACTATTTCGTGTCCAAGCAGGGCCGTACACTGGTCAAAGCATCTGCGTCCGATTTTAAGGATCAGGGAGAATTCCTGGCTGTTGTACTGGGTTCGGAAGCGGACGGACGTTCTTTTGCCGGGATCAACGAGAATTTTGGCGTATACACCACCAGTGAAGGGGCGTATATCGTAGACCTGAATGCGTTCAAATCCACGAAATACCTCGAAGGATCCAAAGGCACCGGATCTACGGGAATGTCCGCCCAATGCGGAGGGGCCATTGCCGCCGGAAACTACATCTTTGTCATCAACGTGGAGGACGGTGTGCTGGTGTATTCCAAGAGCGATTTTTCCCTCGTACGCAGCGCCCTTTGCCCGGCCCATATCGGCTTTGTAAAGTCGAAGGACGGCAACATATGGGCTTCGGACGGCCCGAAACTCTACTGCATCAATCCCAATACCCTGGCTGTGACTGAAACGGCATTGCCGTCCGGAGTGGAAGTCTATACCGACCAGTGGGCCTGGAAACCGGCTATGTTCGATGCTTCCGCTACCGAGAATGCGCTTTATTTCGCCAGTTCGATAGTCAATGGCTACAGCGTGGAAGTCCGGGATATTTACAGATACAAGATCGGAGATGCTTCGTCCCTCGCCCGGCCTTTTGCCAAGGGTGGCGCCACCGACTTCCTTTATGGCGGCGGTTTCCGGGTGAATCCGGAGAACGGCGATATCGTGGCCACTTTTACAGGAGTGAGCTGGGGCGACAACCAGAATAAACTGGTCGTGTTCGACGGCCAGACAGGCGCTGAAAAGTCCCGCAAGACATACGAGGATTACGT
>CAUHQV010000045.1 GCA_959608625.1 uncultured Flavobacteriales bacterium
CGACTTGATGTATTCGGTCAGCATCGGGGTCATTTCTTTCCGGCGATCCCATTCAGCCTGGAGCAGCAGGATACAGCTCTTTTTTGTCAGGGCTGCATAGTATTCGGCCCGCTGGAAATCGTCTGGCCGGGAAATGACCATTTTCAGTTCGTCTGCCCGGGCCAGGGCCTCTTCCGTGGGAGCTTTTGCCTCTTTGGGGGATACGCATATCCAGTCCCAATGCCCGGACAGGGAATGGCTTCCGGAAGTTTCCAGATGGGTCCGCAACCCCCGGGCTTGTAGCAGGGCCGTCAGTTCGTCCAAGTCGTGGAGCAGGGGTTCCCCGCCGGTTACCACGGCGATAGGGGTTTGCGCAGGAATTAGCCGGACAAGCGACTGTATATCCGTCCATTGCTCTTTGGCCGCTACCCAGCTCTCTTTCACATCGCACCAGGGGCACCGGACGTCGCAGCCTGCCAAACGGATGAAATAGGCCGCCTGTCCGCTGAAGCATCCTTCGCCTTGCAGGGTGTAGAAGTGCTCCATAACGGGAAGCATTCGGTCTTTCGGGGTGTCCGTATTCATATTTTTTCGGGTTGCGGATAAAAAACCCTCTCTAAACGAGTCCGTTCAAAGAGGGGCGGTTGTATCCGGAATATCCGTTACTGCATATTGGTGAAAACGTACTGTACGTCGTCGTCCTCTTCGAGTTTTTCGATCACCTGTTCCACATCGGCTTTTTCCTCGTCGGAGAGCTCTTTCAGGTCTACCGGTACCCGTTCGAAACCGGTGGTGATCACCGTCAGTCCGCGTTCTTCCACGGCTGTGTTCAGGGCGCCGAAATCGGCGAAAGCCCCGTATATCATCACGCCCTCTTCATCGGCGAACACTTCTTCGGCCCCGTAATCGATCAGTTCGAGTTCGAGTTCTTCCACGTCCATTTCGGGTTTCTCGATCTTGAGGAAGCATTTGCGTTCGAACATGAAATCGACCGAGCCGGAAGTGCCGAGCGTGCCGCCGTATTTATTGAAAATACTCCGGATATTGGCCACCGTGCGCACGTGGTTGTCCGTAGCTGTTTCGATCAGCACGGCGATGCCGTGGGGGGCGTATCCTTCGTAAACGATTTCCTTATAGTCCGCCTGATCCTTGCTGGTGGCTTTTTTGATGGCGCGTTCGATGTTATCCTTGGGCATGTTGGCCGCTTTGGCGTTCTGGATGGCCATACGCAGGCGCAGATTGCTCTTGGGATTGTCCCCGGACTCCTTGACGGCCATGGTGATCTCCTTGCCGATACGGGTAAAGGTCTTGCTCATGTTGGCCCAGCGTTTGAGCTTGGTAGCTTTGCGGTATTCGAATGCTCTTCCCATTTTATTCTTTATTCTTTGTGTAAAACGGTAACTGTGTTGATGAGTGCAAAGATAGCTAAAAATTCTTTTTCGCGCTTTCAAGGCCCGGTTTTTATGCACAGGGCGATTGTTTGGATTTTCGGGAAAAAATCCGTAACTTTGATAGATAACCAAACCAAAATAAAGGAGATTTAATTATGAAAACGATTATTGATAAGGCTGCTTCGAGGGGTTATTTCGACCACGGATGGCTCAAGACCCACCATACATTCAGTTTTGCCGATTATTACAATCCTTCCCGGGTGCATTTCGGTGCGCTCAGGGTGCTGAACGATGATACGGTAGCCCCTTCGAAGGGATTCGATACGCACCCCCATCAGAATATGGAGGTGATCTCCATTCCCCTTACGGGATACCTGAAGCATGGGGATAGTGTGCAGAACCAGCAGACCATTACGGTGGGCGATATACAGGTGATGAGTGCCGGAAGCGGCATTTTCCACAGCGAATACAACGGCAGCGACAAGGAACCGGTAGGCTTCCTGCAGATATGGGTGTTCCCGCGCGACAAGGATACCCCGCCGAAATACAATAATTTCGATATCCGTCCGTTGATGAAGAAGAACGAGTTCTCGCTCTTCCTTTCCCCGGACGGGGAAACCCCGGCTGCGATCCGCCAGGATGCCTGGTTTTCGATGGGCGAACTGGACAAAGGTGTAAAGGCCAATTACAAGCTCCATCAGGAAGGCCACGGTGTGTATGTATTCGTGATCGAAGGGAGCATCAAAGTAGCCGAAGAGACGCTTTCCCGCCGGGACGGTATCGGTATCTGGGACGTCGACGCGATCGAGGTGGAGGCTTTGGAAAAATCCAAGGTCTTGCTGATGGAAGTGCCGATGTTTTAAGGTGAATTTTTAAAGAATTCCCGCAAAGACGGAACGTCGTTTTTGAACGGCGCAAAATTTTTGCGGGAATTTATTTTTGCATTTTCTTAAGAAAAAAGCAACATTGTTTGCCGATATTTTACTAACGGGAATTACAAGTTTTTATTCCGCCTTTCCAATCGCCGGTGTATCAGGCTGGAAGTGCGGTTTTATGTAGGTAAGGTTAAATAATATTAATGAGATTCGAAAATGAAGGTGTATATGATTGTAAATCATTGTATTATTTTAAACTCAGAGAAATCTATATACAAAATATTCTTCCGAGTCAAGGGCGTTTCGGCTTTTTTTTCATCTTTTTTTCAGCCATTTTTGTCTTACCAAACGGGAAAGAAAGACCACTACGGATATAGTTTTTTACTATCCTGATTTATTAATATTTAACAAATGAAAAGAGAAACAGCTACCTCTCTTTGGAACGCTTGCCTGTCTATAGTAAAACAGGGGGTGTCACAGAAAGAATACGCTACATGGTTCGTGCCGACCAAGGGGTTGTCGATGGATGGAAAGACGCTCACCGTCGAGATTCCGGATCGTATATTCTATCAATGGATAGAACAGAACTATACCGAGGTTCTGCGCAAGGCGTTGGACAATGTGGTGGGCAGCGAAGCTCGCCTGCGCTACAGCCTTCCTAAAACCGTCCGCCCACAAGCGGAACCCAAGGCCGAATATGCGGCCCCGCAGCAGGTTCAATACGTGAAATTCTCATCGCAGCTCAATGCGACATATACGTTCGACACGTTTATCGAAGGAAAATCCAACCAATTGGCCGTCAGTGCGGCCCGAACGATCGCGGAACGCCCCGGTAAAACTGCTTTCAACCCGATCCTTATATATGGAGGAGTGGGACTGGGAAAAACCCATCTGGCCCAGGCCGTAGGCAATGCCGTAGCGGCAGCCGACCCGTCCAAAAAGGTGCTTTACGTCCCTTCGGAAAAGTTTATCCAGCAATACGTGGATTCGTTCCGCCAGGACAAACGCAACGACTTCATCAACTTCTACCAGGGAGTGGATGTGCTTATCATCGACGACGTACAGTTCTTCAGCGGCAAAACCGGCTCGCAGGAAGTGTTTTTCCATATATTCAACCATCTGCACCAGAACGGCCACCAGATCATCCTGACGGCCGATAAGTCGCCGGTGGATATGCGCGACATGGAAGAACGGTTGCTTTCGCGCTTCAAATGGGGATTGCAGGCCGAACTCGGCGCCCCGGATTATGAACACCGCCTGCAAATTCTCTCCGCAAAACTGGAACGCGACAATATCCGCATATCCGAGGATGTAGTATGCTATATCGCGCGAATGGTCAATACCAATGTGCGGGAACTGGAAGGAGTGGTCAATTCCCTGTTGGCGCAGTCCGTACTGGCCCACCGGGAGATTACGATGGACTTGGCCGTTTCACTGGTAAGCCAGTTCATCCGCACGACCAAGAAAGAGATCACGCTCGATTATATCAAGACGGTGGTTTGCCAGGCGATGAACGTGGACGTATCCTCGTTGGAGTCCAAAAGCCGCAAGCGCGATATCGTACAGGCCCGCCAGGTGGCCATGTATTTTGCCAAATCGCTCACCAAAAACTATTCCCTCCAGCACATCGGCTCGCATATCGCCGGGCGCGACCATTCGACGGTGCTGCATTCATGCAAAGCGGTGGCCAACCTGATGGATACCGACCGTAAATTCCGTACGATGGTGGACGAGATAAAAGGAAAAATACTGGGCTGCGCTTGACACCGCAGGCTATTCGACGCGTATTTAAGAACGAACAAAAGTTACCGCAGGCTATCGATGTAGTCTTCGGTAATTTTTTTGCGGTTTGTTTTTCCGCTGTGGGTCTGCGGGAATCGGGGAATAAAGACTGTCTCCATCGGTCGGTGGTAGGCATCCAGATGTCCGGCTATGAAATGCTCCAGCTCCGGGTAATCTTCTTTCCGGCCTTCTACGAACAATACCTGCCGGGTACCAAGGCGGTCGTCCGGGATGCCGGCCGCAAAGAAATTGCTGGGAATAGCTTTGGAAAGGATGGCTTCGGTGTCTTCGGGGAAGATCTTGATGCCTCCGGAATTGATTACCGTATCGGCGCGCCCGCGCCAAAGGAAACGGCGGCTGTCGAGCAGTTCGGCTACATCGCGTGTTACAACTAGGCCATTGGCTACGGCCGGGGCATCCACTACGAGCGTATCTTCGGGGGAAAGGGAAAAATTGACCCCTTCGAGGGCCGTGTAACAGGTTTCAAACCGGGGAAACAGTTCCCGTATGGCTACATGGGTAATGGTTTCCGTCATCGCATAGGACTGGTAAATGACAGTCCCGGAAAGATTCATCGTTTTCAGTTTGTCCAAAAACCCTTCGGAAACGTTGCCGCCTCCGGCCAGGATCGTCCGCACCCGGTGCAAATCATTAATGCTTTCGTATAATTGTAAGGGGACCACCGCCGCAAAATCGAACCGTCCCTCCGTGCGTTCGAGGAAGCGGGAAGAGGGGACCGTGGCTTCCAGGTGCCATCCGGCCACCAGGGCCCGGACGATCATCATTTTTCCGGCGATGTACGACACAGGAAGGCAAAGCAGGGCCCGGACGCCTTCGGACAAACCGAACCGTTGACATGTGAGGCGGGCGCTGGTTTCCATCCGTTTCTTTTCCAGTTGAATCGGCTTGGGTTTCCCGGTAGAGCCCGAAGTATGGCAAACCAGCGTGTCGGAATCGTCCGTATACCGGCGGATAAAGTCCAGAATGTCCGGTCCGTAAGCGGACGACTGGCCGTCCGGGGCAAAGGTTTGCAGCGCCTGCTTGCCGAAGGTTTCAATATCAGTCCCCAGCGGAACGCCGTTGAGCCGGAAGGAGGGGTGTATATCCTGTTTCATTCGTTCTGGGCTATGGTAGTGAGCGTCTTTTCGTCCCGGATGGAGATATGTTTGTCGGCCAGTGAAATGATGGCTTCTTTTTTGAATTCTCCCAGGCAGCGTATCGTGCTTTCTATCGTCACTCCGGAATATTCGGCCAGGTCTTTGCGGTAGATAGGGCCTGCGATGGTATGTTCGTCCGCCAGATAACCGTAATACCTGGCCATCGAGAGCAGGCTTTCGGCGATACGGGCCCGGACGGATTTATAGGAGAGCGAGTACATCCGGTATTGGGTATTTTCTATTTCCCGGGCCAGCATCGAAAGGATCCGGCGGGCCAGCGTATTGTTGGAGCGCAGTAGGGAGAAAAAGCAGGCTTTGCTGATAGTGCAGACATCTGTCTCCGTCATGGCGGTAGCCGTAGTGGGGCTGATGTTCTCGGTGAGTACCGACTGGTAGCCTATCAAATCGCCCACCCCGGACAGGCGGACGATGTGCTCTTTGCCGGCCCGGCCGGGTATGGATACTTTTACCGTCCCACGCCGTATCAGGTAGACGTTCTGCAAAATATCCCCTTGGGAAAAGATGACGGCTTTGCGCGAAAAGCGCTGCCCTGTGCCACTTTTTTCCAACACCAGCCTTTCAGAGGGCGAAAGGTGCTTCAGGACGGTCGTATCGGGAAAACCGCAGGCCGAACATTTGCCGGGACAGGTGATATAGGAGGGGTGGATGTCGGTCATGGGAAGGCTTTTCTATGACAAAGATCATAATTTCTGTCGAGTCTGGCAACAGGAAAGATTAAAACTCCTTTTATTCCGGAGCCACAATCGCCCAAAGCGTCGGTTTGCAAGCCCGGTAATTCTACGGCGGGCGGAATACGACACAGGATGCTAAAAGCCCTCCGTAGAATTGAAGCGGGCGCAGTAAACCGTCAGCGTGGGCAAAAGCTCGTTTTCTTTGCCGCTTTCTTTTGGAGCGGCAAAAGAAAGCGGAATAAAAGGACTTTTTAAGTGGTAGAAAACCGTGCAAGAAAAAACGGCGGGATTTTTCTCCTTATATTTGCAAAAAAGATAAAATTACGGACGGAATGAAACTTTTTGCCGTGGCTGGGAAGTCTAAAGAGAAACATATAAACAAATACCATGAAACAACTCATTTTTCTGCTTTTTGCCCTCTTAGCCGGATCGGTAGCGGCTCAGTCATCTCAATCCGGATGCGAAAAGCTACACCCCGAACGTACTGTGGTGGCCGGCCGGCTGAAAAACCTCCGACCTGCCGACGGAAGGGTGGTGACCGTGAATTACTGCGACCCGTTGGATAATAAGGACAAAATTGCCCGGGAAGTGTCGCCGGACGGGACATTCCATACTTCCTATCCGATGTGCTTCGCCCAGAACATCACGGTCAATTACGGAGGGCGGTTCATCAACCTCTTCGTCCATCCGTCCGATTCGGTATTCGTCGAGATCGATATGGACCGTTATCGGGACGGGGGATTCGACGGAGTGATCGCTTCAGGCAGCCATGCGGATATCAACAACCAACTGCCCGCTTTTTACGACTACATGTGCCGCCTGCCCATTCCAAAGTTCGATCTTACCTTGCCACCCGATGAATTCACGGCCAGTTTGAATGGTTTTTTAAAACAGGCTCACGATTCCATCGACCGTTATGCACGGGAAAAGGGGCTTCCGCCTTCCCTGGCGGAGTGGGGAAAACGCGACTTGAAATACGCCTATGCCAATTATATCCTCGACTATGGGGAAGACGATCTCCAGGCACGCTATAAAGTGTTTTCCGATCCGCTGTTCGACCTGTACGACCCTGCCGGCTTCCAATCGATGATGTTCCCTTACCATCTTTCGGCCCTGGCCCGGACGGTCGTACAGAAAACTCCTGAGATCATGGAGGGAGCCCGGGCGATGGATGTCGGAAAGACGCTCGGAGCGGGACTGAAAGAATACCTGAAACTGCCTCCTTCGCTCACACGGGATTATATGCTGTACAGTTTTCTGGAACAGGTAGCTAAAATGCAACCCGGAGTGGCGGACAGCCTTCCCGAAGGCGTTTTTTCGGATGCTTATTTCTTGCGAAAACTGCGGGAAAAGGCCGTCCCCGCCGTGGCGGAATATAAAGGAACTCCCTTGAAAGGCGTGTCCTATTTGGCGGAAGGAAATAAGATACAGGAAGTCCCGAGAGCCAATGTCGTCGCTTACCTGGCGGCAAAGTATCCCGGGAAGGTGCTTTACATCGATGTATATGCCACCTGGTGCGGGCCTTGCCGGGCGGAATTCGCCCCGGCCAAGGAACTCCACAAATTGTTTGCCGGTAAGGACGTAGTGTTCGTCAACCTCTGCCTCTCGTCCGATACAGGTAAATGGGTCGAGACGGTGAAACAGATGGATATCGAAGGCGAGAACTATTATTTCGATGCGGATGCGACGGGGTTGTTTATGTCTGCCTATGGCCTATCGGGCTATCCGAGCTATATGCTGGTGGATAAAAGCGGGCGGGTGGTAACCAACAAAGCACCACGGCCTTCGAATATCACTTCGGCGGCTGAGGCCATAAACGCTTTGCTGAAATAGGAAATTATCCCTTATACGTAAAAAGCCGCGCCCTTTCGGGCGCGGCTTTGTTTTTATAGAAGCGAATACGTTTACATTTTGCTGTAAAGTTCGCGCATTTTCTCCGGGGTCATGATCTTCTGCCAATCTTTACCCAGGCAGTTTTCCCAGAGGGGAACCATACCGGAAGATACCTTTATCATCAGGTTCATCTGCTCCTCGGTGGCGTCTTTGCATACACCGCGCGGAAGGTCGATCTGCCATTTGTCGATCATCTTGTGGAAATTGGCCACTCCTTCGGGATATATTTCCGACAGTTGATTGAATGCGATGCAGCATCCTTCGCCGTGGCGTACGCCGTATACGACGGCCAGCCCGTAGCTGAGGGCATGCGCGGCACCCACCTGCGAGTAAGCGATGCTCATCCCGCCCATCCAGGAAGCCATCATCAGGTCTTCGTCGCACTGTGCAGTCCAGGTGTCGGTGCCGAGGAAAGCTTTGAGACACATTTCCTGGGCCTTTTCACCATATGCTTTAGAGAAAGCGTTCAGGTAGGAACCGTTGAGGGATTCCACGCAGTGGATATAATTGTCCATACCAGTGAAGAAACGCTGGTTTTTCGGCACGTCGTGGATCAGTTCCGGATCGAGCAGTACCTGGTCGAAAGGGGTATAGTCGGAGTTGAGCCCCAATTTCTTTTCCGGGCCGATCAGCACGGCCGTACGGGATACTTCCGCGCCCGTTCCCGAAAGAGTAGGGATGGCCATGTGGAAAATGCCGGGTACTTTTATCAGATCCCAGCCCTGGTAGTCGGCCGCCGAGCCGGGGTTGGTCATCATCAGGGCGACAGCCTTAGCGATATCCATCGTAGCGCCGCCGCCTACGCCGATCACACCCGATACTTCGCCGAATTTACTCTTCAGGTAATCGCGCAACTCGTCTACCTGCCAGGTGGAAGGTTCGTGCGGGTTGACGTCCACAAATACAATCTCGTCCTTTCCATGAAGGGGAAAACGGGATACGAATTCTTTTTTCCCGTTGAAGAAATTGTCGATAAAAAATATAAACGGGGCATCGCCTTTGCGGTGCGGCTCCAGGATCTCACCGACCTGATCCAGGCTTCCGCGGCCGAAGCATACACGCGATACCTGGGGAAAATTTCTGAATTTCATGATTTATGCATTTTTTGATTTGTATTCGATTTATCGGGACATTGCAATGAGAGACTCCCCGTACACCTAAAAGTTCAGCCTTCCGGATGGAGTTTTGCAAAGAGCGCCTTGGCGTTGACCAGGTCTTCGGGAGTATCGACCTCCAGGCTTACGAACGAAGACTCCACCATTTTAATGTGTTTGCCGTACTCCAGATAGCGGATGCACTCTATTTTTTCGGCCAGTTCGTTCTGCCGCGCGTTTTCGCGGGCGAAATCGAGCAGGGATTGCCGGCGGAAGGCGTAAACGCCTACATGTTCGTAGTATTTGACAGACGGGGATTCTGCGCGGTTGTAGGGGATGGGAGACCGGGAAAAATAAAGCGCAAAATTGTCCTTATCCATTACGACCTTTACATAGTTGGGGTCGTCGATGAAAGCGGGATTTTTTATTTCCTGCACCATTGAGGCGAGGTCTATCCGGGCGGCATCCGGGCCATTAAAGACTGCTATCAGGCTTTCCAGCGGCTCCCGGGTGACGAAAGGTTCGTCGCCCTGTATATTGACCACGATATCGCAGTCTATCCCCTCTACGGCCTCGGCTATCCGGTCGGAACCCGTTTCATGGTGTTTGACACTCCGTATCACCTTTCCTCCGTTGTCGCGAACGGCTTTTTCTATCCCGTCGTGGTTAGTCACCACATACACGTCGTCGAAAAGGCCGGTGGCTATGGCGGCGTCGTACGTGCGGGCGATTACAGGCTTGCCGCAAAGGTCGGCGAGCATTTTGCCTTCGAAGCGCGATGAGTCGTAACGCGCAGGGATCATGGCTATTATCTTCATATTCCTCTATACTTCAAACGTCCCCTAAAGGTACGATAAAACTGGGACAAATATAAAAAAGGCAGGTGAAATATCACCTGCCTCATATCCCGGGATAAAGGGGTTATTTAAAAATCTCTGCCAGGCGTTCTGCCAACGGATCGGGAGCGTTTTGGTCATATCCTACTTCTTTAAGCACGATCTTACCTTCCGGATCCACCAGAAATTTGGTCGGTACGCCTTGCAAGCCGTAAATGGTAGGAAGAGCGCTTCCGCTCTCGCTCAGGGACAGGTTGACATTGCGCCAGGTAATCCCGTCTTCTTTGATGGCCTTTGCCAGGTTCGCTTCTTTATCGTTTACCGCCAGACCGAGGATGTGGAAGCCTTTGTCTTTGTACTTCGCATACAATTTGACAAGGCTGGGATTGCTCTGCCGGCACGGGCCGCACCAGGAACCCCAGAAGTCGATGAGTACCCATTGTCCGCGGTAGTCCGAAAGGCTGACCTCCTTCCCTTGGGTGTCGGTCAGGGTAAAATCGGGGGCCATGGAGCCTTCCTCGACTTTCCCGGCAGATACCCTTTCCAATCCGGCGGAAATCCCTTTCCCATACGAAGTATTTTTGTTGTCTTCGGAGAAGGAATTGTACAACGCCCTTACCGTATCAACGGGAAGGTATTCCATCATGTCGGATAGGATATAGGCCGAATATCCCTTAGAGGGGTTCGTTTTTACGTATCCGAGCGCCGAAGTGAAATAATCGCGTTGAACCTCTCCCATTTTGACCGAAACATCCATCAGGGCGGAAGTGTCGGATTTTTCGATAGCATCCATGTATTGATTGCGCAGGGACATGAATTTGTCGGTCAGTTTGCGCAGGGTATCGTAAGAAGGTTCGTCGTACATGCCCCCGGTGGTTTGCGTGACGGAATAATCGGCCGCTTTGGTCACGATCTTGATGAAGTCCCCGGCATTGTTGATGAACAGGTCGATGGAATACGGTTCTATGAGCGTGTCTTTTGGATTATAGAACAATACGACCGTAGAAGGTTCTACGAACGGCTGGGACAGTTGTATTTTCTGGTTTTCCGCAGAGAATACAATCAGAGTATCGACGTCTAAGATCTGGTTGCCGCCCTTTTTCAAGTAGCTTACCGCCAGCGTATCGCCGGCTTGGGATCCGTCGATGAAAGCTTCCACGCCCCAGTTTCCTTTGGGAGGAAACGAGGTGCAGGAAACTGCCACGATGGCCGCAATCAGGGTCGCGGCTAATACTTTACACTTGTTTTTCATGATCGTTGGGCTTCGCCCGTTTTAATTAATGTTTTGTGAAAAGGCCCTGCCGGGCCATGGTCGGGTTATTTTACATAGGTTTCCCCGAGGGATTCCACCATTTTCAACACGATGGGATCGTCCGTTTCATGGTAGCCTACGGAGATCACGGAGATATTTCCTTCGGGATCTACCAGTATTTTGGTCGGGTAACCGGCTACGTTGTATTTGGCAGGAAGTTCGCTGCCTCCTTCGTTCATTTCCAGGTTTGCGTGCTTCCAGGTGAGGTGATCGTCAACGATAGCCTTTTTCCAGGCATCTTCCTTGTCGCGGGCAGCCAGGCCTATAATCTCGAAGTCCTTACCGCCGTATTTTTCATACAGATCGACCAACGAAGGATTGCCCCGGCGGCACCAGATACACCATGACCCCCAGAAATCGAGCAGTACCCATTTTCCGCGAAAATCCGACAGTTTCAGGTTTTTGCCGTCTATATCCGTAAGCGAAAAGTCGGGTGCGGGCTTGCCAGGCTGGATGGCTTTGATGGATACAAATTTATCGGCTATCTGTTTGCCGTATTTGGAAGCTTTTACATCGGCCGTGAAAGCGTTGAAAAGAGGTTCGATCTCTTTCAGGTCGTCGCGCAGCATGCCGGCGAGCAGGGCGGCAGAGTAGATGCTTTGCGGGTTTTCGGCGATGTATTTTTTCTGGAGATCCTTGACTTCCGTCCACATTTTACGCACGTCCTGCATCAGGGAATCGGCCTTCGCCTTGTCCTTGTTCTTGGAAGCGTCCTGATAAGCCAGGAATTTGCGGTAAGCTTCTGCATTTTTGATCTCGATGGACTGGATAAGGGCATTGTCGAAAACGCCGCCCGCCTTTGTAGCAAAAGCCAGGTCTTCTACAGTAGGGGCAGACATTTTCAAAGTTTGAGGAGCGTCTATAAACAGTCCGTTACCCATTTGAGGTTTCTTTTCCCCGGGAGCCATGTACGAAACGTTCAGGGAAAAAGGTTCGGTATACGCTTTTTTGAAGGTAACCTTTTCCCCGTCCTTTTTCAGGGTAATGGTGTCGGTGAAATTATCCGACAGGTCTTTCGACCGGAAGATGTACTTTCCGCCCACTTTGGCGTCCTTGAAAGAGAGTTCGATCTTATAATCTTTGCCCTGGGCGGCTGCTCCCAGGGATACGAATGCCACCAGAAATACAGTGGCCAATAATTTAAGTGTATTTTTCATACCGGTTGATTTTATCTGTTATTTATTCAGTTCTTCTGTTACTTTGCGGATGACCGGATCGGCTGTTTTGTGGTAACCCCGGGAAATGACGGAGATATTCCCTTGCGGGTCGATCAGGATTTTGGTCGGAAATAAAGATACATTGAATTTGTCTAATATGTCCCGCTCGTTTTCTGTTTCCGACAGATTGATTTGTGGCCAAGTAAGGTTGTCTTCGGCAATGGCTTCTTTCAGTTTTTCCCGCTTGTCCCGGGCGGCAAAGCCGATGACCTCCAACCCCTTGTCTTTGTACTTCCCGTAGAGTTCGACCAGGGCAGGATTGCTATTCCTGCATGGCTTGCACCAGGAACCCCAAAAATCGAGGATGACCCATTTTCCGCGGAAATCCGACAGTTTGAGATTTTTACCGTCTATATCCGTGAGCGAAAAATTGGGTGCAGGCTGTTCCGGACGGACTTTTATCCGTTCACCGATGATTTTCCCATAACGGGAGGCCTTCACTTCGGGAGAGAAAGCCCCATAAATGCGTTCGGCAACGTCCAGACTGTCGGATAATGTTTCGGCCAGTAAAGCGGCAGAGTAGATGCCCTGCGGGTGGGCCGCGGCATATTGCCGTTTGGCAGCCGCTATATCCGCCTGTAATCTGTATATTTCCTGGATCAACGAATCCGTTTTCACAGGGTCCGGCTCGCGAATCTCTTCCATTACGGCCCTATAGCAAGATTTGTAAAGGCTGTCCAACGAGCATATAGTCGTCCCTTCGAACACTCCGCCCTCCAGGGGAGCAAAGGATAGTGTCCGGAGGCTATCCGCCGTTACGCGGATTGTACCGACGGTATCGATAAAAATACGGTCGGTACCGGCAATAGGTTTCTTTTCTCCAGGCCGGATGTAGGTCAGGATCACGAATCCCGGTTCGGTAAAAGGTTTTCTGAAAGTGATGGTTTCCCCTGCTTTTTTCAAAACAAGGGTATCGGAAAAACTATTTTCCAGATCTTTCGAAGCAAACACGTATTTTCCCCCCGACTGGGTATCCGCAACGGATACCGTGACCCTGTATTCATTCGGCGAAGAACAGGCTCCCAGTAGTAAAAAGACGGAGAAAACGATCAATGATGCTTTCATCGGCGCGTGTTTGTGGTCAAAATACGGTGCGCAGAGCCTTTATCATGGCCTCTGTACGGGCTTTTACATCGTCGTCGCTCCACGAGAGATTGATGGCGGTGGAAATGTTGCGGGAAATGACATCGTCGGACTGAGGGAACTGCTTCGTCGCGTAGTCCGGCATATTATCCAGTACTTCCTTGGGCAGGCGGTACAACGTGGCCCGCTCCTTGAGGTGGTACCAGCGGCGGATATAATGCCAGTTATTATTGTAATAGTGGAATACGCCTCCCACGCCATTCTCAGCCAGGGCCTTGGTCGCTTTTTCGGCTTGCTCGAGGTTTTCCAGCGAGAAGGACAGGAAGGTGGCAATATCGCCTTTCTCGTCCAGTATCCGCCGGAATTTCAGCCGGGGGAATTCTGCCGCCAAGGCGTCTTTGATGTACTTCTTGATCTGCTGCTGGCGCCGGATGATACCGTCCAGTTTGCGCAACTGGGCCAGGCCGATCGCCGAGGAGAGTTCGCTTACCCGGTAGTTGACGCCCAAAAACGGATGCCCTTCCGCGCCACGGTCGTTCCCTTTATGGTCATGCCCGTGGTCTACATAGCCATCCGCTTTGACGGCCAGTTCATCGTTGTCGGTCACTACTGCGCCGCCTTCGCCCATGGTGATGATCTTGGCGAAGTCGTACGAAAAACAGCCCATTGCGCCGAACGTGCCCAGGTATTTGCCTTTATACGTGGAACCCATCGCCTGGCAGGCATCTTCGATCAGGATTAGGTTGTGCTTTTTGCAGATCTGCATCAGTTCCTCGATATGGGCCTGTGCTCCGCACATATGTACGGGCATTACGGCTTTCGTGCGGGGAGTGATAGCCTTTTCCACCGCCGCCGGGTCGAGGGTGAGGGTATCGTCTATATCCACCAGGATGGGAATAGCCCCCAGGGCCAGGATGGATTCAAAGGAAGCGACGAAAGTAAAAGTGGGCATGATGACCTCGTCTCCGGCGCCGATCCCGCATACGGCCAGCGCCGTGGATACGGCGGTCGTCCCGCTGGGGGTGAGCTGGGCATGGCCGGTGCCGAGTTTATCGCACAGGGCCTTTTCGAGTTCCAGGGTTTTGTTGACCCCTTTGCGTTGAGCGTCGAATCCGTAACGCATCAGAATACCGGTTTCCATTACATCGAGTACTTCTTTTTTCTCGGATTCATCGAAAGCTTCAAATCCAGGCATTTTTTTATGTGTTTTTTATTTTTGTTCGAAAATTAAACTTATTTATGCAAAGTTAATGAATCCGCCGGGGATACTCTTAATATAAGAGGTGGTTTTTATCCTAACGGATGGTTAAATAAAGACGGTTGTCCGGAGTTTTACAATGGCGGTGGGCTAAAAAACAGGATTTTTGCTGTAACCTTTCCGGACCGGAGAAAGTCTAATGCAGTAGAAACAATTAATACTTCGATAAAAATGAAACTGAAACAAACAAGAAATTTCGAGGCGCTGATAGGCGATACCTTCGGATTCATACGGGAAACGGGAGCCCATTTCTTCCCGACGATGCTCCGGGTAAATTTTTTGTATCTGCTGGCTATCGCACTGATCGTCTATTTCACGTTCTCAATGGGGTATAACAACCTCGATTCTGTTCCGGGGATACGTACCTACCTGAATTTTGGCGACATCAGCCCTATGGGTAATGTAAAATGGGATCTCGGGATAATGTCGTGGTGGGAGACCCTGCTGAGTATCGTGTGTATGCTGTTGCTCATGGTAGGATTTGCCGTATTCGCAGCTTATACCCCGGCGTATATGATCCTGTACCAGCGGGAAGGGCGCGTCCCCGGATTCAAAGAGATCGTGGCTTTCATCCGCCGGAAAGCCGGCCGGCTGGTTATTTATTTCCTGGGGCTGTTTCTTTTGTGCATCCCGGTAGTGATCGTCTGCATTCCACTGTTCATCTTCTTGGCTTTCACGATAATCGGGATAGCCCTGATACCTATCGTGTTGCTGCTGGTGCTGATGATGTCTTCGCTGATGCTTTACGCTTATCTGGGCGATGAGAGAGTAGGATTCTTCGATTCGATAGACGTGGCTTGGAAATCTCTGAAAAGTGCATTCTGGAAGAACGTAGTGTGCAATGGGATCATCTATCTCATTACGGTTTTTCTAGCGGTGATCCCCCGGGTAATCTCTTCGGCTTTCGATCGTATGGATGCCCCCGGTACGGTTTTCCTGGGAGTGATGTGGGCGCTGCTTGCCCTGGCGATCCATTTCTTTATCTCTTCGGTCTACAGTGTGAATATCGGACTGATCTACTTCTCATCAAAAGCCGACAAATAAGAATATATACAATGTAACCCCTGGTATTTTTGGGTATTTTATTGAAAAGTACATAAAAATTAGAGAGTACCCCCTAAAAAACAGGGGGTACTCTTGTTTTTTATTGATTTTTTTCCGGATATTTGTTCCGACGAAACAAAACAACATCAAAAATTATGGCAGAATTCAGAATCCGGGCGGTCAAAGAAAGCGAGAGCCACCGTCCTGTCCCACCCACGATAGAGTCGGGGCGTTTCTCGGAAATTTTCGGTAAAAATGTGTTCAACGAGGATGCCATGCGCCAGTATCTGTCCAAAGATGCGTTCAAGGCGGTCATGGCGGCTATCGACAGCGGTACGCGCATCAACCGTGATGCGGCCAAGCAAGTGGCTTCGGGGATGAAGCAGTGGGCCATCGACCGGGGAGCGACACACTATTCGCATTGGTTCCAGCCATTGAATGGTACGTCGGCCGAAAAGCACGACGCCTTTTTCGAACCTATCGCCGGCGGGCGGGCCATGGAGCGTTTCGACGGAACACAGCTCGTACAGCAGGAATCGGACGCTTCGTCCTTTCCGAACGGAGGACTCCGCAATACATTCGAGGCGCGCGGTTATACAGCCTGGGACCCGACTTCTCCGGCATTTGTGGTGGGAACGACGCTTTGTATCCCGACCGTGTTCGTGGCGTATACGGGCGTGGCGCTAGACAACAAGACGCCGCTGCTCCGTTCCAATGCGGCGGTCGATGCGGCTGCGACGGCTGTCTGCCAGTATTTCGACAAAAACGTAACGAAGGTCTATTCGACCCTGGGGGCGGAGCAGGAATATTTCCTGGTGGATACCGCCCTGTATAACGCCCGGCCAGACCTGGTGCTCACCGGCCGGACGCTTTTCGGCCAGGAGCCGGCTAAGGGCCAGCAGATGGAAGACCATTATTTCGGCGCGATGCCGGCCCGGGTGCTCGAATACCTGCGCGATTTGGAACAGGAGTGCATCAAATTGGGTATCCCTATCAAGACGCGGCACAATGAAGTAGCGCTGAACCAATACGAAATAGCCCCGATCTACGAGGAGGCTAATATCGCGGTCGACCACAACATGATGCTGATGGAGGCTATGCAACGGGTAAGCGCCAAGCACAATTTCAAAGTCCTGTTCCATGAAAAACCTTTCGAAGGCATCAACGGATCCGGAAAACACAATAACTGGGCGCTGGCTACCGATACGGGGATCAATCTCCTCTCGCCGGGCAAAACCCCCAAAAGCAACCTGCAGTTCCTCACGTTCTTCGTAAACGCGATCAAAGCCGTACACGACCATGCCGACCTGCTGCGCGCCTGCATCGCTTCGGCATCGAACGACCACCGCCTGGGCGCCAACGAAGCGCCGCCCGCTATCATTTCGATATTTATCGGCACGCAGCTTTCGGCCGTATTGTCGGAACTGGAGCAGGTGTCTTCGGGCAAACTGTCGCCGGAGGAAAAGACCGACCTCAAACTCAACGTAGTGGGCAAGATCCCCGAGATCCTGCTCGATAATACCGACCGGAACCGCACTTCGCCTTTTGCGTTCACCGGGAATAAATTCGAGTTCCGGGCGCCGGGTTCGTCCATCAACTGCGCGATGCCGATGACGGTGATGAACACCATCATGGCGGCTCAATTGGTGACATTCAAGGCCGAAGTGGATAAAATGATCGAGAAAGGTATCAAGAAGGACGATGCGATATTCAACGTGCTGCGCGACTATATCAAGGCTTCGTCCAAGATTCTTTTCGAAGGGGACGGCTATTCGGACGATTGGGTGAAAGAGGCGGCAAAACGCGGACTTTCCAACCTGAAGACCACCCCGGAAGCCCTCGACGTATTGGTGAGCGAAGATACGTTCAGTGTGTTTTCCAAAACGAACGTGATGAGCAAGCTGGAAGTGGAGGCCCGCTACGAGATAGAACTGGAAAAATACCAAAAAACGATCCAGATCGAGGCCCGTGTGATGGGGGATATCGCCCGCAACCATATCATTC
>CAUHQV010000046.1 GCA_959608625.1 uncultured Flavobacteriales bacterium
CGCCAGGAATTTTTCGATGTCCGTGGTAAACAATCTCTTCCGTATCCCCTTTACGTACGATACGATGTAAAGCAGCGACCAGGGCGCCAACGCATAGGCAAAATGCGTCAGGTAATAGTAGAAAGGCTCCGCATGGTGGAACGAATTCACCCCGCGGCCTACCGTCTGTTTGAAAAGGATATTGTTCAGGTATTCATTTCCCCCTTCGATATATACCATCGAGAACCAAACGACGCATAATCCGAGGAGGACACCCCATTGCCACCATCCGAAATACCGGCCGAAATGCCTTAGGTCTTTTTTTACCAGCAGGAACACCACGATAGCTAAAACCGGCATCAGGAACCCGACCGGCCCTTTGGTAAACACCGCCAGGAATATATAAACGGGTATCGCCCATTTCGCGCTTCTTCCAGCCGTCCCTTTATACAATCTGTAAAAAGCCCGCAGAGCCAGCAGGATAAAGAGGGCCATCAACATATCCATACGCATCACCAGGGCCGTCCCGGCATACATGGCCGTAACCATGAGCATCGCGCCGGCCATGGCCCCGTCGCATTTCACCCCTTCTTCCTTCATCCACCGATCCATCACGGCGATGATCCCGATAGCCGGAAGCAGGCTGGCAAGCCCGATAGCCCACATATGATGCGCCCCCAAAATGAGGTGGGACAGCATGATATACCAGAAATAAAGAGGTGGTTTATCGGCATAGACCGTTCCATGGTCATAAAAAGTAAACCATGTGCCGTTCCGCAGGGCCTCATCGACCAGGCTTATATAACGCAATTCATTGTCGGGCGTGTAATCGCGCAGCACGATAGCCGGCAGAAGTAACACAAAAAAAAGAAGGTACCTGTATAGGGGTTTCATCGATCGGGTAGATTAGAGATAAATGAGGATTTCCAAAGGATCGGGGCTTTTTTCCTGAAAGAAAAACGCCCACAAATATAGGGCTTTAGCTTTTAATACAAGTAAACCGTTAAAAAAAAGTGCGCCGCATAATTGCAGCGCACTCCGATATATCCGGAAAAATATACCTTTCCTTCGTGAAATTTATTCGGCGGCAGGCGCTTCGCCTTCGCCAGCACCTTCTGCTTCTTCGGCAGCGCCTTCATCCCCTGTCTTGGCAGCGTTACGAGAAGTGCGCACATAAGCTACGATGTAGTTGTCGGCAGCCAGTATCTTGTAATCGTCTTTCTGAAGAGACCGTACGAATGCTTTGCCTCCGATCTTCAGCGGAGTTACATCCACCTCGATCCTGTCGGGCAGGTTGGCCAACAGGGCGCGTACCGGAAGTTTGCGGGCATTGACAGCCAGGGCACCACCGGCACGTACGCCGACAGAATGTCCGGTGATCACTACCGGAACCACCATGGTAACGGGTTTGTCTTCGAAAAGTTCGATAAAATCCACGTGAAGGACGGTCTCCGTCACAGGATGGAATTGCAGGTCCTGCAATGCCGCTTTGAACTTTTTGCCCGAGGCAAGTTCCAAATCTACGATGAGTGCATCCGATGTGTAGATCAGCGGGGCCAGCTCTTTGGCGTCCACCGAAAAATGAACCGGATTTTCACCCCCGTAGATTACACAAGGTACACGACCAGCATTACGTAAGGCATTGGTGGCAACCTTGCCCACGCTTTCTCTCTCGAGTCCTTTAAGTGTAATTGACTTCATAATGAAAAATGTTTACGTTATTGTATGGTAAATAATTTCAGAACACGTAATTAGCGCTTATCGAAGCGTTGTCCTCTATCATCCGGATCGCATCCGCCATAAGAGGGGCGCAAGATAACACTTTTATTTTGTCCGACGAATTTTTTAACGCGATGCTGTCCGTGGTGATCAGTTCGGTGATCTTGGAATCCTCGATGCGGCGATAGGCATCCCCCGAAAGGATCGGGTGGGTCACCATCGCCCGGACGCTGCGGGCCCCACGATCCACCATGATATCGCAAGCTTTGGTAAGGGTTCCGGCCGTATCGGCCATATCGTCGAGCAGGATGATGTCCTTTCCTTCGACTTCCCCGATCAGGGTCATGCTTTCGATCACGTTCGCTTTCTTGCGCTGCTTGTAGCATATCACCACATCCGAACCGAAATATTTGGCATAGGAATAGGCTCTTTTGGAACCTCCCATATCCGGGGAGGCGACTGCCAGGTTCTGTATCTTTCCTTCCCGCTGCAACTGCTTGATATAATCCACGAATATGGACGAGGCATACAGATGATCCACCGGTATCTCGAAAAATCCCTGTATCTGGTCGGCGTGCAGATCCATCGTCACGATGCGTGTAGCCCCGGCCGTTTCCAGCATTTTGGCTACCATTTTGGCACCTATCGGCACACGCGGTTTGTCCTTGCGATCCTGACGGGCCCACCCGAAATACGGGATAACGGCAATGATCTTGCTGGCCGAAGCGCGTTTGGCGCAGTCGATCATCAGCAGGAGTTCCATCAGATTATCCGAAGGAGGCGTGGTGGAGCATACCAGGTACACATGCTTGCCGCGTACCGTTTCCTCGAAACAAGGCTGAAACTCCCCGTCGGAAAAACGGGAAAGCTCGACCCGGCCGAGCGACGTACCATACTCCTGGACTATCTTTTCCGCCAGTCCCGTCGTGCAGGAAGCGGCAAAGATCTTAGGTTTTGATTCCATTTTCGTAGCTGTGAATGTTTTTGAGACCATCTTCCGGCAGAACCCGGAAATAACGCCGCAAAGTTACGTTTTTTTTACTTCTTCGTTAAAAGAATATCCTGTTTTTTAGCCCTTATTTATCAGAAATTAAACTTCAAAGACAAAGCCATATCATTCATCATTTCCAATCCGGCCGGATAATTTTCTTCCTTGCCGGTAGCCGGGTTCATCTTTTTGACCTTGTCGCTGTCGTAATAACGGAGGGTCATATCGTAATTAAGCGATATATTTTTAGCTATCGCATAAGAAAAACTGGTCTTATTGTCTATCTGGCCGGCGCCGAAATTTTCGACATAGTCTATGAACATGGAAAACTTGTCGCTTACCCAAAATTTCTTGTTTTCCAGCAGAAAATATTTAATATTAAACTCGGTACGCAGACCCCAAACGATCTTAAAATGCTTCCCGTGCTTGACAATCTGACCATTCTCCACCACCGCCGGATCCACGCCGGAAGTCCCGAGGTCGGCCAAACGCTGGTTGAGTACGAAAGTCGTATTGTTGTTTATCGGGAAAAAGCTGACGGAAAGCGTAGGCAAACGATCCGAAGAATAGGTATAAGAAGCACCAAGACCGATGTCCATCACTCCCGGGGCCATGAATGTCTTATTGGGTTTTTCCGAAGTGTTTTTTTCATAGCTGGGCATGATCTGGGTCACCAGCTTGGCGTTGGCCACAAAATCGAACCGCCGCACCAACTTCACACCATACTGGGTTTCCAGCCGCAAATAATTCTGGTTTACGGTCAAATTGCGGGCCCCGTCGGCCAACTTCCCGGCATCCTCCCACAAGAATCCGAGCCGGATATCCAATGTATTGTTCCACCGGGTAAATTCCCGAATATAATTGGCGTTTATTAAAGAATACATGTTCATCCGGATACTGCTGCGGTTATCCGATTGATACCAGTTCTTCGACACCGAATGAAGCCCCATGTCGAACCGTATCTCTTTCGGCACCGACCAATACGAGGTGTCTATTTTGGCCGGCTTGACTTTTTGGTCGTCGAACTTGCGCAAAAAATCGGCCGTCTTGCTGTCCACCACCACCTGGGAAAACACCCCGATCGAAGGCAGCAGAAAAAAAGCCGCTAAAACCCACTTGTAAAATATTTTTTTGTTCATGTCCATGACTGTTTTTACAGAACGAAGATACATAATTCCTTAAAATCTACTAAATCCCTACCAAACATTCGCGTACCGTCCGCGAGATTCCCTCCGCGTCGATCCCGCACATATGGTATAATTCCTCCTGCGTGGCACAGGGAAGGAATTCGTCCGGCGCGCCCAGCGCTTTGACCGGCACCCCGGAAAAACCGTTTTCTGCGGCCCACAACATGATGGCGCTCCCGGCCCCGCCGCGAACGGCTCCATCCTCCACCGTCACTACGGCACGGCTGCGGGAAAATATTCCTGTAAGAGCCTCGCCGTCGAGCGGTTTCACGAACCGCAAATCATAGAGGCCCACGCGCTGCCTTTCTCCCGGAGAAAACTTGTCGAATGCCTGTTGAACCTGGGAAAGTACCGCACCGACCGATATCACCGTTACGTCCGCCGGTGGCAGTATCTGCCGGGAATGGCCCAGGACGATCTCCTGTTTCGGCTGAGCATCCCCCCTAGCCTTCCCGCGGGGATAGCGTACGGCCAAAGGCCCCCGGTCGTATCCCGCCGCAAAACGGACGGCGGCACGGAGTTCAGCCCCATTTGCCGGGGCCAGGATCGTCATATTCGGGACAGGGAGCAGATAAGGCAGGTCGAATACCCCGTGGTGCGTCGGCCCGTCGGCCCCCACGACGCCCGCCCGGTCGATCATCAGACGTACGGGCAAATTCTGCGCCGCCACATCGTGGACGATCTGGTCATAAGACCTTTGCAGAAACGTAGAGTACACCACCGCGAACGGCTTGAGCCCCGAACAGGCCATGCCGGCGGCCAGCGTTACAGTGTGCGGTTCGGCGATGCCGGTATCTATCACCCGACCGGGCATTTCTTTTTCCATCACTGCCAGCCCGCTGGAGGTAGGCATGGCCGGGGTGAGGGCGTAAACGGTTTCATCGGCCCGGGCGGCGCGCAGGAGTTCCTGCCCCAGGATATCCTGGTAACGCAATTCCACGGAACCTGTGACAGCTCCCGTAGAGCGATCGAACACACCGGGATAATGGTAAAGTATCTGCTCGGCCTCTGCCGAAGGAAATCCTTTTCCTTTGACCGTAGGTACATGCAGCAATTTTACGCCGGGAATGCGTTTCATTTCCTCCAAGGCATCGATCAGTTCCGGGATATTATGCCCGTCCGACACTTTCCGGTATTCTATGCCGAGGGCCCGGAACAGGTTGTCGCCTGCCTCGTCTTTCAAGAGATTCCGCAGATGTTTTTCCAGGCTTCCGGATACGGGGTCTATGCCAATGGCATTGTCGTTGAGCACGATCAAAAGGTTGGCTTTCGTGGACGCCGCATGGTTGAGCGCCTCCAACGCCAGGCCGGAAGCGATCGAGGCATCTCCTATTACCGCGATATGATTTTTGCCGGTATCACCGCGCACCGCATCGGCCAGCGCCATTCCCAAAGCCGCGGAAACGGATGTGGAACTATGCCCCGTGCCGAAAGAATCGTAAGAGCTTTCCTTGCGGGAAGGGAATCCCGATATGCCGCCGGATTCCCTCAGATGAAGGAAAGCCTTCCTGCGGCCGGTAAGTATCTTGTGGGCATACGACTGGTGGCCTACGTCCCATACCATGGGCTCGCGGGGCGTATCGAAGACATAGTGCAGGGCGATAGTGAGTTCCACCACCCCGAGGTTCGACCCCAAGTGTCCCTGTTTTACCGATACGACGTCTATGATATAATTCCGCAATTCGTCCGCCAGCGTATCCAACACCCCCCTATCCAGCCTGCGCAAGCCGGCAGGGCCGTCCACAGAGAACAACAACGGGTATTTTTCGCGGAAAGATGGATCCAATTCTTTATTTATTAACGGCCCGAAAGGCCATCCGGCACAAATTTAGCAAATAACGCAGAACCGGCCGGGCTTTTGCGACAATTTAATGCAGGCTGTGTCCGGAAAAATATATTTCGTATATTTGTCCCGACAGAACATTACGACAGTACGATGATCCTTCAACGCCCGCAGGCCCTTTATTTTTTCCTGTGCTCGCTTTTCGGAGCGGGGGCGGCCCTGTGGGGATTTTCCCGGACATGGGCTATGGCCAATTCCCTGGCTGTCGCCCTGATATGGGCCGGGGCTGCGCTGTCCTTTATCACCATTTTCCTGTTCAGGCACCTCAAGCTTCAGGATGGCCTGGCCAAAACAGTGATACTGATCAATGCGATTGTTTTTGTCATCTTCGTCTGCCGCGCGCTGAACTTATCCGGAGGAGCTCTCGCTTCTGAGAAGGGTATTGAGGGCTCGGGTCTTTTACTGCTTTTCGCTGCCACGGTGGCGGCGCTTGCCGCGTCCCGCGCCGTGAAAAAAGACTTGCGCCTCGTAAAATCAGCCGACAGGTTGCGGTGATGGCACAAAATAATACTTAGTTAAGTGCGTTAAGCCGCCCGGGAAATCCCGGGCGGTTTTATTTTGCAATAAAAGCCAGCTGAAATTCACCCGGCACACAGACAGACCACGGCGACTTGTGCCGCCCCGGCATCCGACAACACCTGCGCCGCCGCCGATACCGTAGCTCCCGTAGTGAATACATCGTCCACCACGATGGCTTTTTTCCCTGTGACCGGCTCACCCTCTTTCAGAGCGAATATACCCTGGGTATTGCGAAGACGTTCCCATTTGTCCAGCGAAGCCTGCGCCTGCGTGAAGACCGTCCGTTCCAACACATCGCCGACAACCAATCCACATACACCGGACATCCCCCCACAAATTTCTTCTGCCTGGTTATACCCTCTTTGTTTCCATTTTCTGGGGTGCAAAGGAATGGGCACGAGCAGATCGTAACCCATAAAGCGCCCGCTGCCGGAAAGGGCGGCCCCGAGCATCTGCCCGGCATATACGGCCAAATCTTTTTCGCCGGAATATTTGAAAGCCGAAACCATTCGCCCGGATACTTGCCCGTGGGTATACACCAAAAGGGCCATTGCCGGTACGGGGCACCCCAGGATATGCTCCAAACGGAGTTCCATCGGATTTCCGGGGAGATTTTCATATCCGGTATATTCCAATCGGGATAAACATCCGCCGCAAAGGCATTCTTCGGCTTCGGTGAGCACCGTTCCGCATACCGGACAAACGCGCGGAGCGACCACGCTCATCGCATCGGCGCACAGCCCGCCGAACGCATCCCGGATATTTCTTACAAATCGCATAACGGCATGTTTCAGGAAAAAACGCAGGAGAAATGCCGTAAAAAGAAAAAAAACATCTCCCCCTTTCAACGCAAATATAGCTTTTTTATAGTATTTTTAACGGCATAATACAACAAAAAAGAAAGCCATGCCCCTGAAGACCATCGACCCGACCACCACCCGCGCGTGGGAAGAACTCGAAGCCCATATAAGCCAGCTGGACGATACCTCCCTGACGGAAATCTTCGCTGCCGATCCCCGCCGGTTTGAAAAATACCATTTGAAGGCCTGCAATATCCTGGTAGACTTTTCCAAAAACCTGGTCACGGACGGGACGATGAAACTCCTGTACGAGCTGGCCGAAGAGACCGACGTGAAGGATGCGATCGAAAAAATGTTCACGGGCGACAAAATCAACCAGACGGAAGACCGCGCCGTACTCCACACCGCCTTGCGTAACCGCGACAACACACCTGTCTATGTGGACGGAAAAGACGTGATGCCCGAGGTGAACCGGGTATTGGCCCAGATGAGAGACTTTTCGCAGAAAGTCATTTCCGGACAGTGGAAAGGGTATACCGGGAAAGCCATTACGGATGTGGTGAACATCGGCATCGGCGGTTCCGACCTGGGGCCCTATATGGTATGCGAAGCGCTGAAGCACTACCGTACGCGGCTGAACATGCATTTCGTATCCAACGTGGACGGTACACATATCGTGGAAACCCTCAAAGGGCTGGATCCGGAAACGACCCTGTTCATCATCGCCTCCAAAACTTTCACCACACAGGAGACGATGACCAACGCTCATACCGCCAAAGACTGGCTGATGTCTGTCGGAGCCAAACACGAAAACGTGGCCCGGCATTTCGTGGCCCTGTCCACCAACGCGGCGGAAGTGGAAAAATTCGGCATCGACACAGCCAACATGTTCGAATTCTGGGACTGGGTCGGCGGGCGGTATTCCCTGTGGAGCGCCATCGGCCTGTCGATAGCCCTTTCGGCCGGCTTCGACAATTTCGAAAAACTGCTTTCCGGAGCCTTCGAGATGGACAAACATTTCAGGTATACTCCCTTTGAGAAAAATATCCCTGTCACCCTGGCCCTTATCGGCATCTGGTACACGGACTTTTTCGGCTCGGAGACGGAGGCCATCCTCCCCTACGACCAATACCTGCACCGTTTCGCCGCCTATTTCCAGCAGGGGAACATGGAATCGAACGGCAAATCGGTCAGCCGCGACGGTCAGCCGCTGGATTACCAGAGCGGCCCGGTGATCTGGGGCGAGCCGGGTACCAACGGGCAGCATGCCTTTTACCAGCTCATCCACCAGGGCACCAAACTGATCCCGGCCGATTTCCTGGCCCCGGCCAAAACGCTCAACCCGGTAGGCGACCATCACCTGAAACTCCTGTCCAATTTCTTCGCCCAGACCGAGGCGCTGGCTTTCGGAAAAACAGAAGAGGTAGTGGTCGATGAACTGAAAAAAGCCGGGAAAAGCGACGACGAGATCGCATTTTTGAAAGAATTCAAAATATTCGACGGCAACCGACCGACCAACTCCATCCTTTTTCCCGCCCTGACACCCGAATCCCTCGGCGCCCTGATCGCTATGTACGAGCACAAGATATTCGTGCAAGGGGTCGTCTGGAATATCTTCTCGTTCGACCAGTGGGGCGTGGAACTGGGCAAACAGCTCGCCGGGCGCATCCTGCCGGAACTCCGCAACGACGAACCTGTCCGCTCGCACGACAGTTCGACCAACGGACTGATAAACGCCTACAAAAAAATGAGAAAGGAATAACCCCGAGGCCATTCCTTTTTCCGATACTTTCCTAACAACACAATAGCACAAAAACGATGTTCAGAAAACTTTTTCTGCCCCTGCTGACCTTGGCGGCCGCATCGGTATTTTTCGCGTCCTGCTCCAAGGACGAAGGGATCACCTCGGTAGAGGTATCCTCCGTTTCTTTCTCGAACCCGGTGTCTACCCTTTCCCAGGGACAGTCGTACATGCTGTCCGTCAAGGTAATGCCACTGGACGTGAACGAACCCTACACACTGTCTTTCTCCAGTTCCCGGGAAGAAGTCGCAAAAGTAAGCTCCCAAGGCAACATTTCGGCCCTGGCAATCGGGGAAACGGAGATCAAAGTTTTCGTCCGCGAAAAACCGGAGATCAGCGCCAGTTTCACCCTCGCCGTACGCCCGGTTTACCTGGCCCCGGAAAACAAAAAATTCCAAAAAGTCGCTTATTTCCCTTCGTACCGCACCCTTACAGCGGAGGGCATCCCGAATTCCAAACTGAAAATGGTGGACGTGGCCTGCTTTGCTTTCGCTTCCATCAACGCCGACTACACCCTTACCGTGCAGGAGCCGGCCAAGCTCTCGGCCCTGGTGGCCCGCTGCAAGACCAACGGGGTAAAAGTCCTGATCAGCCTCAACGGGACCCACAGCACCTACGCAGCCATGACATCCTCCGCCGCATCCCGCGCAACGTTTATCAATTCGCTCAAAAATATCGTCAACACTTACAAGCTGGACGGTGTGGACAACGACTGGGAATACCCCAAGACCTCCGACAACTCTTCCGCGGGCAATACCGCGCTGATGCGGGAACTGAGCATCTGGCTGCACGATCCGGCGGTAAACAAACTGCTCACGATGGCCATTACTCCCGGAAAATACGCCGGATCGATCCGCGACGGCATCCAGGACGAATGTTTCAATTATGTGGACTGGTTCAACGTAATGGTGTACGACGATTTTTCGAACGACACCCCGGGCATAAACCACAGCCCTTTCGCCCTGCTTCAAACGGCATACAACTACTGGATCGGTACCCGGAACCTTCCCCGTTACAAATTCGTGTGCGGCACGCCCGTATACGGGCGCTCGTCGGGTTTGGGCAAAGGGATCGAAATGAGCTACATCACGATCCTGAACAACGGCGGGAGCCCGGACGCGAACGAGGCGGTCATCACCTCTCCCTCGTATAACGGCGGGGCGGCTTTTACCATTTACTACAACGGGCGCCCGCTCGTTCGGCAGAAGACACGGTTCTGCATCGACCAGAAACTGGGCGGCATCATGTTCTGGGAGGCCGGGCAGGACAGCCAGGACGACCGTTCGCTGATAAAAGCGGCTTATGACGAAGTGGGCGGGTACAGCGATATCCGGTAATTGAGAATTTTTTAAGAAAAAAGACCCCGGGATGTAAAAACCGGGGCTTTTTTTGCGCGTTGCTTTTATTTATCTTTGAGGGTTGCCAATTCCGCTACAAAATGGAAAAACTACTTTCGTTCTTATTCGGGGCTTTGCTGGCCTTATGCCCGGCGCAACTCCTCGCACAAACATACCCCGCCCCGGAAAACACCGAATTCCGGGTAGTGGGATACATACCGGGATACCGGGACATTTCTAAAATACCCGACCACATCCTTCGGGAACTGGATATTGCCTGCTATGCTTTCGCCACTATCGACTCCACGGGCATACCTCGCGCACACGACGAAAAACAACTGAAAAAGTTCGTACGCCGCGCCCATAAACTGGGGTTGAAGGTAATGATCAGTTTCAACGGGAAACATACCTTATTCGCCGAAATGGCCCGCGATCCGGAAAAACGCGCCCGGTTCGTAGCGGAACTCTGGAGGCTGGTCGAAAAATACAAGCTCGCCGGAGTGGACAACGACTGGGAGTTCCCCCGCACCACCGACGGAACGGCCGAATCCAATCTGGAATTGATGAAAGACCTCGCCCGCCTGTGCCGCGGGGGAAAGAAACAATACCTGCTCACGATGGCCGTCACTTCGGGCCTGTACCCCGGCAACCGGTCGGACGCGATCTCGGACGAACTCATTTCGCTGGTCGACTGGCTCAACGTAATGGTATACGGCAATTTTTCCGAAACGCGTCCCGGCCAGCACCATTCCCCTTATTCGATGCTGGAGAAAAGCTACGATTATTGGGTGGTGCAGCGGAAAATGAACCCCCGCAAATTCGTGACCGGACTGCCGGTATACGGGCTGGCCTCGGGCCTGCCGAAAAAAACCTCATCCGCTTCGTACGCCAGTATCCTGCGGCAAAACGGTGCGGACGCCATGGTGCGGGACACCTCCCTGGTCGTGAACAGCGTGCATACGACCCCCTATCCGGTCTATTACAACGGACTGCCCACTATCTGCCGGAAGGTGGATTTCACGATGGACAAAGGGCTGGGCGGCATCATGTTCTGGGAAGTGAGCCAGGATACCGCCGACGGCACATCGCTGATAAAAGCCGCCTGCCGGGCCGCGCGGAAAGAACTGAAAAACAAATAATATCCTCATGAAACACCTGCTCTCTTTCTTTTTCATCCTCTGTTTTTTCCTGCCGGCCAAGGCCCAGGATTACCAGGAGTACAAAGCCCCCGAAAACCGGGACTTCCGCATCATCGGGTACGTCCCTTCCTACCGGGATATTGCGAAAATCCCGGATCACGCCCTCAAACGCCTGGATATAGCCTGTTACGCGTTCGCATCCATCGACTCCACGGGTATGCCCCGGGTACGCGATGAAAAACAGCTGAAAAAGTTCGCCCGCCGGGCTCGCAAATTGGGTGTGGATGTGATGATCAGTTTCAACGGGCGGCACAAATATTACGCCGACATGGTCGCTTCTCCGGCCTCCCGCCAGCGTTTTATCGACGAAATATGGCGGATGGTGCGGCGGTACAAACTCGCCGGAGTGGACAACGACTGGGAATACCCGATGGGCCGCGACGGCTCGGGAGAGGGGAACCTTTTGCTGATGAAAGAATTCGCCAAGAAGTGCCGGGAAGGTCGCAAACAATATTACCTCACGGCAGCCATCACTCCCGGCAAATACGTGGGCAACGCCACCGAAGGACTGTCCGACGAGCTATTCGACTATATCGACTGGTTCAACGTGATGGTATACGACGATTATTCGGAGACCAAGGAAGCAATGCACCATTCGACCTACGAACTGATGCTGGAAAGCGTCAATTACTGGTGCGGCGTACGCGGGCTGCCTCTGTGTAAATTTATAGTCGGTCTTCCGGCCTACGGCGTTCCTTCGGGTATCGTGCGCAGCGGCAATACCCGGGATTACAACGGCATCGTCCGCGAGGGCGGCAGCTGTATGGAAGACGTAGCGACGATAACCAGCGTCAAAACCCCCACGCCGTACCCCATCTACTACAACGGCATAAAGACTATCCGCGCCAAAACGCGCTACGCCCTGGGCAATAAACTGGGCGGTATCATGTTCTGGGAAGTGGCCGGGGACCGGCACGACGACCTGTCACTCATCGGGGCCGCTTACGACGAAACCTACGGGAATATCGCCCCCGGCGCCCATAAGGCCAAAAAGAAACGGTAAGATGGAAAACGTCCGCCTTCTCGACACCCCGGCGGGGCAGGCCGAATGGATCCGTGAGGTTCTCTGCCGCCAGACGGAAGCGCTGGCCGGGGCTGGCTTCACCGACATTGCGTTCATGGTCATCGGACAGGGAATAGAGACGATGGGGGCGTTTTTAGATAAAAAACCTTTCCGGGCGCCCGGCCAGTCGCACGAACGTTTCGACAAAGCGTTGGCCGAATTGTTCCCGCCGCGTTACGCCGAACTGAACGGCCGGGGATTCCTGTACCGGAACCTGCGTTCCAGCCTGACACACCTTTCGGTAGGAAGCCCCCACCTGATATTGTCGCCCGACGGGAAAGAAGGCCGGCATCTGTCGATCAAGGACAAAAAGACCCTCCTGGTGCTTCCGGATCTGCTGGCAGACTATACCGCCGCCTGGGAGAGGGTCATCGACCTCCTTACGGACGGATCGTTGCGTATAAAACCGCTGGCGTCGAGCCCTAAATAAACCTGAACGGAAAAAATAACCGAAATAAATACGAACGATAAATAAAAACAGAAGCGTTATGAAACGAGTATTATCGATCCTCACATTTTTCCTGTGCCTGACGGCTTACGGACAGGCCAATAATATCTCCGAGGACACGATCCGCTATGTGGATGCTGTCCAATTTCCCCGGATAGGACAGGTGACCGCCGAAGGGCTGGAATCCCCTTACGACCGGTTGCCGTTGTACTTAAAAGACTCTATCCGGCAAGAACTGTGGGATCTGGGAAAGAATTCTTCCGGGGTGGCTGTCCGTTTCCGCACGGATTCCAAAAAGATCGCCGCCCGGTGGGAAGTCCTTAATAACATGTGGATGAACCACATGGCTCCGGCCGGCATCAAAGGTTTGGATTTGTATGCGTGGGAAGGCGGCAAATGGATGTTCGTCGGCTCGGGCCGGCCCGGACACGCCAAAGGGACTTTTGTGTCGACATTCATTTCCAATACCGACGGACAGATGCGCGAATACATGCTCTATATGCCGCTGTACGACTGCGCCACCAAAGTGGAGATCGGCGTACTGGGCAAATCCCGCCTGGAAAAGCCGGAACTCGTAACCCCTGTCCGGGAAAAGCCGGTCGTCGTTTATGGGACGAGTATCACCCAGGGCGGATGCGCCTCGCGCCCGGGCATGTCCTACTCCTCGATCCTTTCCCGCCGGATGAACCGCGAATTCATCAACCTCGGATTTTCGGGAAACGGGCGCCTGGATTATGAAATAGCCCGCCTGATGGCGCAGGTGGACGCTTCCTGCTACGTACTGGACAACATGGCGAACTGCACCACCCCGATGCTCGACCGGCTGGAAGGTTTCGTGAAGATCCTGCGGGACGCCCATCCGGATACGCCTATCGTCCTTTTGGGCAATGCCCACTATACATTCGTCCGTTTCAACACGGTCAGCGCCAAAGAAGTGAAAGAAAAGGACGCCAGGCTTCTGGAACTTTTCCGGCAGATGTACCGAACGGACAAGAACCTATATTACATTCCCGGAGAGGATCTCATCGGGCCGGATGACGAAGGCACGGTGGACGGCACGCATTTCACCGACCTGGGATTCATGCGGATGAGCGACAACCTCTATCCGGCCCTGGAAAGGATCCTGCGTCGTAACCGTTAAATCCCCGTTCCTAGTTTTAACTATCGCAGGCAAGGCCGTTCAGGGGAGATTTTCTATTTTTACTCCTAATTATATATCCGATATCGAGAGGACCCTATAAAAGGCAATGATAAAAAACACTTTGGAGCAAAAGCTCTCCCAGCGTTTTTCGCCCTCGCAGATCCAGTTGATGAATATGCTGGCTATGCCTGTGGTTGCCTTCGAGGAATACCTGTCCAACGAGATAGAATCCAATCCCGCCCTCGACGCGGATTATTCAGCCGATCCTTCGGAGGCGGAACGGGAGCCATCTGCCGACGATCCGGAATCCTCGTCTGCGGAAGAGGATGCCCTTCCCGCAGACGACCGGGACGATTTCGACATTTCGGACTATATGTTCGAGGATGAAAATCCGGATTACATCCCATCCTCCCAGCGGGATGGGGAGGCCGGCGACCGAAATTCTTTCATCGCCGCACAGGGGGCGCAAAATTCGTTCACCGAACATCTGCTCGGACAACTCCGCATGGAGCCCCTGACCGAAAAACAGATGGTCATCGGGCGGTACATCATCGGCAATATCGATTCCGACGGATACCTGCGCCGGGACTTGCAGTCCATTTCGGACGACTTGGCCTTCACCGCCTCCGTAGAAGCTTCGCAAGAAGAGATACGGAAGGTTTTGGAGATTATCCAAACCTTCGACCCCCCGGGTGTGGGCGCCCTGTCGCTGCAACAGTGCTTACTGCTACAACTCCAGGAGGAGTCCGATAATCCCGCGACCGCACTGGCCCGACGGGTCCTTACGGATTTCTTTGATGAACTGGGCAAAAAAAACTACGACCGTATCCTGGAAAGGACCGGATGTTCGCCCGAAGAACTTTCCCGGGCCGTTTCGGAAATAGCCCGACTGAACCCTAAACCGGGCGGGAATTATTCGCAGGACATATCCGAAGTCCAGTCCCTGGGCGTGACCCCCGATTTCGTGATCCGGATAGAGGACAACCGGATAGAAGTCGGCTTGGCGGGCATGGAGAACATCCCCCAACTAAAAGTATCCCGTCAGTATTCGGAAATGCTCCGCGATCTGGGGAAAGTCAAAAAACCCTCGCGCAGCCAACAGGAAACGGTTTCTTTTGTGCGGAGTAAAATCGACTCGGCCCGATGGTTTATCGACGCGGTCAACCAGCGCCGCTCCACTTTACTGCGCATCATGCGCGCCATCGCCAAACGCCAGGAAAAATACCTGTTGTCGGGCGACGTAGCGGATATGGTTCCTCTGGGACTGAAAGATATCGCGGCGGACGTATCGATGGATATTTCGACCGTATCGAGGGTCGCCTCCCAAAAATATGCCGATACTCCCTACGGCGTGATACGGTTGAAAGATTTTTTCAGCGAAGGCGCCGTCAACCGGGAAGGAGAAGATATTTCGACCCGGGAGATCAAACAAAGCCTGGCTACGGTAATAGGCAGCGAAGACAAAAAAGCTCCCCTGACCGACGAGCAACTCACCGCCATCCTCACGGACAAGGGATACAATATCGCCCGCCGCACGGTCGCTAAATACAGGGAAGCTTTAGGATTTCCTACCGCCCGCCTGCGCCGGGAAATATGAATGAAAATGTCATGAAGAAAAACAGATTCTGGAAAATAATCTCTTTTTTGTTCAATCCGCTGCTGGCTCCCCTGTGGTGCGTAGCGTTATATTATTTCCTTACCCCGCGGATGTTCCTTCCCCTGGAGGCCATTTACACGGCTGTCGTAGTCGCCATGGCTACCGTCATCATTCCTCTGCCCGTTTTGTTGTTGCTGAAAGTAACGGGGAAGATCGAAAGCATGTCCCTCCATCAGGCCTATGAACGCCGCCTGCCCCTGCTATTGATCTGTATCCTGATGGCCTGCGCCGTAAAGTTCTATCTGGCAGCAAGAGTGGCTCCCGCCATCCCTTTGGCACTGGGAGCAGCCGCCATATCGGTGCTTATCACGTATATATCCCTTTATTGGGACAAAATCAGCCTGCATGCCATGGGAATGGCAGGAGTAATCTGTTTTGTGTTCATGATGATGATAGAATGGAGAGCGCCCTTATCCTATGCCCTACCGGTACTTATTCCAATGCTTGTCATTTACGACCTGGTCGTAATGGCCCGCATGGAACTGGGACGGCATAACATCCGCCAGATCGTTTTAGGAACCCTTGTGGGCACCCTGCCTCAAATCCTGGTATTCGCTTTCCTATACAATAGATAAAAAATTATTTATATCATCCTTTTATCAATAATTAATCATCAATCATCATGAAGTTAAAAACTGCTACGCTATTGGCCGTTATTGGAGTTTGCCTATTCCTACTGTGCCATCTGGCCTACCCGATCATCTCATTTTCTGGGCTGTCTTACGAAATCGCGGGGCCCATATATACTGTTTGTCAACTTTTTGGAGTAGTCTCATGGGTGTTTATTTTGTTGTTCTTTATTACATTATATAAAAATCAAAAATGAAATGGAAAAAGAAGAAAATTACCGTCCTTTTGTTGAAGCAGAAGAAAAAGAAGACATCAAAAATATCTTGGGAGTAAATGAACAATCGCCAGAAAGCCCCAACCGCACCGTATCGCATCACGGAGGAGCCGAAACCTTTCTGAGCGGACTGGCCACTTTTATTCTGGTAGCTGGCTGTCTAGGCTGTTTGATATTGCTTATAGTGGGATTTTCCTTATTAGGAGGCCGATCTTATGAAGAAGCCATAGGAATTTATTGCCTTCTTTCGATCATCCCAGCCCTGCTTTCGGTAGTGACCACTTGGGCTTTACTACGAGTTATCGTAAACATTTCAAATAATTTGCATGATATC
>CAUHQV010000047.1 GCA_959608625.1 uncultured Flavobacteriales bacterium
CCCGGCTCCCCCGGTACAACCGCAAAATAAACAACCTCCCCCCAACGGGGGGGGCCCGCCTAAACCCCCCCCCCGCCCGTTTGGGGAGAGTTTTCACAACGGATACGCGTCGAAATCGTACAGCACCGTGGAAAGGTAGCGTTCGCCCGTATCGGGGAGCAGCACCACGATCGTCTTTCCGGCGTATTTTTCCTGCCGGGCCAGTTCCGCCGCCGCATATACGGCCGCTCCGGAAGAAATACCTACCATCAAGCCCTCGTCGGCGGCCAGGCGGCGGGACGTACGGATCGCATCGTCGTTGGACACCTGCATCACACGGTCTACGACACTTCCATCATAGATCTTCGGGATAAATCCAGCTCCGATCCCCTGTATTTTGTGCGCACCCGGTTTGCCTCCGGAAAGCACCGGCGAATCGGCCGGCTCCACCGCCACGATCTCTACGGAAGGATTGTGTTCCTTCAGCCCGGCGCCTACCCCGCTTATGGTTCCGCCCGTGCCGACCCCGGCTACGAATACGTCCACTTTGCCGTCGGTATCGCGCCATATTTCCTGTGCAGTCGTACGGCGGTGCGCCGCAGGGTTAGCGGGATTTTCAAATTGTTGGAGGATCAGCGACCCCGGATTCTGGCGCTGAAGTTCTTCGGCCTTTGCCACGGCCCCTTTCATTCCTTCCGCACCGGGAATGAGTACGATCTGCGCCCCGAGGGCGGCGAGCAGTTTGCGGCGCTCCACGCTCATCGTATCGGGCATGGTAAGCATCAGTTTGTACCCTCTGGCTGCCGCTACGAATGCGAGGCCAACCCCTGTATTGCCGCTGGTAGGCTCGATCAGCAGCGCCCCCTTTTCCAGCAGGCCTTTCGACTCGGCATCTTCTATCATGGCCAACGCGGCACGGTCTTTCACGCTGCCGGCCGGGTTGAAATATTCCAGTTTGGCGACGAGCCGGGCTTTGAGGCCCTGTTCTTCTTCGTAATTGGATAGTTCCAAAAGTGGAGTATTCCCGATCAGATCGGTCAGTTTTTTGGCTATTTTGGGCATAGTGGTAAATTTCTAGTTCTCTTACGTATAAAGTTACGCATAAAATACGGACGGCAAAAATTCTTTGGCCGGAATTTTCGACGGCAAAATTGTTTCCCTGAAAGGAAACGGTTATTTCTGTTTGACCTTGATGCTTATTTCAGGCTTGTGGTATACCCGCGAATAAGGCGGGACAGACTCGGTAAGCC
The DNA here is from genome assembly GCA_959608625.1 of uncultured Flavobacteriales bacterium. Taxonomy (GTDB): domain Bacteria; phylum Bacteroidota; class Bacteroidia; order Flavobacteriales; family UBA1820; genus Merdimorpha. The sequence goes on from CAUHQV010000047.1 coordinate 1,230, forward strand.
ATACGTTACCCCCTACCACCGTATCGTGCCCGATCACCGTATCGCCCCCCAGGATGGTACTCCCGGCATAGATAATGACGTTATCCTCGATGGTCGGATGGCGGCGCACCCCGCGCAGTTCCTTATCCACGAACGAGGCCCCGAGGGTGACGCCCTGGTAAAGCCTGACGTTCTTTCCGATTACCGTGGTCTCGCCGATGACTACGCCCGTACCATGGTCGATATAAAAATAGGGGCCTATCTGCGCACCCGGATGGATATCGATCCCAGTCCTGCTGTGGGCATACTCCGCCACTACGCGGGGCAGAATATGGATACCCAAATCATGGATGATATGGGCGATGCGGTGCACCATTACGGCATAAAAACCGGGGTAGCAAAGCACCACCTCTTCCAGGCAGCCCGAAGCGGGGTCGCAGTCCCTGTACATCCGCGCATCCTCCAGCAGTGAAGCATGGACGGCGGGTATCTGGCCGAAGAATTTTTCGGTGAGTATTTCGCAGCTTACCGACGGATCGCAAAGCGGGCAGATGATCCCGACGAAATCCCGGTGAAGCTGTTCCCAGCGATCCTCTATATCCTGGAGGGAAAGCGGGTCGTCGCTGCGCACCGGGAAAAGCAGATCGGTGATCCCGTCCACAAAACGGTACACCACCGTGTGCGAGGGCACATGCTGTGAAAATTGTGCCGCCGTGCGGTAAATGCGCTGGGGGAAAGATTCTTTTTTGTCTGCCATTGTATCCGGAATTTTGTATCTCTACAAAAATAAGGATTTATTTGAAGTGTTCGAGATACGTCGGCATATCCTTGTCTCCGCGGCCCGAAACAGTCAACACCACCACGGAGCCTTTTTTGAAATCATACCGGGGCAGCACCGCCAGGGCATGGGCCGATTCGAGGGCGGGAATGATACCCTCGGTGCTGGTAAGTTCAAACGCGGCGCGAAGAGCCTGGTCGTCAGTGACAGCCAGAACTTCGGAACGGCCGGAAACGGACATATTCGCATGAGCAGGGCCTACACCCGGATAATCCAAGCCGGCGGATATGGAATACGGCTCGGCCGTATCCCCGTTCTCATCGAGCAGTACAAGCGTCTTGCTGCCGTGCAGCACACTTTCTTTGCCCAGGGTCATCGTAGCCGCGTGTTCGGTCGTATCGACGCCCAAGCCGGCCGCCTCGGCCTCTATCAGGCGTACCCGCATATCGTCCAGATAGTGATAGAACGTACCGATGGCATTACTGCCGCCGCCGATGCAGGCTACCAGATAATCGGGATAGTCCCGGCCTTCCTTTTCGAGGAGCTGGGCCTTGATCTCCTGGGAAATAACCGACTGGAAACGGGCAACCATATCCGGATACGGATGCGGCCCTACGGCCGAACCGATGAGGTAAAATGTTTCTGCCGGATGTTCACACCAATCTTTCAGGGCTTCGTCCACCGCTTCTTTGAGCGTCTTGCGGCCGCTGTGCACCGGGACGACCGTCGCCCCGAGCATGCGCATCTTCTGTACGTTGAGCATCTGGCGTTCGATGTCCACCGCTCCCATGTAAATATGGCATTCCATATCCATCAGAGCGCATACGGTGGCCGTAGCTACGCCATGTTGTCCGGCGCCGGTTTCGGCGATGATGCGCCGTTTGCCCATGCGGCGGGCCAAAAGAATCTGGCCGATGGTATTGTTTATCTTGTGGGCGCCGGTATGGTTGAGGTCTTCCCTCTTCAAATAAATCCGGGCGCCGTATTTATCCGACAGTTTCTGTGAAAAATACAGCGGGGACGGACGGCCTACGTAATCCCGCATCAGAGCGTCGAACTCTTCCCGGAAACCCGGTTCTTCGATCACTCGGAGGTATTCTTTCTGCAATGTCTCTATATTGGGGCGGAGCATATCCGGTACATATGTCCCACCGAAAGGGCCGTAAAACCCTTGGTCGTTTATATTATAGCTCATATCTGTTTTTATGGTGTTGAGGGCAAATGTATGTATTTTAACCCGATTTAAACAATCGTATTCTATTTTTTTAAACAATATTCCTCCGCCATACAAAAAACACAAAAAGAATCGCAAAATCATTTTTGTGCTGCCCCATACGCCCGGTCCGCCATTTTATGCTATCTTTGCTCTGTATAAATCTTCGCACATAAAACCGTGAAAAACAAAAAGCTGCTCTTTCTGATATGCATTGCCGCCTGCCTGTGCGGCAAAGGGCTGTCTGCACAAACCGAACTGAAAGTCAACGGAGCCTACGCCTTGGCCGGAGTGATAAATATTTCGGCGGAAGTACCCATATCCCCCCGGCTGTCCCTATCGGGAGAAATGCTATACTCCCCCTGGGAGTCGATCAAGCTGGGCGGATACTCCCGGCCGGAAAAATTCGGGTATGTGATGAGCGAAGTGCGGTGGTACTTTAAAAAGACAGACAAGGAACTTCACCGGGGGTGGTGGTTAGGAGCCGACTTAGGAGCATTGGTGATGCTGAAAATGTCCCGTCCTTATTTCTTCAAAAACGATCAATTCATCTATTGGGGAAACAAATACGAAAAAGGCGCCGGTATTATGACCGGGCTGACCGTAGGATACAAATGGATACTGAACCCCCATTTTACCCTGGAAGTCTACGCCGGCGGAACGTTCATCACCGGATGGTACAACGGTTATTATCTGTACGATGTGTTCGATGCACAGGGCAATAAAATACATTCCAAAGACGAGATCATCATGAATCCCCACCGTCCGAACCAGCCCGAAGAGGACGATCCATGGAACGGTTCGTCGAATTGGATACCACGCTTCGGAGTAAACCTGGCTTACAAGTTTTTATAAAATACTTTTATCCCTATCGCAAAACGCCCCGGCATTGCCGGGGCGTTTTTCACACACACAACAACACTCTATTTAATTCAACGGCACATAGCCGTCTTTCCGGATGACCTCCTGGCCTGCCGGGGATAAAAGATAATCCACAAAAGGACGCACGGCATCCTCCCGGGATAAGTCGTAATAATAGTATAAGGGGCGCACCACCGGGTACAAACCCACCGATGCGTTCTCTACCGAAGGATGGACATACGTTTTCCCGCCGTCATAGGATACAGCTAAGGCCTTCACCCGAGGGCTTACATAAGCTAATCCTACGTATCCGATCGCCCCTTTGGTCTGGCTGACGGACTGGATAATGGCGCCGGTAGCCGGCATAGAGAGCGTCCCGGCCATATAATTCCGGTATTCCAGCACACTTTCTTTAAAGAATTCGTAAGTCCCGGACGACGTTTCCCTGCTGTAAACGACGATCTTGGCATCGTCCCCGCCCACTTCCTTCCAATTGGTGATCTTTCCGCGGAATATCCCTTCGAGCTGCTCGCGGGTCAGGCGGGAAACCGGGTTGGAGGGGTTTACCACGACCGCCAGCGCATCGTAGGCGATAATCGTTTCCCGAATCTCTTTTCCGGCTTTTTTGAATTTCACGCGTTCCCCGAACGATATGCCGCGCGAAGCCATCGCAATGTCGCAGGTTCCGTCCATCAGGGAGGAAATCCCCACACCGGTACCTCCGCCCGTCACAGTGACATGCGCCTGCGGATGGACCTTCATGAAGTCCTCTGCCGCCTGTTGGGAAACGGGCAGTACCGTATCGCTGCCCTTTATCCGTTGGGCATGTGCCGGCAGGAGGAATCCCCAAAAGAACAGAAAAAAACCGATTCTCAAAATACCGTTGCCTTTCATACCTCTTATTCCTCTTTTTTCCCGGAGTGCTTGAGCACTTTGGCGTCGATAAAGAACACAATCTCCTCGGCCATATTGGTGATATGATCCCCGGCCCGTTCGAGCTTACGCACCACGCTGAGCAGCCCAAGGCACAGCAGCGTATCTTCGGGATGCTGTTTGATATGATCGGCCAAAGTATGAGGCGCACGGGCGTTTATTTCATCTACCACATTGTCTTTTGCCAGCACAGTGGTAGCCAGCGATATATCCTCGTTTTCCAACGCTTTTTTCGCTATAGAGAGCATGGAAAGCACTTCGGTGGACATCTCTTCGAGGCGCAGCGCCTTGAGCAGCCCCGGATCGATCTCCGCAGCTCCGCAGCCCATTACAAAGCGGGCCGTACGGTCGGCGAAATCTCCCATACGCTCCAGGTTGTTGTTGATTTTGAGCATCGCCAGGGTAAAGCGCAGGTCGATCGCCACAGGATTGTACAGAGCAATGATGTCCTCCACATCGCTGTCGATGGACAATTCGAAGGCGTTTACTTTTTTCTCGCGGACCACCACTTGGTTGGCCAGTTCCTTGTCCATGGTCAGCACGGCGCGTTCCGCCCGTTCGAGCTGGTGGTACACCAGATCCCACATCTGGAAGATCTGTTTTTTGAGCTGTGTGAGCTCCGATTCCATGAATTTTACCATATCGTTTTATATTTAATCGTCTTTTTATTCCTTACGTACTTTTCTTTTGTCTGCCGCACAAAAGAAAAGTACCAAAAGAAAAAGCCACCTCATCGTTTTGCGCTTCGCCCCTCAAAAAGGGTGAAAACGGCGGGCTGCGAAACTCGCCTGCCTAATGCAGGCTCGAACAGTCTCCGCCCTTTTTTCCGTTTCCACCCTTTTTCGCGGCGGCAAAACGAATGGGGCTAGGGATTCCGGCGCGGCCGGGGAATGGTTTCTTCCGTTTGCAAACGCAGTGCCCGGTTTTGAACAGCCGCCCGGAGCCGGTCAGCCAAAACGTCCGGTGATATAATTCTGAGTGGACATTTTGGCCGGATTGGTGAATATTTTTTTCGTATCGTCGTATTCGATCATCTCCCCCATGTAAAAGTAAGCCGTTTTATCGCTCACCCGGGAGGCTTGCTGCATATTGTGCGTGACGATAACGATCGTATATTTTTCTTTGAGCTCGTGGATAAGCTCTTCGATCTTGGCCGTCGATATCGGGTCGAGCGCCGAGGCCGGTTCGTCCATCAACAGTACGGAAGGCTCCACCGCCATCGCCCGGGCGATGCACAGGCGCTGCTGCTGACCGCCGGAAAGCGCATTGGCCGATTCTTTGAGCTTATTTTTTACCTCATCCCACAGGGCGGCCCCGCGCAGAGACTTCTCCACCCGTTCGGCGATGAGTTTATTGTCCTTCTCCCCGTTCACCCGCAGCCCGTAAGCCACATTCTCGAAAATACTTTTGGGAAACGGATTGGGGCGTTGAAAGACCATCCCCACACTGCGGCGCAGTTCGTCGACCTGCACCCCTTTGCGGTAAATATCCTCCCCGTCCAGCTCTACCCTCCCTTCCAAACGGGCCGCGGGGATAAGGTCGTTCATGCGGTTGAAAAGGCGCAGGAATGTGGATTTTCCGCAGCCTGAAGGGCCGATGAAAGCCACCACGGTCTTTTCCTCGATGGACATGTTTATGTTTTTCAGGGCGTGGAAATCCCCGTACCAGAAATTGACGTTTTGTGCATCCAGTTTTATCATGGTCTTTTTCCTCGTTCTTCTATTTTTCTATCGTCAGTTCGCCTTTACCCGGTTTTGGAAATACTTCCGCACCAGCGAAGCAATTATGTTTATGATCAATATAATGGCTATCAGCACCAGCGCCGTCCCGTAAGCGATAGGCATCTGCGCCTCCATATCCGTGCCGCTTGTGGCCAGCACGTACAGGTGATACGGGAGGGCCATGCACTGGTCGAATACACTGGCAGGCAGCTGGGGAAGGAAATACGCCGCGCAGGTGAACAGGATGGGAGCTGTTTCCCCGGACACACGTCCCAGCGCCAGGATAAGCCCTGTGATAATGTTCGGCATCCCCATCGGCAACACGACGCGCCGGATGGTCTGCAGTTTCGTAGCGCCCAGTGCCAGCGAACCTTCGCGGATGGAATCCGGGATCGCCTTCAGGGATTCTTCGGTCGTGCGGATCACTACCGGCAGGCTCAGCAATCCCAAGGTGAGCGAACCGGCCAGGATACTGTCCCCGAAATCGAGGTAATTGACAAAGAGCGCCATGCCGAACAAGCCGAACACGATGGACGGGATACCGGAAAGGTTGTTGGTCATCACCCGGATAAACCGGACAAGTTTGCTGCCCTTGGGGGCGTATTCGTTCATATAGATACCGCTCATGATTCCCACCGGGAAAGCGAACAGAGCACTGCCCACCATCAGGTAAAACGTCCCGACGATCGCCGGCCATATTCCGCCTTTAGTCATTCCGTCGGTAGGCCCTGTGGTAAGGAAATCCCAGCTGATCACCCCGATCCCCTTGTACACGATGAACCCCAGGATAGCCACCAGCACCAGGACGATCGCCAAGCTGAAGGAGGAAAATACCCCAAAGGCTATCCGCTGTGTCGTTTTCTTTTTCATCATTTCTGTTTGCGGCTTATATATTCGACACTCGAGTTGATCAGCAGCGTGATAAAGAACAGCACTACGCCCAACAGGAACAGCGCCTTATAGTGCGGGCCCCCGGCAGGGGCTTCGCCCATCTCGGCAGCGATCGTGGCCGGGATGGTGCGCATCGGCTCCGCGATCCAATGCGGGATCACCGCTGCATTGCCCGTGACCATCAGCACGGCCATCGTTTCGCCCACGGCGCGGCCTATACCCAGTACGACCCCGGATGTGATGCCCGATATCGAATACGGGATCACGACCTTGTAAATGGTCTGCCACTGGGAAGCGCCGAGCGCCAGGCTCGCTTCGCGCATAGCGCGGGGGCAGTTGCGCATCGCATCTTCGCTGACCGTGATGATGGTCGGCAGGGCCATAATCGCCAGCACGATGCTGCCGGCCAAGCCTGTCTCCCCCACCGGAAGGTCGAACACTTTCTGGATGAACGGTACGATGACGATGAGCCCGAAAAACCCGTACACTACCGACGGAATACCGTTGAGCAGTTCAATAACGGGTTTGAGGATATTGCGGATGCGGCTGTCGGCCACTTCGCTCATGTAGATAGAAACCGACAGTCCGAACGGGAGTGCGAACAGGATGGCGAACAGACTGACCCAAAGCGTTCCGGCCAAAAGCGGCAGCATGCCGAACTGGGGCGCGGGCGTGGCCGTGGGGAACCACTCGGCCCCGAAGAACACATCCTTTACGGGAATGGAGCTGTCCTTTACCAGGTTGCCATGGAATCCGGAGGACACGAACGTTTGGGGAACGAAGGCAGCAATACCGGGGGTGGCATTGACCAAGCTGTCTATCAACCGGGGGGCATTCTGATATTCGCCGCCCAATTGGGCTTCGGAGAAATATTTGTCCATGTCGGACAGGCGGAATACTGTAATGAGAGCGTCCGGGCCGCCCAGTTCTTTCCAGTTTTGCACGTCGCCGTCGAACACCGCCTTTATCTGGGCGGGATCGAGGTCGGAACAGTTGTTGTTCCGGTTAAGAGCTATCACATAGCCTTCTTCTATGATCTTGCTGGAGAAAAGGCCCGAAGCCTCTTTGAACAGGAAAAGGACGATCAATAAAATGACGATGCTAGTCACAAACCCGCTACAGGTGAAAACGCCTTTGGCTATTTTTTCTAGAAAAGACTTCATATATCCGTTTTAGAACACCGCAAAGTAACGGGCAGTATGTTTCCGGAGTATGAAGCGCGGTTAAAGTTTTTGTTTACCCGTTGTTACCCTTATGTAAACTCTCTGCGGGGAACGGTCAGGACAACACCAACGGCACTATATCCGCCGGGGAGACCGCAATATGCCGGCCCCCGGCCCCGACCAATTCTGCCCGGGGGCGGAATCCCCACAGCACCCCTGCGGACTCTATTCCGGCATTGCGGGCAGTCTGCATATCGACTCCTGAATCCCCCACATATAACGCATCCGCCGGACCGATACCGGTAAGGGCGAGTATTTCATTCACGGCAGCCGGATCGGGTTTCACCGGTACACCCTCCCGCTGGCCCAGCACCACCGCGAAATGCCGTTGTGGAAAAAATCGTTCTACCAAGGCTACAGTCCCGTTATGGTATTTATTGCTGGCTACGGCCAGTTTCACGCCGCTGTTTTCCAATTTTTCCAATAGCTCCGGGATACCGGCATAGGGCCGGGTATGCTGGTCGATATGCGCCCGGTAATAATCGATGAATTCCGGACGCAGCACTTGGGCCGTCTCCGGGCTGCGCACATCGGGCGGAAGCGACCGCTCTATCAACCGGTCAATGCCATTACCCACCATCATCCGGTACTGATCGTCGGTATGGGTGGGGTAACCGCGTTGGGACAGCAAATGGTTGCAGGCGGCCGAAAGGTCGCCGATGGTGTCCAACAGCGTGCCGTCGAGGTCGAATATCACCAGCCGTTTTGTCATTTTTCCTTCGTTTTATTGCAAAGATACGCAGAGCATGGGATACAGGCAAATAATGGGGATTCTTGGCGTAATCGTCCTTTTATTCCTTTCATTCCTTACGTACTTTTCTTTTGTCTGCCGCACAAAAGAAAAGTACCAAAAGAAAAAGCCACCTCATCGTTTTGCACTTCGCCCCTCAAAAAGGGTAAAAACGGCGGGCTGCGAAACTCGCCTGCTAAAGCAGGCTCGGACAATCTCCGCCCTTTTTTCCGTTTTTATCCCTTTTCGTGGCGGCAAAACGAATGGGGCTAGAGATTCCGGTGCGGCCGGGGAATGGTTTCTTCCGTTTGCAAATGCAGCGGCTCTTTTATTCTCGCGCCCGAAGCGTCTGTCCCCGAGCGGATATTTCCGGCGAGGGCGAAATACGACACCGAATGCTTCGAGCCCGAAGCCGGGAATAAAACCGCGACGGGGACTGTCAGCGCAGGGTGAAAGCGAGTTTTCTTTGTAACTTTCTTTTGGCAAGACAAAAGAAAGTTAAGTCCGTGCCCGGTCTGGGCAGAAAGGGATAATATCTGGAATAATCCGACATAAAAAGAACAAAGGTTTCCCACAAACCCCGCCCCTACGCAGAAAAATCACTAAATTTGCGCGAGTAAAGACAAACATTGCATTAATTACCCCGAAAACATATGTTCGAGAGTTTAAGCGAAAAACTGGACCGCGCCCTGCAAGTCGTCAAGGGCGACCACCGCATCAGTGAGATCAAGATAGCCGAAACGGCCAAGGAAATCCGCCGCGTACTGGTGGATGCCGACGTGAACTACAAGATAGCCAAAGAGTTCACCGATCGCGTAAAGGAAAAAGCCATCGGCCAAAAAGTACATACTTCCCTCAACCCCCGCCAGGTATTCATCAAGATCGTCAAAGACGAACTGACCGAACTGATGGGCGGAGGAGCGAGCGACATCAGCCTGGAAGGCAAGCCGGCCGTCATCCTGATCGCCGGGCTTCAGGGTTCCGGAAAAACGACTTTCTCGGGCAAACTGGCCCTGCACCTGAAGAGCAAAAAGAACCGCAAGGTATTGCTCGTTGCCGGCGACGTATACCGTCCGGCGGCCATCGACCAGTTGAAAGTGCTGGCCGAAGGCATAGGCGTGGAAGTATACACGGAGGAAGGCAATAAAAACCCGGTGCAGATCGCGGAGAACGCTATCAAATACGCCAGAGAGCATTCGCTGGATACGGTCATCGTCGACACGGCAGGCCGTCTGGCGGTAGATCAGGAAATGATGGACGAGATATCCCGCGTCCATGCGGCTGTCAAGCCATCGGAAACACTGTTCGTGGTGGACTCCATGACCGGGCAGGACGCGGTAAACACCGCCAAGGCATTCAACGACCGGTTGAACTTCGACGGCGTAGTGCTGACCAAACTGGACGGCGATACCCGCGGCGGCGCGGCTTTGTCTATTAAGGCCACGGTCGAAAAACCGATCAAATTCTCCTCTACGGGCGAAAAAATGGAGGCACTGGAGGTCTTCCACCCCGAACGTCTGGCCGACCGCATCATGGGCATGGGCGATATCGTCTCCCTGGTGGAAAAAGTCAACGCCCAGTACGACGAGGCCAAAGCCAAGGAACTGGAGCGCAAATTCCGCAAAAACCAGTTCGGGTTCGACGACTTTTTAGGGCAGATTGCCCAGATCAAAAAAATGGGCAATATGAAAGACATCCTGGGCATGCTCCCGGGCATGGGCAAAGCCATTAAGGACGTAGACATCCCGGACGATGCTTTCAAACACGTAGAAGCCATCATACAATCTATGACCCCCGATGAGCGGCGCAACCCGGATCTGATCAACGGGTCGCGGAAAATCCGCATCGCCCGGGGCGCCGGCCGCACGGTGGACGAAGTGAACCGCCTGATGAAACAGTTCGAGGACATGAAAAAGATGATGAAGATGATGCAGGGCGGCGGTGGCGGAGCCATGGCCAAAATGATGGGCATGGGCGGACGCCGATAGGCGTAATTTTCCGGGATCGATCACTGAAAAAACAGCAAAAACAACACGTATCAATGGAAATACTCGACGGGAAAAAGACGTCGGCCGAGGTCCGGGAAGACCTGCGGCGCGAAGTGGAAAAACTCAAAGCACAGGGCCATCGTCCGCCGCATTTGGCCGCTATTCTGGTAGGCGACAACGGCGCCAGCATCACCTATGTGAACGCGAAAGTAAAAGCCTGCCAGGAGATCGGATTCCAATCCTCCCTGATAAAATATCCGATGGAAATTTCCCAGCAAGAACTGCTGGACAAGATAAACGAACTGAACGAAGACCCCGCCGTAGACGGCTTTATCGTACAGCTCCCCCTGCCCGCACACATCGATGAAAAGCTTGTAACCGAAAGCATCCGTCCGGAGAAGGACGTGGATGGCTTCCACCCGGTAAATATGGGCCGCCTGGCTATGGGACAGCCTACATTGGTACCCGCCACCCCGGCCGGCATCATCGAACTGCTCCGCCGTTACGGCATCAAGACCGCCGGGAAAAGGGCCGTGGTAGTAGGCCGGAGCAATATCGTGGGTATCCCCGTCTCCCTGCTGCTGGCCGGGAAATATCCCACCGGCAACTGTACGGTGACCATTTGCCATTCCCGTACGGAAAACCTGTCCGAGATCACCCGCGAGGCCGACATCCTGGTGGCCGCCATTGGAACCCCGCATTTCATCAAAGGGAACATGGTCAAGGAAGGCGCCGTAGTGGTCGACGTGGGCATCACCCGCAAACCGGACGCCTCGAAAAAATCCGGTTTCGCCCTGTACGGCGATGTGGATTACGAGGAAGTAGCCCCCAAATGCAGTTACATCACCCCCGTACCGGGCGGTGTAGGCCCGATGACCATCGCCATGCTGATGAAGAATACCCTGGCCGCCATGAAACTACGCCAGGACAAAGAGACCAAAGAGTAATAACCGAATCACATTCTCCTTCCTGAATTCCGAACTGCCCACGCAGGATGACCGCCCGGGAAATAAAAGACCTTATCACCGACTATTACAAGGCCCTGAAGTACAAAAAAGCTTTATGGGCGTGTGTAGTAGTCTTTTTTGTACTCATACTGCACCCCTGGAGCCGGGGTTCTTCTTCCGCAGGGGATTGGAATATCCAGCCCGACCTGCGGGCCATCAACCAGAAGATCACCAATGCGGATTCCGACCTTCCCTCTACGGCCCGGATGGAGCAAATGATACTCAAATTCCTGCGCCAATGGGACATCAAGGGCGCATCGGTGGCCATCGCCAAGGACGGGCGATTAGTTTATGCGAAAGGTTTCGGTTATGCCGACGTGGATAAAGGGGAAAAAATGGACGTTTACCATGTGATGCGTATCGCTTCGGTATCGAAACTCATCACGGCGGCCGGCATTATGAAACTCCGCGAGCAGGGTAAGCTAAAACTCTCCGACCGCGTGTTCGGTTCCGAAGGCATCCTTTCGGACAGCCTGTATGGCACAGTGACGGACCGCCGGATGAAAAATATCACCGTCGAACACTTGTTGCGCCACGATGCAGGATTTTCCCTGAAAAACGGCGATCCGATGTTTTGTCCGCTGGACATTGCAAAAAAAATGGATGCCCCCTCTCCTCCCGATATGCAGACGATGATCCGTTTCGCCGTTTCGCGCGGGCTGGGTAATTCGCCTGGGGAACGGTATTCGTACTCCAATCTGGGATACCTCATCCTGTCGGCCGTGATCGAGAAAGTTTCGGGCCGGGATTACGAAAGCTATATCAAGGAAAATATCCTGCGCCCTGCCGGGTGTTTCGACCTGCATATCGCCCGCAATTTTCCGAACGAGAAATACCGGCATGAAGTAAGCTACTACGAACCGCCCAATGCCGAAAAGGCCCTCTCCTGCGACGGGAAAGGGCGGGAAGTGCTGAAATGCGAAGGAGGCAACGACGTACGGGGACTCCTGGGTGCGGGAGCCTGGGTCGCTTCGCCGGTGGAAATAGCCCGTATCGTCTGCGCAATGGACGGGCGCAACGACGCCACACCCGACATCCTGAAGCATTCCTCGGTGGAATACATGACCAAAAGCGTACGAGGGCGAATGCCTATCGGCTGGATCAATACCTACGGGACAGGTAACTGGACTCGATCCGGTTCTTTTTCCGGGACTTCGGCGATGGTCAAACGCCAGCGCAACGGCTATACCTGGGTATTCATCACCAACAGCAGTTCCTGGACGGGCTCCAAATTTCCCAAAAAGATCGAGGAGCTGATGACACGCGCCCTGTCCACCGTGAAAAGCTTCCCGACCCGGGATATGTTTTCCGAAGACTACACTCCCGCCGCCCCTAAGGAAAAATAAAAACCGGGCCGGAACTTCGCTCCGCCCCGGCACACCTATTTAAAATGAAAAAAGCAGTGTTGTTTCTTTGTATTACAGAAGCATGAACAGCACGACGGGGATGGCGATCCCCAACACTAATTCCACGCCTCCGCGCCCCCACAAGCCTTTAGGCCCTTTTATCATGATAAGCCCGGAAAGGGTGATGACGATCAACGCGCCTGCAAAAACATCCGAAAAGACGGTCCATGCCCGCGAAGGGTTGTAATGCAGCCGGTTGAGCGCAGAAAAGAAAGGACGTTTGCGGATGGACTCGTATTTTGCCGCTCCGTTGTTCACGTCCACCACCAGTGACGAACCGCCTTTGAGGAACACTTTCATCGTATTGGCGTCGGGAAAATAATGCTTGGTGTAATTTCCCTGTTCCCCCAATGGTTCGAGCAGGCCCCGTACGAAAGCCTCCGTCCAGCCGTCTTTTTGCCGGGGCAAAGAAGCTTCGATCCTGTATTCTTCCAGTTTTATGATATAGTCCGAATTGAAATCGCGTTTGTGGTTCAGGCATATGCCCGAAATAGCATATACGATCAGGGCGCCGGCAAAGAGGTAAGACAGGTCGCGGTGCAGCCACCGGCTTGCCTTCCTCACGCGGCTCATCAGGGATTTTTCACTCATAAATGGGAGAGGTTTCAAATAAATCCGTCCCCGGAAATTTTTCATCCGGAGGACGGAACTAAGATAATGAAAAGGTTATTTTATCTGGTAATCCGAGGTTTCGGCATGATAGAAAGAGAGGTATTCTTTCCCTTCTTTTTCCTTCCGGTCGGCTATCTTCCGGCGGTAGTCGGCGATGCGGGCCTGGGCGCTGGCCGTAGCGGATTCTCCGCGGGCTTTCTGCTCTACCGAGCAGCCGGCTGCTTCTTCGTCGTGGGATTTCTTTTCAGCGGCTTTGACCTGCTCTTCCCATTTGAGCAGGTAGGCTTCGTCTATACGGTCTTCTACGATCGTTCCCCGGACGGTTACAAGGCTGTTCACCGCTTCCTTTTTGAAACTGCCCAACTCTTTGGACGCTTCTACCCGGAGCATTTTGCTGTCGTCGGAGCCCATCAGGAATATCTTAGAGGCCCCGTGGGCGCAGATATGCGTGCATACGCCTTCAAAAACCACTTCTTTCCCGACCAGCGAATCGGCCTGGGCCAGCACATCGTCTATCGTGAGGGTATCGGTTACGACCTGGGCGGTTTGAACTCCGGGCGCATCCGCCGAAGATCCTTTACATCCGGTGAAAAAAGACAGGCAGGCGAGCGAAAGAACGAGCGCTGCGAATTTCCATGTTTTCATTCTGATTATCTGTTTTTGAGATTACCGGGCAAAAGTACCTTTCTCCCCCCGTCGGGACAATCCCCAATACCGGGTAAAAACAAAAGTTCCCGTCCCCACATGTGGGGACGGGAACTTTTGTTCGTTATCGTCCTGGCTTAGTTGTTAAAAATCACCATAGCCGGGTACACGTAATCCT
>CAUHQV010000048.1 GCA_959608625.1 uncultured Flavobacteriales bacterium
CCCATGGTGCTGTTCATTTTCCAGGCGATCGTTATGATGGTCGTCCGCCTGAATAAAAAACAGGTGGAGTATTACCAGCGGGCCTCGGCGCTTTTTTCATTCGTGAACATGATCGTTTATTTGCTGTTTTTGGCCTATATAAAATATTTTTAGTTCCACGTGGAACACAATAAAGAAAATATCCGGTTGTTCCACGTGGAACAACCGTTTTGATTTCGGCGCTATTTTTTTGATACGCGCAAGGTTTGCGCTAATTTTGCACCCTGAATAAAAAATTTAGTATGTCCGTATTCGTTTCAAAATATCAGGTGATCGTAGTGGGGGGTGGCCATGCCGGTTGTGAGGCGGCCCGCATAGCTGCCCGCATGGGGTGCCGAACGCTGCTCATCACTCAAAATCTACAGAATGTCGCCCAGATGTCCTGCAATCCCGCTATGGGGGGTATTGCAAAAGGGCAGATCGTGCGCGAAATAGATGCGCTGGGGGGGTATTCCGGTATCGTGACCGACCTGACGGCGATCCAGTTCAAGATGCTCAATCTGTCCAAAGGGCCCGCCATGTGGAGCCCCCGGGCACAGTGTGATAAATATAAATTTTCGCAGCAATGGCGCTTGGAATTGGAACATACGGACGGCCTCGATCTGTTTTCGGATATGGTAACTGGAGTGCTGGTCGAGGGAGATGTGGTTGCGGGAGTCCGTACTGCCCTGGGGGTAGAGGCGCTGGCCGATACCGTGATCCTGACCAACGGGACTTTCCTGGGGGGCGTGATACATATCGGGGAAAAACAATTCAAAGGAGGGCGCATTTCGGAACCTTCCGCCCAGGGGCTTACCCGGTCGTTGGTGGCTCTCGGCTTTGAATCCGGACGCATGAAAACGGGGACACCACCCCGGATCGATGCCCGTTCGTTGGATTTTTCCCAAATGACCGAGCAAAAAGGGGATGAGGATCCCGGGCGCTTTTCGTTTTCGGATACGCCTCCGCTCGCCCGCCAGGAGAGTTGTTGGATGGCTTACACCAATGAAGAAGTACATGCCGTACTCCGGGAGGGATTCGATCGTTCGCCCCTGTTCACCGGCCGGATAAAAGGGGTCGGCCCCCGCTACTGCCCTTCGGTAGAGGACAAAATAAACCGATTTGCCGAGAAGAATTCCCATCCGTTATTCGTCGAACCCGAAGGCGAGGGGATCGTCGAGATGTATATAAACGGATTTTCAACCTCGCTTCCCGAGGATATCCAGATCCGGGCCCTGCGCAAAGTAAAGGGATTTGAAAATGCAAAAATGCTCCGTCCGGGCTATGCTATAGAATACGATTATTTCCCGCCCACCCAACTGAACCCTACGCTGGAAACGAAACAAATAAAAAACCTGTATTTCGCCGGGCAAATAAACGGAACGACCGGCTATGAAGAGGCCGCTGGCCAGGGATTGATGGCGGGGATAAATGCGGTGCTGAAGGTAAAAGGAGAAAGCGAATTTATCCTGCGCCGCGACCAGGCTTACATAGGTGTGCTGATAGACGATCTGGTAACCAAAGGTACCCAGGAGCCTTACCGGATGTTCACTTCGCGCGCGGAATACCGCACGCTATTGCGGGGCGATAATGCGGATATCCGGCTTACCCCTTTGGCCCATTCTTTGGGAACTGTCGGGGACGAGGCGTTGCGGCGCGTGGAAAAAAAGGTGCGGCAATCCGAGGAATTAGTCGCCTTTTTCCGGGATTTTTCCGTTACTCCCCAGCAAACTCAGACGCTTTTGGAAAGTAAAAATTCCGCTTTGCTCACACAGGGTTGTAAGGCCGACCGGATACTGGCGCGCCCCAATATTTCAATGGGGGATATGCGGGAAACATTCCCAGCCCTTGACCGGTTTATCGAGGAAAATTCCATAAGTCCGGCCGCAGTCGAGCAGGCGGAGATCCGCATCAAATACGAAGGTTATATAGAAAAAGAAAAAGAGAATGTCCGTAAACTTGCCCGGCTGGAAAATGTGGCGATCCCCGAAGGTTTCGATTTTATGAAAATCCATTCCATTTCGATCGAAGCCCGGCAGAAGCTGGAAAAAATACGACCGAAAAATATTGCCCAGGCCTCGAGGATCAGCGGGGTCAGCCCGGCCGACATTTCGGTATTGCTCATTTTTCTAGGTCGTTAAACCTCATTGAGAGTCGAATATTTGTGGGCGACCGAACGGAGAACGTTTGTACAAACGTTAATAAAATCCCTTTTTTCAGGCCAATTCATTATAAATCAGATGAATAACAGCCTAAAAAGCCGCCCGGAATTTTTGAAAATTCCGGGCGGCTTTTCTGTTTTTGCGGGATTTTTCTTTATACGGCCACTTCTTTTGATTTTTGCCCTTCGATCGGACTGATGACTTTCGTCTGATCCAGCATGATCATTCCCCGGATGATTCCGCGGATAGTCTCGACGATGGAGTCCGACACTTTCCGGCGGAGTTGGGTGGTCGAGCGTATCAGGCTGATCTCCCGGGAAGGGACGGGCTTTTCGAATTCATGTAACATGCGCTGGTCTTCTCCCGAGAGTGAAAGGGTATTCAGGTAGGGGAGTACGGTCGTGCCGAACCCGTCTTTAGTCAGGCCGATGAGCGTATCGAAATTCCCGCTTGAAAGGCGGAATTTTTGCCTTTGGGCGTTTTTATGGGCTTCCTGGCAGAGGTTGAGGACGCTGTTGCGGAAACAATGTCCGCTTTCCAGCAGCAGGAGCTGTTCTTCAGCCAGATCGGCGGGAGTGATCTTCTTTTTGTCGTGTAGAGCGGATTCCGAGCCAGCAAAGACCAGCATGGGTTCCAAATAGAGAGGCTGCTCTACCAGGTTGTTGTCCCCCAGGGGTGTAGCGGCTATCCCGGCATCGATCACCCGGCCTTTCAGGGCCGAGATCATATCATTGGTCTGGAGTTCTTCCAAATGCAGGACGACTTTCGGGAATTTCCGGGTATAAGTCCGCAGGAAAATAGGGAGCAGCGCCGGCATGACCGAAGGGATAATCCCCAGATGGAATTCTCCGGAAATAGAACCTTTGGCCTCGTCGATGATGTCCTTTATCCGCATGGATTCCCCTACGGTTACCGCCGCCTGTGCGACGATCTGCCGTCCGACCGGCGTCACGGACACCGGTTTTTTGTTCCGGTCGAATATCTGGATATTGAGTTCTTCCTCGAGTTTCTGCACCTGCATCGAAAGGGTCGGCTGGGTGACGAAACATTTTTCCGCCGCCGTAGTGAAGCTGCCCCAGCGGGCTACGGCCATGATGTATTGCAATTGGACTAAGGTCATATGTTTTGTTGGTTATTGTGATCGGACTACGTGTGGTCGAGGATTAAGTGTTCGCTAATATATGACATTTGCCGCAATTTTTCCGGATTGTTCCGGATTTTGAAAGACGGATGTTTTTTTGCAAATGCCGGGATGGATCAAGGTAGGAATTTTTTTCTGTCTTCTGCCAAAATATCCGCAAAACCGGCGCCGGCTCGGAATTATTTTTATCTTTACCCTATAAATCAAACCGACAAGAAACCATGAAAAATGAGAAAAAATTAACGGCGGCCAACGGGAGGCCGGTGGCCGACAACCAGAATACACAAACCGCCGGGCTACGCGGCCCTGTGGTGATACAGGATCCCTGGTACATTGAAAAGCTGGCCCATTTCGACCGGGAGGTGATTCCCGAACGGCGTATGCATGCCAAGGGATCGGGCGCATACGGAACGTTCACCGTTACCCACGATATTACAAAATATACACGGGCATCGATATTCTCCCAGATCGGGAAGAAAACCGAATGTTTCGTGCGTTTTTCGACCGTGGCAGGGGAACGCGGTGCTGCCGATGCCGAGCGCGATATACGGGGGTTTGCCATGAAATTTTACACCGATGCAGGCAACTGGGATTTGGTGGGCAACAACACACCGGTATTTTTCCTGCGCGATCCGCTGAAATTCCCCGACCTGAACCATGTGGTCAAACGCGACCCGAAGACCAATATGCACAGCGCGAATTCCAACTGGGATTTTTGGACGCTGCTGCCCGAAGCCCTGCACCAGGTGACCATTACGATGAGCGACCGGGGAATACCGGCTTCATATCGCCATATGCACGGTTTCGGAAGTCACACATACAGTTTTTACGACAAGGACAACAAACGCACTTGGGTCAAATTCCATTTGACCACCTTGCAGGGTATTAAGAACCTGACGGACGAGCAAGCAGCCGATATCATCGCTCACGACCGCGATTCGCACCAGCGGGATCTTTTCTCGGCGATCGGGCGCGGCGATTTCCCGAAGTGGGCGTTCAAGATACAGGTGATGACCGAAGAGCAGGCCGATACGTACCGAATCAATCCGTTCGACCTGACCAAAGTGTGGTCGCACAAAGAATTCCCGCTTATCGACGTGGGCATTCTGGAGCTGAACCGCAACCCGGAGAACTATTTCGCCGAAGTGGAACAGGCCGCATTCAACCCGCAGAATATCGTCGAGGGGATCGGCTTTTCACCGGATAAAATGCTACAGGGGCGCTTGTTTTCTTATGGCGACGCCCAGCGCTACCGTTTGGGTGTGAACTCGGAGCAGATCCCGGTGAACAAGCCCCGCTGCCCGTTCCATGCTTACCACCGGGACGGAAAAATGCGCGTGGACGGTAATTATGGAGCGACCATTGGGTACGAGCCTAACAGCTATGGGGAGTGGAATGATTCTCCCGAGCTGAAAGAACCCCCGTTGAAATCCGCCGGGGATGTATACAATTACAACGAACGGGAGTACGACGAAGATTATTTCTCGCAGCCGGGCGATTTATTTCGTTTGATGAGCCCTGCCCAGCGGCAGGTGCTGTGTGAGAACACGGCCCGCAACATGGGGGACGAAACGGAATTGTTTATCAAGCAGCGCCACGTGCGTAATTGCTATAAGGCCGATCCCGCCTATGGGACCGGGCTTGCCAAAGCGCTGGGTATTTCCCTGGAAGAGGCCCTGGCAGCCAAACGGTAAGGGCTGTTATTTTAAAAATGCCGCAGGACAGCAATCTTGCGGCATTTTTTGGGAAACGGCATTTCACAGATAAAATGAAAGGACAGATACATGGAAGAAAATGAAAAACTGACCGTATTCGGCATCCGTCCGCTGATGGAAGCCGTCGATTCGGGAAAAACGCCCGACAAAGTGTTCATCCAGCGAGGTCTGCGTGGGGAAGGAGCGGCAGAACTGATGCATATGCTCAAAGAACGGGGGATTGCCTACAATGTGGTGCCCGAAGAAAAACTTTCCCGCCTGACACGGGAAAACCACCAGGGGGTTTTTGCCTTCCTCTCGCCGGTCGAATTTGCCTCGGTGGAGGGGATCGTCGACGCCGTGATGGGCCGGGGCGGACAGCCGCTGGTGCTTATATTGGATCACCTGACCGATGTGCGGAATTTCGGGGCTATCGTCCGTACGGCGGAATGCGCCGGTGTGGATGCGGTAGTCATCGCTGCACAGGGGGCGGCGCCCATCAGCGCGGATGCCGTTAAAGCTTCGGCCGGGGCTATGTTTCGTGTTCCGATCTGTAAATCGCTGAACCTCACCGATACGGTGTATTATCTCCAACAATCCGGCCTGAAGATCGTCTGCGCCACGGAAAAGACCGACCGAACCGTGTTTTCGACCGACCTGACGGGGCCTTTGGCGATAATAATGGGCAACGAAGAGAAAGGAATATCCAAGCAACTGTTGAAAATAGCCGACCTGCGGGCCAAACTTCCGCTGCACGGCGATATAGGCTCTCTTAATGTTTCGGCGGCCTGTGCGGCGATGCTTTACGAAACCGTCCGCCAACGGATGGGCGGGCCGGCTCCGTGCCCGGAGTGGGCAGGTAGGGACAATATTCGGCAATAATTCTCGGATTTTACCTTACGTACTTTTCTTTTGTCACCCGCACAAAAGGCCGGGTGATCCCGGCAGAACAGAACAGAAAGAGAGGCACATCCCTATTTTGTTTTTTCGCCGTTCGCAGCGCCCGAAAACGGCGGGCTGCGAAACTCGCCGACAAAGCCGGCTCGAACAATCTCCGCCCTTTTTCCCGTTTTCACCCATTTTCGCGGCGGCAAAACGAACGGGATTGGTAATTTCGGCGTTGCCAAAACTGTTGCGCTCGGAAACAGACGCTCCGGGCGAAATAAGAAAAGGGCCGCTGCGTTTGCGAGCGAACAGCCCTGGAAAGGGCGGAACATGAAACCCGATGCTCCTTAGCCCTTTTCAGGGCGTACAGAGAGTGAAGCAAACCATCCGGGCGACTGTTGTCGCTGAACGATTGTCTTTTGTCCGCCCTCCGGGGGCTCCCGGGCTTTTGAGCCCGCAAAAGAAAGTGGAGTCCGGGTGACCCCGGAGGGACGGAAGAAAACATTTTGCGGGAAAACCCAAGGAATAATCCGAGAATAAAAAAGCAAAAATCAGCATCCCGGAAAGAACAAGTGTTCGATCAGTATCTTGACACCTATCCCAATTAAAATCACGCCCCCAATAATGCCTGCCCAACGGTTGAGCCGGCGTCCGAAATGCAATCCCACACCGATCCCGGCCAGCGAAGAAAGGACAGTTACCCCAAATATAATGGCGGAGGCTGTAAGGATGCTGATACTCAGGAATGCGAAGGAAACGCCGATTGCCAGGGCATCGATGCTGGTAGCCAGGGAGATACATACCAGAGTGCGCGTGCGCCAGGGACGGTAACCCTCCCCGCAACCGCAGGGATTGCCATCAGGGTTCTCGCGCAGGCTTTCCAGGATCATCTTCACACCCAAAAAGGTCAGCAGACCGAAAGCGATCCAATGGTCGACCTCTTCGATCATCGACTTGAAATGTTCGCCGGCCGCCCAGCCGATCACGGGCATCAATCCCTGGAACACTCCGAGGAAGAGCGCGGTTTTTATCGCTTTGGCCGCGGAGAATTTCTGCATGACCGCCCCGCTGGATACCGATACGGCGAAACTATCCATGGACAGCCCGATGGCCAGCAGTAATATTTCCAGTATTGACATTTGAGTGGAGATACGTTTTTTTCCCTGAAATATGCCGCCGCCTCTAAAAGACGGCTTTAGGGTGCAAAAGTACAAACAAAAACTGCGTATATTTGCAAAAATTTTCTCGATTTCCTCCGGGGATTCCCGGTAAACTAAGAAACACAGGATATGGCGGATATCATTCTGCGGGCGGAAGACCTGACAAAAACGTACGGGCAGCACAAGGCCCTGGACAATCTGAACGTCGAAATACCCCGGGGAAGCCTTTTCGGGCTGCTCGGGCCCAACGGCGCAGGGAAGACCACTTTCATACGGCTCATCAACCAGATACTCGTTCCCACTTCGGGACGCATCTATTTCGGAGGACATCCGCTGGTGCGCGAGGATATCGCGTACATAGGATATATGCCCGAGGAGCGTGGATTGTACAAAAACCTGACGGTCATGGATCAGGCGATGTACCTCGCGCAACTCAAAGGAATGAGCGCCGCCCAGGCCAAACAACGGATCAAAAAATGGCTCGGGAAGTTCGGCATTGAGAACTGGGCCGACAAAAAGATCCAGGAACTTTCCAAAGGAATGGCCCAGAAGGTGCAGTTCATCATCAACGTGCTGCACGAGCCGGAGGTGATGATCCTCGACGAACCTTTCAGCGGATTCGACCCGATCAATGCCGAATTGATCCGCAATGAGATCGAACAGATGTGCAAGAATGGCACTACGATCCTTTTCTCCACCCACCGTATGGAATCCGTCGAGCAGATGTGCACTCACATTCTGTTGGTCGATAAAGGAAAAGGCATCCTTTCGGGGGAAGTGGCCGGTATCAAAGACCGCTACCGCCAGGGGATATACAAAGTGGATATCGACATCCAGGCCGAGCAACGCGGCCAGTTGGAGGCGATCGATGAGTTCGCCGGCTGGGAGGAAGATGCGCGCAGCATCAAGCCGTATGCCCTGTTCAAGTTGGCGAATCTAAGTGATCCGAACGCGCTGCTGGCCAAACTGGCCACCATGGGCCAGATCCATTCGTTTGCCGAGCAGATGCCTACAGTGAGCGACATTTTCTTCAAGGCCGTAGAGGGCGAAGGAGGAATTGCGACTTCCGCAGGCGCCCTTTAATCCTTTAAGGCCGGAAAATAAGACTGAATACGTACTGAAAAAATAGCGAAATATGGCTTCGAAAAGCAAAATAGGTCTGATCATCAAGCACGAGTACATGATGCGTGTGCGCAAAAAATCGTTCTGGCTGGTGGGTATCATTACCCCGATCGCCATTGTGGCCGTAGGGGCCCTGATAGGGTTCCTGAGTGTGGTCAACAAGAACGAAACCAGCACGCTGGCTGTATACGACCTCTCCGCCGAATTGGCCGGGCAGATCGAGACCGATGAAAACCTCAAACTGCTTCCCCTGGACGTGCAGGCCGTTCCCCTGGATTCGGCTAAGGCTATGGTAGGCCGGGACGGGGTAAAAGGATTGTTGGTCATTCCGGCGGATACCACGGCGAACTATGCGGTGGTGGAACGCGGGCTGGCCATTTATTACGATGAAAACATCCCCATGTCGATCCAATCGGCCGTATCGAGGCAGGTGGAACGCATTATCAAGGACCGGAAGATCGAGCTTTTGGGGGTCGACCCTAAGGTATTGGCCGCTACCGGAGCGGACGTATCCATCCGGATGGTGGACATCAGCAAGGATTCCGGCGTCGGGGAAGGAGACGTGGTGCAGGGCGTGAAACTGGCCTTGGCTTTCATTCTGTGCATCATGTTGTATATGTTTATGGTATTCAGTGGGAATATGGTCATGACGTCCACCCTGGAGGAAAAGACCAACCGCATCGTGGAGGTCATCATCTCCTCGGTGCGACCTTTCGAATTGATGATGGGCAAGATCATCAGCTCCGGGCTGGTCTGCATTACCCAGTTGGTGCTGTGGGTGGTAATGCTCGCCACTCTTTCGGCGGCCGGGATAGCCGGTTTGAGTACCTACATGAACGACAAAAGCACACAGACCATGACCGAGATGGCAGCCAATGCTTCTCCTGAAATGGCCCAGGCGGCTACCGTAGCCCAGACGGCCGGTTCTTCGGATAAGATAGCCGAGGTCGTCTCCCAGCTTTCGCAGGTGGATTTTGTCGCGATAGGCCTGATATCCATCGTTTTCTTTATACTCGGTTACCTGCTCTATGCGGCTTTGTATGCGGCGGTAGGTTCGGCGGTGGATTCCGCTGCGGATGCCGGACAGTTCGTGATGCCCATCACGATCCCGCTGTTGGTGGCATTCTATTGTGCGATTATTATTATAGACAACCCCAATGGCCCGGTGGGTTTCTGGATGTCGATGATCCCGCTTACTTCGCCGGTGGTGATGATGGTGCGTATCCCGTTCGGCGTACCGGCCTGGGAGATCGTGCTTTCGGCCCTGTTGCTGCTGGCCACTTTCCTGGCCGTGACCTGGGTGGCGGCCAAGGTCTACCGCATAGGATTGCTGTCGTACGGCTCCAAACCGACGTACAAAGACCTTTGGAAATGGATACGGATGAACTAAGTTGATAAAAGACGGCAGGAGGCCGTGAAAAATGATACATTTAAGGACAAAAGAAGAAATAGCCAAGATCCATCGTGCAGCGCTCATCGTATCGCGCACGTTAGGAATGCTGGCTACCGAGGTAAAGCCCGGGGTCTCCACGCTTCACCTGGACAAACTGGCCGAGGAATTCGTGCTCGACCACGGAGCGAAGCCCTCGTTCAAGGGATTGTACGGTTTCCCTAACGGATGCTGCATCTCGGTCAACGCACAGGTGGTGCACGGTATCCCGAATAAAGAACCCCTGAAAGAAGGCGATATCGTATCGATAGATTTCGGGGCCGAACTGGACGGCTACCACGGCGACCACGCCTATACGTTCCCTGTAGGGGAAATAGACCCCCGCACGGCCAAGTTGCTTAAGGTTACCAAAGAAAGCCTTTACCGGGGTATCGCCCAGGCCAAGGCCGGCAACCATATCGGCGATATCGGCTATGCGATCCAGCGGTATTGCGAGGATTACGGATACGGGGTGGTGCGTGAACTATGCGGGCACGGCCTCGGGAAAAAGGTACATGAAGACCCCCAGGTGCCCAATTACGGGTCGCGGGGACGCGGCGAGCTGATCGAGAACGGATTGGTATTGGCGATCGAGCCGATGATAAACCTCGGCACGCACCGCGTGCGCGAACTGTCCGACGGATGGACTATCCTGACCAAGGACGTAAAGCCTTCCGCCCATTTCGAACACGATATTGCCGTCGTGGACGGGAAGCCCGTGCTGCTCTCCACCTATAAATATATTTACGAAGCCCTGGGTATCGAATCGGACGAGGAGGAGCCGTTTTTATACCCGGAATGATTTAGGATAAAGTCAGCAAAATAACAGCCCGTTTTATAAAAAATTGATAAAACGGGCTTTTTTTTGGCAGCAAATCATATAATTAATAACTTTGCAAGTCAAGTCGAAAAAGGAAATATATAACATCCGATGTACGAGATAGTAGAACAAAGGCTCCTGGCGCCTAACATATTCTATATGGATGTGCTCGCTCCGCGGGTCGCCGCTTCGGCCCTTCCCGGGCAGTTTGTGATCGTCCGCACGGGGGAACTCGGCGAACGGATCCCCTTGACCATCGTGGACTACGATAAGGAAAAAGGGACGGTAGCCATCGTCATCCAGGTCGTGGGGGCCTCCTCCCGAAAAATATGCGCCCTGAAAAAAGGGGATTATTTTACCGATTTCGTAGGCCCTCTGGGTCACCCTTCGGAGTTCGTGCATGAATCGGACGAAGAACTGCGCGCCAAAAAGCGCCTGTTCATCGCCGGCGGCGTAGGGGCCGCGCCGGTTTACCCCCAAGTCAAATGGCTGCGGGAGCGTGGCGCTTCGGCCGATGTGATTATCGGCGGCAAAACGAAGGATTTTATTCTGCTCGACAAAGAGATGGAGGCCCTCGGCGCCCAGGTGTATGTCGCTACGGACGACGGGTCGCGGGGATACCACGGACTGGTTACCGGGCTTTTCAAGGAGCTGATGGAGTCGGGTCATAAGTACGACCAAGTGATCGCTATCGGCCCTATGATCATGATGAAGTTCGCCGCTTTGGCGACCAAAGAATACGGGATAAATACCGTTGCATCGCTCAATTCGATGATGGTGGACGGCACGGGCATGTGCGGAGCCTGCCGGGTCACTGTGGGCGGACAGGTGCGTTTCACCTGCGTGGACGGCCCCGAATTCGATGCGCACCAGGTGGATTTCGACCTGGCGATGCGCCGAAGCGGGATGTACCGCGACGTGGAAAAGACCCGCGACTGCCAGTGTATGGACGAACTGTCCGGGAAAACCGTTTAAAAGAAAGTAGAAAGAAAATGGCTGCAAAAGGTCCGAGAATATACCCGAAAGAACAGGACCCGCAAGTGCGGGCGCGCAACTTCGAAGAGGTGTGCTACGGTTTTACCCAACAGGAGGCTATATTGGAAGCCCAGCGTTGTCTGGACTGCAAGAAACCCAAATGCGTGGACGCCTGCCCTGTTTCGATAAAAATACCCCAGTTCATCGCCGAACTGACAAAGGGGGACATAGAAAAAGCCGCCGGGATCATTGCGCAGGACAGCGCCCTGCCCGCCGTTTGCGGACGTGTCTGCCCGCAGGAATCGCAGTGCGAAGGTTCCTGCATCATGGGCATCAAGTTCGAGCCGGTCTCCATCGGCAAGCTGGAACGTTTTACCGCCGACTGGATGCGGGAGAACGGCAAAGAAGTAAAAGTAGACCTGAAACCCTCCAACGGGCATAAAGTAGCCGTGATCGGCAGCGGCCCTTCCGGGCTGGCCTGCGCCGGTGAACTGGCCTCGATGGGGTATCAGGTAAAAATATTCGAAGCCCTGCACAAAGCCGGGGGCGTACTGGAATACGGGATACCCGAGTTCCGCCTGCCCAAGGAAGATGTGGTGGCCTACGAAATCAATAACGTCCGCAAGATGGGCGTGGAAATAGAGACCAACGTGATCGTGGGCCGTACGGTCACCATCGATTCGTTGATGGAAGAAGACGGTTATGAAGCCGTGTTCATCGGCAGCGGGGCCGGACTGCCCAATTTCATGGGCATCGATGGCGAAAGCCTGAACGGGGTCGTATCCGCCAACGAATTCCTTACCCGCGCCAACCTGATGCGGGCTTACGACCCGAAATCCGACACTCCGATCTATGTCGGGGAAAAGGTCGTGGTCGTAGGGGGGGGCAATGTAGCCATGGATGCCGCCCGCACCGCACTGCGGCTCGGGGCCCAGGTGAGCGTCGTGTACCGCCGCACCGAAAAAGAACTTCCCGCCCGCGTGGAGGAAGTCCACCATGCCAAACAGGAAGGCATCGTTTTCGAATTCCTGACCAACCCGGTCAGGGTGCTGGGAGACGAACAGGGCCGGGTTAAAGGTATGGAATGTGTCCGTATGGAACTCGGCGAGCCGGACGAGAGCGGACGCCGCCGTCCGATAGAAGTAAAGGGTTCGGAATTTACCATCGATGCCGACGTAGTCATCATGGCTCTGGGCACTTCGCCCAATCCGCTGCTGAAGACCACAACGCCGGGGCTGGAGGCCAACCGAAGGGGCTGCCTGACGGCCAACGAGGATGGACAGACCACCCGTGAAGGCGTATTTGCCGGGGGCGATGCGGTGACGGGTGCCGCCACGGTCATTCTGGCTATGGGCGCCGGACGCAAGGCTGCACAGGCGATAGACCGGTATATCAGAGGCAAAGGCCAAAAATAATTCCTCCCGGCGGGCGGGAGCCTGCAGCGGGAGTCAATATATTTTGTAGTTTCGTTAAGGAAAAAGAGTAATTAAAAAATATACAAAGATGGCAAAAGAAAAGAAATTCATCACGTGCGACGGCAACTACGCCGCAGCGCACGTTTCTTACCTCTTTTCGGAGCTGGCAGCCATTTATCCCATCACGCCGTCCTCGACGATGGCCGAGTATGTGGACGAATGGGCTTCCGCGGGTAAGAAAAACTTCTGGGGCGAAACCGTCAAGGTTGTGGAGATGCAATCCGAAGGCGGCGCCGCAGGTGCCGTGCACGGCGCTTTGCAGGCCGGGTCCCTGACCACCACGTATACCGCTTCGCAGGGATTGCTGCTGATGATACCCAATATGTACAAGATCGCCGGGGAACTTCTCCCGTGCGTATTCCATGTATCGGCCCGTTCGCTGGCCGCTCAGGCCTTGTCCATTTTCGGCGACCACAGCGACGTGATGGCGGCCCGCCAGACGGGATTCGCCATGCTGGCTTCGGCCGGGGTGCAGGAAGCGATGGACCTGGCTGCGGTAGCGCACCTGGCCACCCTGAAAACCCGTATCCCGTTCGTGCATTTCTTCGACGGTTTTCGTACCTCCCACGAGATACAGAAAGTCGAGGACATCGATGCCGATGCGGTAAAAGCGATGATAGACCGGAAAGCGCTGGAGGATTTCCGCCGCCGGGCGCTCAACCCGAACGCTCCCGTGACCCGCGGTACCGCCCAAAACCCGGACGTGTATTTCCAGGCGCGTGAAGCGTCCAATCCTTTCTACGACGCCGTTCCCGAGGTCGTGGCCGACTATATGGCCCAGGTATCCAAGGCTACGGGCCGCGAATACCACCCGTTCGACTACTACGGAGCTCCCGATGCGGAGCACGTGATCATCGCGATGGGATCGGTGACACACACCATCCGCCAGACGGTGGACTACCTGAACAAACAGGGCAAGAAGACCGGCGTCATCCTGGTGCGCCTGTACCGCCCGTTCTCCCCGAAATACCTGCTGAACGTACTGCCCGAGAGCGTAAAACGCGTCACCGTGCTCGACCGCACGAAAGAACCCGGAAGCGACGGCGAACCGTTGTACTTGGATGTGCGCAACGCGCTGTGCAAGGCCCGCAAGAACCTCGAGTACGTGGTAGGCGGCCGTTACGGCCTTTCGTCCAAGGACGTGACCCCTTCGCAGATCATCGCCGTGTACGAAAACATGGAACTCCCGGAGCCCAAGAACGGCTTTACGGTGGGGATCGTGGACGACGTGACGTTCCTGTCGCTGCCCCAGAAAGAGGAGATCTCCCTGGCCGACGACACGACGTTCGAGGCGAAATTCTTCGGACTCGGTTCCGACGGTACGGTGGGTGCCAACAAGAATACGATCAAGATCATCGGCGAATCGACCGATAAATATTGCCAGGCTTATTTCTCGTACGACTCCAAGAAGTCGGGCGGTTTCACCTGCTCGCACCTTCGTTTCGGCGACAAGCCTATCGATACGCCTTACCTGGTGACCACGCCTAATTTCGTGGCCTGCCACGTAACGCCTTATCTGCAGAAATACGATATGCTCCGCGGCATCAAGGAGGGAGGCACGTTCCTGCTGAACAGCCTTTACAATGCCGAGGAGACCAAGGCCCTGCTGCCGGATTCCGTAAAATACATGCTGGCGGCCAAGCATATCAACTTCTATATCATCAACGCGACGAAGATCGCCCGCGAGATAGGACTCGGCGGACGTACCAATACGATCCTTCAGTCGGCGTTCTTCAAGATCGCCAACGTGATCCCGTACGATCTGGCCGTGAAGGAGATGAAGCACTTTATCGAAAAATCCTACGGTAAGAAAGGCGCGGATATCGTAGCCAAGAACAATGCCGCCGTAGACCGCGGAGGAGAATACGTCAAGGTGGAAGTGCCTGCCGAATGGGCCAAACTCGATCCGACGTTCCATGTGGTACACGCCGAGCGTCCGGCCGCTACCGAATTCGTCACTACAGTGGCCGACCCGGTCAATGCCCAGATGGGCGACGATCTGCCCGTGAGCGTGTTTGTAGGCCGCGAGGATGGTACGCTGCCCGCCGGTAC
>CAUHQV010000049.1 GCA_959608625.1 uncultured Flavobacteriales bacterium
GAATAGAGATCTATGACGCGCAAGGCATCCTCCGCGATCTGAATGAACGTGCCCGGCAGATATACGGCGTCGACCGGGGCGCTGTAATAGGCAATGTAAATCTTTTCGAGAGTCCGTATGTAGACGATATTCTGAGGGCGAAAATAAAATCCGGGGAGGACATCGTCCTGGAGTTCGAATATGATTTTGACCGGATGAACCGGGAATATTATACGACCCGGAATAAAAATA
Organism: uncultured Flavobacteriales bacterium; assembly: GCA_959608625.1. Taxonomy (GTDB): domain Bacteria; phylum Bacteroidota; class Bacteroidia; order Flavobacteriales; family UBA1820; genus Merdimorpha. The sequence goes on from CAUHQV010000049.1 coordinate 232, forward strand.
CGATAATTTATGAGGTTAAGATCGTAGCCATACGGAACGGCCGGGGAACTATTGTGGCCCATATGCTGCTTACCAATGATGTAACCGCCGCAAAAGAAGCGGAATACCGCACGGAGGAAGGCAAGAAAAACCTGGAAATGGCTATGGAAGCCGCCAATATGTCCTCCTGGGTGTACGATGTGCGTAAGAAAGTTTTCAATCCGTTGTTTGGGGATACTATAGCAAGGACGGATATGACTATGGGGCAGGTGCTAACGATACTGCACCCACAGGATCATGCTCCGTTGGAACAGCTTTTTTCGCAGTTGATAAATAAAGACGTCCTGCAAGGGCAGATTACATTGCGTTTTTATAACGGACAGGAGGGACAATACCGGCATTATGAAAGCCGGATGCGGCTGTCCGCCGAACATAGGGGGAAATTGCAGATCGTCGGAACCCAGTTGGATGTGACCGAAAAGATACAGATGGCAAAAAAGACCCAGGATCTGATGATTAAACGCGAACTGGCCATGAAAGTCAACGATATCGCCCATTGGGATTTCAACGTACAGGCCCGGGAGTTCGAATCTTATAACGACCCTGTCAACGACTATATTGCGGATAGGCCCGTAACTGTGGCCGGCTATTTGAACGTAATCCATCCCGAAGACCAATCCTTGGCCAACGATGCTATACAATCCATGCTGTCGGGCGAAAAACTCAACATCAATTTTACCTGCCGCATGCAAACGAAATACGACAACACGTGGCAGTATTGGAGCATTACCGGTGTTCCTTTCGAATACGATGAAAACGGAAGGGTTATCCGGTATACGGGATTCCGGCAAAATATATCCAAACTTCACCAGCTGAACGAAGAACTCAAGGAACAGAACTACAAAATGGAACTCACGTTCAAAACGGTCGGTATGTCTTATTGGGATTTCGACGTGGCGACCGGGCAGTACCGGGCATTCAACGATCCCGTGAACGACTTTCATCCCGAAAAAGCGATTTTTCCCGAAGACTACCTCAATGCCACCCACCCCGATGACACAGGCCGTGTCCGGGAGATTATTGACGGAATGCTCCGCGGGGCCAGCAAAGAATTCACGCTCCAATACCGCTTCCGGACTAAATGGGATCCTGAATGGCAAACTCTGATCGTTACCGGTATACCGTCCGAAAGGGATAAAAAGGGGCGAATTACCCGGTATACCGGCTTGGCATTCAATAATACGAAATGGGAAAAAATGGCTCAGGAATTGAAGGAAATGAAAGAGAAGGCGGAACTTTCCGATCGACTCAAATCGGCCTTTCTGGCCAATATGAGCCACGAAATACGTACCCCGCTGAACGCTATCGTAGGGTTTTCCGAACTCCTGGCCAACTGCGAGGATCCGGATGAAAAGGCGGAATACATGAGCATCATCGACTCCAACAACGAATTGCTGCTGCGCCTGGTCAACGATATCCTGGATCTTTCCAAGATCGAATCGGGTATCCTCGAACGCAAACGGGAGAAATTCAACGTGGCCGGAGTGTGCAGCGAACTCTATTCGATGATCCAGCCGAAGATCACAAATCCGGAAGTCGAGTTCCGCATAGAGAATTCCCGGCCGGATTGCTGGGTTTTATTGGACAGCAACCGGCTTAAACAGGTTTGGATGAACTTTCTTACCAATGCAGTAAAACACACCCAATCCGGATACATAAAGATGGGATATTCCATCGAGCAGGAAGGTATCCGGATTTACGTCGAAGATACGGGAGCCGGTATTCCAAGTGAATTTCAGGATCGGGTGTTCGGCCGGTTCCATAAGCTCAACGATTTTGCGCAGGGTACAGGGCTCGGGCTGGCAATCTCCAAGGCGATTGTCGAAGCGGCGGGAGGAGAAGTCGGATTTTCTTCCGAACCGGGCACCGGATCTGTTTTTTGGGCAAATATTCCCTGTGAAATATACTTACAGGAATCTGCCGATTTGATAGCCCCGCCCCTTTCGACCCAGAGTTCCCGATTGAACGGGATCGATAAAAAAGAAATGAAAATCCTGGTTGCCGAAGACAACGACAGCAATTTCTCGCTAGTACGGCATATCCTCAAGGATTACGATCTTACCCGCGCCGGGAATGGGGTGGAAGCGGTCGAAAAAATCCTTCACGGGAAATACGACTTCGTTCTTATGGATCTGAAAATGCCGGTTATGGGCGGTTTGGAAGCGACCCGGAAAATCAGGGAATTCAACGCCGGAATACCGATTGTAGCCCTTACAGCCAATGCGTTCGATTCCGACAAGGTTAGCGCTATCGAGGCAGGATGTAACGCTTTCCTGGCAAAACCCGTGAAAAAGAATCAGCTGCTTGAGTTATTCTCCATGAAATGGTAGCTGAGATCGGGTTTTCGCCCATCTTTAAATTACCCATTCGGACAGGCGGCACAATATCCGGAATCAATAAGGCTAAAAAAAATTGGCAGAAGAAGCAAAGGAATGACCGCCCCCTCGCTGCCGGGGAGCGGTAGGGAGATTCCCCTCTTTATGCATAGTTAAAAAACGGGCATACGTATCCTGAAATCGACAGATATTCAGGATTTTTGTTTTTAGAGGGCGGCATTAAAACCATTTTTTGGAGCCAAGCTAGCTAAGAGCGAACAATGTCTTATGCGCCTAACATTGATAGTCGATAAAAAACAATGTAGGGGTCAAAGAGCGGTATACTATACGGTTTGGCGGATATATTAGAAAAAGATCCCCCTAGAAATCTTATAATCAAGTTAATTGTGCGACAAACACCTGTGATGGCAAAACATTTGCTACCTTTGCCGGATAAACAACGCGAGTTCATTTTGATCTTTATCTTCTTTGCATTTCTCGGGCCTATTCCCGTCCGGCTCTTTCAACGTTGAAATCGACCTCTATAAACTTTCTTTGTTTTACAAAAAAATGCCCGAATAGGTTCGTGGCAGACAGGATTGAATGTGGTTTACGCCAAAGTTCAACGATTTTGCGGGCTGAAATCGTTTTACAGCAGGCATGAGGGCAACTTGGATACGCCGCGGGCGACATATTTGCCCGTATTATGAACCGCAGCAGGCTTACTAATATTAAAAATAATTGAATGGCAGAGACATTTAGAAAAAAAGAGAACGAAAAGAGAAAACAGGCTAAACGCCTCGAAAAACAAAAGCGCAAAGAAGAGCGCAAAGCGGAAGGACCCAGATCGCTGGACGATATGATTGCTTACGTGGATGAAAACGGCAATATCCTCGGTGTTCCGCCGGACCAGCAACAGAAAGAAGAGATCAAATTGGAGGATATCGTTATTTCGACACCCAAAAGGGTAGACGTTGAACCCGAACCACTCAAAGGACGGGTGGAATATTTCGACGAGAAAAAAGGGTACGGCTTTATTAAAGAATCGGAAACTTCGGAAAAATATTTCTTCCACGTTTCCAGCGCCCCTCAAGATATTGCCGAAGGCAAAACCGTTTCTTTTGAGACGGAACGCGGGCCCCGGGGCATGAGCGCAGTGGAAATATCGATCATAAAATAAAAAACAAGTTTAATTTACATAAAACAAGAAAAATGAACATTTACATTTCAAACCTCAATTTTGCTACAAAGAACAACAGCCTACAGGATTTATTCGCTCAATATGGGGAAGTGTCTTCGGCCAACATTATTACGGATCGTGAAACCGGCCGTTCGCGCGGATTCGGTTTTGTGGAAATGCCCAATGATTCGGAAGGCCAGCAGGCGATCGATTCGTTGAACAATACGGAATTCGAAGGTAAAACCATTACTGTAAACGTAGCGCGTCCGAAGACGGAAAGAAGCGGAAGCTTTGGCCGGGGCAATAGCCGCGGAGGCGGTTACCACGGTAACCGGTATTAAACCGGAGCAAGCACTGGAAAGGGGAGGCATCCGCCTCCCCTTTTTTATAAGGACAAATCAAATAGGAATATTTAAAACTCCGCGATATAATTAGCCTGGGTTTGGGGTTTTCAGTAAAGCGAAGGTTTAAAAAAGGGCGGCAAAAAATTTGTTTCGTCTTCTGTCTTTTCTGTTCGGGAAGACGGGGTTAAATTTGTTTTGATAAGAATAAAACGGACTCTGACTCCGTTTCGCTTACTTGTTGATATTCAAAATCTTCGTCTTATTTTTTACGATCTTCAATTGTTAAGCGGGATAAAGGTACGGCCGTTTCCCAAAAACCGTTGCTGAACACTGGCTTCATTCAGGATTATTCATCTTCGGTTCCAATGATAAAGGTAAAATATATTTTTTACATCTATATAACCGGACATTATTTACTGTCTCGTTTGGGAGCCCTGCCTTTTTTTTACCCCTGTTTTTATGGTGATCCCTTACTAATTGGAAATTACGAAAAAAATTGGGAGATAATCGGCCCAATCCCCTTACGTTCACCCAAAGGTCTATCCCCTTTGTTTTCCTGACGCATTCTTCCCCGGAGAATATTATTTTTGCATACCTTTACTGCTATCAGCATGATAGCAGCAACCAATCATTAAAAGCGAACGATATGGCTTTATTTGGTAAATCACCCGATCAGAAGTTGTCCCTGGCGGCTAAAGAGGATAACCTTCCCTTGGTTCAAAAACTGATTTTCAAGGGGGCGGACGTCAATGCCCAGGACAAGAACGGTTTCACAGCCTTAGCCTATGCTGCGCAACACGGCAGGTTGGACATTGTTGAGTGCCTGATTGCCAATCATGCCGATATAAATATCCGGGCAACCAAATGGCCTCATGCAACGCCGCTGGCCTTGGCGGCAGATCATAACCATGTGGATATCGTCAAATTGCTGGTCGGCAAAGGGGCGGACGTCAATCAACCTGTTGAATTGGAAGGCACGGTCTTCAATAAGATAGCGAAGATGAAGCCTGGAATTACGGATGGAGCTTCCATCGCCCTGATCCTCTCCAAAATATCCGATGCAGACGTGCGTTCGGGTTCGAGCGCTACTGCACTCGTCCATGCCGTGCGTTCGGGAAATAGCGCCCTGGCCCAGGCTTTGGTTGATAAAGGCGTCGATGTCAATACGGCCGACGGACAGGGCAACACGGCCTTGAAAGAGGCCGTTTGCCGTAGGGATAACGATTTGGTCAGGTATCTGATTTCAAAAGGAGCCGACGTCAACATTACGGGTGAGGATGGGCGACCTGCGCTTTGGTGGGCTACATCAATGAATTTGGCCGATACGGCCCGGATTCTGGTTGAGGCCGGAGCCAACGTAATGATCAACGTGGACATGGGGCAAAGCATGATCGAGATGGCATTGAACCATAAAGACCCGAATTTCGCCATGCTTCTAATCGAAAAGGGCGCCACGCTGAATACCAACACCCGGGATGGTGAGCCGCTTATTTTTATGGCCGACAGGCTTGGATACCTTGAAATGGTAGGCAAAATGGCACTAAACGGGGCCAATATCGACCTGTTGGATAAAAACGGGGACACTCTCCTGATGAAAGCCGTGAAAAACAACAATCTTGAAAAAGCCGAATTCCTACTCCGCAAAGGAGCGAATCCCGACATAAAAGACGGGCGCGGCTACCCAATGATTTACCTTGCTGTTAAAAATAAAATGTTCGCAATGATGGAGTTATTGGCAGAATCCGGCGCTGATGCAGAGGCGCAGGTCGGCCATGATGAATAGGTAAACCGCTGATGATTAGTTTGAATTAATCGAATCTGTCCCGCACTTTTTTTATTTGTCCCGTTTTTTCTCTCAGAAAAAAGCGGAACAACTACGGGACGTTGCTTTGTCCGATCTTGGCTTTTGGACGTCTTGAAGTGGCTAATAAAAGTATAAAAAACCATTGTAGCTATGTTACGAAAGGTTTGACACAAGTGGTCTTTTTTAGTCTTAGGACCTGGAGCGGAAATCTGAAACGAAACCTGGAAAACGGCAACTATCAAGCCCGTTCTCAATGGGAGCCCCCGCAAGGGCGGGCGTTATACTTTGATCCTGCAAATTATCCACCAACCGAAAATAGAGGCAATATTTACTCCTTACCGCCTGTTAAAAGAGGAATTCGATCCGGTAAAAAGCGTGGCCGTTGTCTGCGAAAAAACGCGCCGCAACAGAGGGCGTATAAGCCGGATCGAAGAAGAATTAAACTTTTATGCCCGGGAATTGAAATGTAAAATCGCGGAGAAGGAAAAGACCGGACTCCGATTTTCGTCTGAGGATATTACTCCGGCCTGCCGAAAGCGGAGCGACAATCGCAATATCGGCACACCTATGTCCGGAATTTGCGCATGGAATTAAGGCAGAATGTCGTTTACAAAAGTTTGCCGCCCAGCAGTAGGGCCGCTACCGTGAAATAGATAATCAGCCCGGTCACGTCTACCAGCGTGGCTACGAACGGCGCGGAAGCAGTGGCCGGATCGAGTCCCATTTTTTTGAGGATCAGGGGGATCATCGAACCGGAAAGGGTGCCCCACAGGACTATGAGTACCAGCGATACCGAAACACTCAGCCCGACCCAGGCCCAGTATTCCCCGTAATCGTACAGGCCTGCCTGCTGCCAAATGAGGATACGGACAAAGCCGATGGCCCCCAGGATGGCCCCGAGCAGCAGCCCGGAGAATATTTCTTTCCGCATCACGTACCACCAGTTGCTCAGTTTCAACTCGTCCAGGGCCAGGGATCGGATGATGAGACTGGCCGCCTGCGAACCGGAGTTACCCCCGCTGGAGATGATCAGCGGGACGAACAGGGCCAGCACCACGGCTTGGGCGATCTCTTCGTCGAAATGCCCCATGGCCGATGCGGTAAGCATTTCCCCCAGAAAAAGGATGACCAGCCATCCGGCGCGTTTTTTCACCATTTCCAGCAGGGGCGTTTTCGTATAGGACAAGTCCAGTTCCTCGGTACCACCGAATTTCTGGATATCTTCCGTGTCGCGCGCGTTGATCTGATCCAGGATATCGTCGAAAGTGACGATCCCTACCAGTGTGCCGTTGTCCGAAACGATGGGCAGGGCGTCGCGGTCGTATTTGTTGAAGAATTCGAAAGAATCCTCGATGGAAGTCTGGGTCTTTATGGCGATGAAATTGCCGTCTGTCAGATCGCGGATCAGGGTATCCTCGTCCGCCAGCAGGAGTTGTCCGATCCGAAGGTCGTCTATCAGTTTGTTGTCCTGATCCACGACATACACGTAGTTTAGTGTTTCGGCTTTTTTCCCGTATTTTTTGATGTGGTCGTATACTTTGCGCACATTCCATTGCGGGCGGACCTGAATGTAAAGCGGGGTCATCAGGCGGGCGATGCTGTCTTCCTGATAGCCGATCAGGTTCAGGGCTATTTCCTTCTGCTCCTTGTTCAGCAGGTTGATGCAGTGCTTGATCAGGGTATCCGGAAAATCCGTGAACAGGGCGGTACGGTCGTCCGGGTCGAGGTTGTTCAGGATCTCGGCCAGTTCCCGGTTGCCCAGGCTTTTGGCCAGGTCTTCCTGCACGGACATTTCCAGGTAGGGGAATACCTCCGCTTTTTCTTTGCCGGGAAGCATCAGAAACGCGATATCTCTCTCCTTTTCGTCCATCGAGGAAATCTCTTCCGCGATGTCGGCCGGGTGTCTGGATACGATATCTTTCATAATGGACGGTTTTTAGGTTACACATTCCTTTTTTCTCCCCATCCCGCCCCGGCGGACGGAAAGGAAGGCCGAATCCAAAAGGGCATCCGGAAGATGCGGTGCAAAGGTCGGGATTTTTTTCCGTAGGACGGTTAAAAACCGGCTCGAACGGCCGGGTTTAATTTTATCGAACGGCCGATGCCGATCTGGCCGATAAAATATTCGTCGTGCGAGACTACGAGCAGTGTCCCTCCGTACTCCTTGATGACCCGGGTAAGTATCTCGGTATTGCGGATATCCAGGTTGTTGGTCGGCTCGTCGAGAATAAACATTTCAGGGGTATGGGCGCGGATCATCAGACAGCACAGAGAGAGCCGCATTTTTTCCCCGCCGCTCAGTTGCCGGCACGGCTTGCCCCAGGTTTCTTTCCGGAAAAGGAAACGGTTCAGGATCGTTTTCAGTTCGTGCTCTTCCATTTCGCCGTTGAACGTCCGCGCCTGTTCGAATACGGAAAGGCCGTCCCGGACGATAGAGTAGTCCTGATCGAGGTATACATAGCTGAAACCGGCGCGTTGTACGGCTCCTGAAGAAGGGGCCAATTCCCCGGAAAGGATTCTCAGCAGGAATGTTTTCCCGCTACCGTTGGCCCCCTCCACCCGGATACGCTCGCCGCTGCGGACTTTGATGTCCAAAGGCTTGTCCCACAAAAAGTCCTGTCCAAAACCTTGGTTGACGGCCTGTGCCTCTACGAGGATTTTTCCTTTGTGGGCATCCGGGGTATGGAAGTCGATTTTTATCGCCCGGTCTTCCGGGAGCGCCCGGCGAAGACTACTGGCTTGCTGCGCGATGGATTCGATTTTCTGCCCGTGTATGTCCCGGAGCCTGGAGGCGCTTTTTTCGGCTTTGTCTTTCAACACACCCATCGCCATTTTTCCCAGTCCTTTTTTTTCGTTCTGTTTTTTTCCCCGGATTTCGTGCTTTTCTTTCCGGCGGGCGGCTTCCCGGGCCATTTTTTGGGCGGCCCGGAGTTGCTTTTCCTTTTCGTCCAAGCGGGATTGCAGGGCGTCTGTTTGCCGGTCTTTCGCATCTTTGTACGTTTCGTAATTCCCCGGATAAAAGGAAACACCATCGGGGCCCATCTCGTACATTGCCGACAATCGGTTTAGCAGTGTCCGGTCGTGGCTCACCGCCAGGATAGTGGCCGGAGAATTTTCGAGAAGCCGGTAAAGCTGTTCCCGGCTGCCGGTATCCAGGTGGTTGGTCGGCTCGTCCATCAGCACGATATCCGGGCTGTGCAGGGTGATCCCGGCCAAAAACACGCGGGTCTTTTCCCCGCCGCTCAGGGAGTCCATTGTCCGGTCCGGGGATATTGTTTCCAAGCCCCACCCCGAGAGGGCGGCGGCCATCCGCTCCTCGATGTTCCAGTCGTTTCCCAGCGTGGAAAAATGCGCCTCTGAAATATCCCCCGAGAGGATGGCGTGCAGGGCCCGGATTTTTTGGGACACACCCAAGGCTTGGGCAATCGTTTGTCCGTCGTACTGTCCGAAATGCTGGGGTACCAGATAAGGGGGTGTGTCGCAGTGTATCTCCCCCGAAAAAGGAGAGAGGTTCCCGGCCAGCAGTTGCAGCAGGGTCGATTTTCCGCTGCCGTTTTGCCCTATCAGGGCGGCCTTTTCCCCGGTTTGCAGCGAAAAGGAAACATCCCGGAACAAGGGTTCCCGGTCGGGGTGTATATAGCTGAGTTGTCGGATGAGAATCGCCATAGTCTCCAATGATTTAAAAAGTAAAACAAATACGTGAAAATAAAAGGCTTCAAGGCCTTCCGTAAAAAGCGGAACCCGTGATCGGGGCTGGCATAAGAGGGGAAAATTTAGATTCTCATTGGAGTAACGGTCGAATTTGCAGGCAAATATAGGCAATATTCCTTCGGCGGCAAAAATGAAAGCCCCTAAAAATTGAAACGGCCCTGCAGAAAGCAGGGCCGTTTCGCGGACAGGAAATTTCCGGTATCCGTAAGGGAACCCCAAGCGGGTATTCCCAAAGGCAATGAACAAGAAAATTTATTGCAAGGTTACGCTCGCCCAAACCATGTTCCAGCCATTGACCGTAATGGATATGCCCATATAGACGGATTGGTTGATGTTGAACGTATATGTACTTCCCATGCTGATAGTAGCGCTGGAGTCCGTAAATTTCAGCGCGTGAATTTCGGTGTTCTCGTACATCACCCGGATGACGATCTGGCGGTTGTCCGGGTCTCCGGAGACAGGCGTGAGGGTTCCGAACGAGCCGAACGCGCCGGAGGTAGCGATCTTGGACGAAGAATTATAAGTCATATCCAACGCCAGGGGAACGGTGAGCGGAAGCGAACCGCGGGGACGTTTGCCGACCTCTCCTTCGAAGAAATCGCAGGTGCGGCCCTGGTTCTCGAACGAGATCCAGAATTTGGACGGGTCCGGATCGCTGACGCCCGGTACCGTGATCTGGTCTACCCGGTGCAGGTTGACCGTAACCCTGGCCGATGCGACGTACTGGTTCATCTGGGTGGGATTACTTACCGCCGCGCTTTTGGGGAATTCCGTTTTCTGCCACCACATATTGGGGACGTTGCTGGCCAGGGGCATGTACCAGCCCGTACGGGCCGGATCGGGTTTGAGGGTAGCTTCTACATCGTATAGATCGCGGGGGCCGTCTCCCGAAGGATTGTGGTCTTCCCAGGTCACATTGGGATCGTCTCCCCAGGAGACCATCGTCCAGCCCCGGGTCTGGTTTTCGCGGCCCGTATTGTGGATGCCGCTCACGCAGGTGCCCTGTGGTACCAGGTCGCTTTGCAGGTCGCCCTGGACGAAAGGCCCGTCCGATGGGAAGTAGAATACGCGGATGCCATAAGGCACATAGGATGCCGTAAATGCAGTTCCGGAGTTGCCGCGGCGGAAAGAGAGCCGGATGGTCGATCCTACTTCCATCTGCGAGGTCACGGAAGTGGCCATGCCTTTGTTGTCGAACGCTACCAGGGAAAGGGCGCCGGTGGTCTGGGCGAAGTAATTGTAGGCGCTGGGCGAGGTTACGGTAACCGTTTTGGCTGTCATATCGACTTCCGTCCGCCAGCCGTCGGGGGCCGTTGCCTGTACCGACACCACATTGGCGCTGATGGTAAAGGGCAGTACCTTCGTCTCGTTGAAGCGGTCGAACACGATCGGAGAGACCGGCATGGCGAACTGGATGGTCCGGTACCGCGGTACGGAGAACGAAGCGGCCGGTTCGGTGTTGAGTTCGAAGATAATATAATCGTCGTTCGAATAGTCTACGCTTTTGAAGAAGGAATCGCCGGCGTCGCCCTTGTCTCCCTTCTGCCCGGTGGCTTTTACTTTATTTCCGTTCACCAGGATCCATGTTTCGGCGGCGGGGGCAATAGTGACTGTCCAGTAGTATTCCAAATCGGTGTCCTGTTTGATGCCCACTACGGGGGTCGCTCCGCTGGCGCCGTCCGTGCCGTTGGCTTTCACTTTATTGCCGTCCACCAGGATAAATTCGGCAGCACCGTCCCCGATTTTGCGGGTCCAGTAGTAGTTGGGATCCGATGGGTTCGAGGCGTCCTGCGCTACGCTGATAACGGGTGTTTTCCCGTCGTTGCCCTGTGCTTTCACACCGGTATCGGTCGATCCTATCCACCAATTGCCGTTGGATCCTATTTCCGGGGACAGTCCATTCTCTCCCCGGGCTTTCACGCCGGTGTCGGTAGTCCCGATCCACCAATTGCCGTTAGAACCGATATGCGGGTTCAATCCGTCCGCTCCGGTAGCCGGGACGTTGGTGTCGGTCGATCCTATCCACCAATTGCCGTTGGCGCCGATATGCGGGGTCGTACCGTCCGCCCCCTGTGCCTTTACGCCCAGGTCGTTCGTGCCGATCCACCAGTTGCCGTTGGAATGGATGTAAGGTGTCTGACCGTCCGATCCGTTGCCGCCTTGCGCTTTCACACCCAGGTCGACTCCGTTGGAATGCCAGTTGCCATTGGATCCGATGTAGGGCGAGTAACCGTCCTCCCCGCGTGCTTTCACGCCGGTATCGGTCGTGCCGCACCACCAGTTGCCGTTGGAACCTACGTGCGGGGTACTCCCGTCCGCCCCTTCGGCCTTGACTCCGGTGTCGGTCGCTCCGCACCACCAGTTGCCGTTGGAATGGATGTAAGGGCTGTTCCCGTCGGCGCCGGCCAGCCCCTGGGCGTTGACTCCGGTATCGGTACCGCCGATGTGCCAGTTGCCGTTTTCGCCTACGATGGGTGTATTACCGTGGTAGATGATCTTATCCCCGCTTTTGCGGAAAGTCAGCTTATAGCCGGATCCGTCGGGAAGTTCCTCCACGCCGGTGACGCAATCGTCCAGTTCCATCGAGTTGATGATGGAATTGATGATGTCGATGTGGTTGTTGATGGTCGTGATCTGGTTTTGGATAACCTCGAGCTCTTTTTCGAGCTCGTGCTGGCGGCTGTAGAGGATGCTTACGTCGTCTTTGTAGCAACCGCTGAACAGCGCGCAGAATACGATGGAAAAAAGTAAACGTTTCTTTTTCATTTTATCGGTTTTTTTCGGGATTCGGTTATTCGGCGCTTTTTTGCTGGGTCAGGTCGGCCCGGCGCGCCAGGATAGATACTTTGTTGGCCCCGGCTGTCTTCGGGTCGTTACCGCGGCCTACTGCTGTAAGGCGGGAGGATGAAATGCCTTGTGATACGAGGTAATCTACCACGGACTGCGCCCGTTTGCGGGAAAGCGGCAGGTTGCCGGTGGTATGGCCGGTATGGTCGGCATAGCCTTCTATCAGGATACGGGTATCCGGATTGTTTTTAAGTAAAGAGACGATTTCGTCCAGTTCGCGGTGGTACAGTTTGGTATCGACCGTAGACGAATTTGTCCGGAAATAGATGGATGGAAAGACTAGGGTGTCTTTTACGATGACCCTTTCCACGATCTTTTCCCGGCCGGCAGCCCGTTCGATCTCGGTCTTCAGGCTGTCCGCTTCGGCCTGCATGGCCGTATTTTCTGTTTTCAGGGTAATGATATCCGCATCCGCCCGGGATAGTTCCTGCCGGAGTTTGCGGCTGTATATGTACGAAGAGGCAGGGGCGTAGATGAGATTGTCCTTATGCTTGCGGCCGTTGAGTTTGAAAATGGCTGTCAGGCCGGTATTCCACATATAGCTGTCCCGTGCTTTGGCGATGGTAACAACCCCGTCGAAAGAATTATTGCTGATCCAAATGATGCCCGTATTGAGTTGCAAGTCCAGCAGGCGCCCGGTACGGAAACGGAAAGCGATGTCCCCTCCCGCCCCGAAGTTCACGGAGTTGTCCAGCGAACCGGCCGTGGCGCGGCCGCCGCTCTTTTTATAGACTTTCGGGGAGAATTTCTGGAGGTAAACCGCGGGTTGGAGCAGGACGGTGAATACATGCTGCCCGCGGTTTTCTACAAAAAGATTGTTCAGATTGAGGTTCAGGTGCAGCCCGAAATCGAGTACGTCGATCCGGGAGTAGATGTCGGCATATTTCGTGCCTTCGATAGTAGTGGGCGGATAATACGTCATCCCGTCCAGTCCCAGGATATAGTCTTTGGCATAGTCCGGCGAACCGGCTTTGTTCCGCCCGTAAGTCCCGGATAGGCCCAGCCCGATGGTCGGACTTATCTGGTAGCCCAAGCGCAGGCCGTATTGTCCGCCGATGTATGTTTTGTCGGCGGAAAGAGAGTTTATGTCGCCCGAAAAGAACGGCATTCCGATGCCGGCTTCGATAGTCCATTTGGAATAATCCCGGAAATATTCCTTTTTCAGCGTTTTCATTTCCGCTTTCACGGACGCATCGGAAAATTGGGCGGAGTGTTTACTGTCCTTCGATTGGCCGGAGAGTCCGACCACGGACAGGCTGGTTGCAAATAGCAGGCAGATCGAGAGTTGCTTGTTCATATTACGTTTTATATGTACGATTGTTCGTTTAGTTTTTTATAGTTTTAAAATCCATTAACTTTGTACTTGTAAACCATTGTGCCTTGGCGTATATACGCCAAAAGGGTTTTGTTATTATTTTCCCATTTCCTCCCGGAAAGAGTTGCAGGAAAAACGTACGTTATTAACGCGCTCAGAGATGGACGCCACCGGGAGGTTTTCCCACCCGT
>CAUHQV010000050.1 GCA_959608625.1 uncultured Flavobacteriales bacterium
AAAAAATAAGCAACAGCCCACGCCATACTTGTACAATATGAAGCAGACGCCTTATGCCTATCCGTACAACTACGTTTAAAACCTGCAAGTTTCTCTACGTACGAATAAAAGCTTAACGCCTTTTTGTTCAGTAAAATGACGGGGATTATCCCTGTCCCTGCAAATCTACTTAAATTTTGGGATTGTAAGTAGGATGATGCAAGTTTTTTATGAACATCCGGGCTGTTGCTGGAATTAATATGCGGTTAATATGTTATGAGATAGTTTATGGCTTAGTATATGAGAGATGGTAATGCACACTTACTTATTTTTCTATATAGGGGTAAGTGTGCAATGTTGCTACCTCCAGATGATCTCAAAAAGCTCTTTCAATTCTTCATTGGTTTCTATCCGCTTTAAGGGTGTCCACGTGAAGCCCATTTTATTGTGGTTTACGATTTTGTATGCTCCCGGTCGATTTCTAACCCGCCTTATGTCAAAGAGCAAGCCTAAATAACGGATGGGACTGGTAGTGCGTAATGGACTTTCTAAAATCAAGGGAATAAAAGCGGTTGTTATTCCCCGAGTTACTTCTTCGGGAGTGGCTATGTGTCCGATAGGGAAAGAGGCCTTAAGGCTTGCTTTGAAGGGATTGTTCTCTGTGAGGCAGTAGAATATCACATTGTTCACAAGTTTTTTATCTGCTTTTGTAGTATCCTTTGGCGGAATGGTTTGCAGGGCTGTAATGAGTTCTTCAAAAGGCATATAAGCCCGTAATTTTTTGAATCTTTCTAAAAAAGCCTTTCCCGCTCCCCTATCCTGCAATTTGATTTCAATTTGGCGAATATTCCTGTCGTCCAACTCTCCAGCCTCATTTAGCTTTTGCAATTTGACAATAATTTGATCGATAGTATTGCGCTCAGTATCTCCATATTGTTCTGTGGCTTTATCGCGACTATCCTGTTGCTCTTGCGTAACGGGAACATCCCTTTCTTCAAAATGAACGGTATAACCTTCTCCTTGCATTTGTTCGTATAAGTTTTGTGAATGGCTATATAGGTGCTTTATGATAGAAAAGCCCTCGCAGATAGAATCGATGGGAAAGTAGTTAATTTCACATATTCCATCTATATTTACCCGGATGATTTTAATTAAGGAGTTACCACTTAAGGGTTTTATTTGGGCACTTTCTGAAACAGCTTTTTTTACATTTTTAAAGGATGATGTGTTGAATTGAGGATATTTTTTTTTCATCTCATCAACTCCGTTTATATATGAAGCCATATCTCCGGCAAATTCCAAATATCCCCGTTTGATCTGTGCAATGTCAGGGGGATTGCGTTCATATTTTGTATTGTAGACGATGGTTTCGCTTAGTACGCCTTCGTTTGAACGGCATCTTCCGCGTATTTGTATCATTTTATCCGGGGACAATACCGTATAGGGATATGTCGTATCGGATACGGAAATAAGGTGATATCTTTCTTTGATGTCCACGCCCACAAAATATGTGCAGGTGATGAAATTAATCCTCTTTGGTAGGTTCTCCTTAATCGTTTCGACGTAATATCTTCCCGCATTGGTTTCACTGGAAGACCCGCAAAGGATAGCGCATTGCTGCTGTAAATCTTCCGGGAGCATCCCGATGATTTCAAGTATGGATTGTATTTTATTGTAAGCAATGAGGACTTTTTTCTCGGCAGGAATGCCCTCTATCAACTCTTTTGCAATGGCGGTTACATTTTGTCCGTGAATGAGTTTTACCGTAGGCATCGGCACAGGGGGATATTCCAGTTCAATGACAGGCTCCTGTTGTACATCCGGGTGCGAGAACTCCTTTATCGTGGCAGATACAAGGCATCTGTGATAGGGATTAAAGCGGAAATAGTAATCTATTGCGTCGGGTAATACCGGACGGAATGTACTGTCATCCTGATAGGTGTCTATTTCATCTATCATCAGGAAATAATTCTTATAAACATCCTCTCCGATTTCTTCGATTAATGTCGGGAGGCTGTCCGCTACTACAAGAAATTTTTTATGCCTGATATCATTGTTCTGTAAGTATCTACGAATCACTTGCCTGATATTTTGAGTGCATTCCCCAATAGCACTGCCGATATAGCAATATTTGTTCTTTCCTGTGATTTCATCCCGTCCGTCCATGTACTTAGTGTAAGCTAATGATTTGGTAGGAGCGACAATAATGCTGTTCCTTTCGGCTTTTATTTCGAGTGTGGTAGCTCCTACGCCCGGATGATACCCCAAGGAGTAGTGCTAAAGATTTGGCCGAGTTTTATTTCTTCGTCCGTTTCGTGTATGCAGATACCGATGTTTTCGATTTCTGTTTCCGGTCTGTTACCCTTCCAGTTGACTTTGACAGAAAAATGATTGCCTTGCCCCGGAATATATTTTACTTCTGCTCCCTGTACAGAGAATATGAGTTCCGTTTCTCCCTCATCTCCAGCATATGGATTGCTCTGATAAAGAACTTCATACATGCCCTTTGGGTGAGATTTCGTTTTATTGTAGAACGATACATCCTGATGATATTCATCTATCTCCTCTTGAATTTGTTCCGGTGTGGCGGATTCATCCCATTCATTAATTGTTATCATTGCACACTTAGTTTAATGTTTATAATAGGGTAAGTGTGCAGGCGTCTTATCATGTATGAGCCTGCACTTCAAAAGTAAGAATTATTCCCACTAATCCGTTTTTCTCCGGACAGATTACCTCTTTTTTGCGAGCTTGTTTCCGAGGTCTACCATCACCCGACTCACCTTGCTCTGCACCACCTTGCCGTAATATTGCTCTGTCGTCTTTATACTGGCGTGCCCTAAGAGTTTGCTGACAATTTCCATCGGCACATCATTGTAGAGAAGTACAGTACTTGCGAAGGTCTTACGGGCTATATGGTGGGTAAGGGTTTTGCGGATGCCTACGATGGAAGCAATTTCTTTGAGGTATCTGTTTATGACCTGATTGCAGTAACGGGGAAGGACATAGCCCCTTTTCTCATCCCTGTATCTCTCGATGATCTCGGAAGCTATGGGAAGTAAGGGAATGGAAATGGGCTTTCCAGTCTTTTCGCGTTTCATCATGATCCACTCTTTCCCGTCAAAACCCTTTTGGATATGCTCGTAACGAAGCTCCGACATCTCGTGATAGGCAAGTCCGGTATAACTGCAAAAGACAAAGAAATCCCGGATAAGAGCTAATCTGTTGTCTGCGAATATGTACTCTCGAAGTCGCGTAAGCTCTTCTTCCGAAAGGAAAATGACTTCCTTGGTGTAAGATTTCGGGCGGAATCCTAAGAAGGGATTACGGTGAATGTAACCCTGAATAAGCGCGAAATCTACTACTTTGCGGGTTCTCTGGATGAGTTTGTTGATGGAGTTCTGCCGAAAGTGAAGCTCTGTTTTGAGGTAATAGTCGAATTCTTCGAGAAACTCCCGTTTAAGTTCTTTTAACGGGTAATCTTTCCTGCCGTATTTGAAAGGAATAAATCGGCGGATATGGTTGGCAGCCTGGACGAATTTTTCATAGGTTACCCGCTTGATCTCGATACCTACCAGTTTCTTTGTCCGTTTGTTGTACTGCTCGAACAGCCACAAGAGGGAATAATCCTCCTGAATGTCTTTCCGCACAAACCTCGTATAGATGTCCTCGACGGAAAAGTCATTCCCTTCCAATTGAAGTTGCAGGTACGTTCGGTTCAGTTTGTCCTGCAATAACAGGAGGTTGGAATGGATATATTCATTTTCTGCGCCTAATTCAGGAATAGAGCCTTCTCTTGATGTCCAATGACGGGGTTCTATGCTGTGTCCCGAAGAAAACTGTTTGCGTTTTCCCCGGTAGGAAATCCTAACCATGACGGGGGCTTTGCCGTGCCGGTTCAGGCGGTTGCTCATAAGTAGAACAAAAGGGTGAATTTATCTGTCATAATGCTTTAGATGGTATTATGACACACAAAAAGGATACGATTGTTAAGGGAATTTATGTATGCCCGGCCAGAAATATGTATACCGGAATGTATACCAAAAGGTATACAAAACGGAATTTGTATACAAAGAAAAAGCCCCCACAATGATTTGTGAAGGCTTTTTGCGGTCCGGACGGGACTCGAACCCGCGACCCCATGCGTGACAGGCATGTATTCTAACCAGCTGAACTACCGAACCTCTCTGGATAGCGGTTGCAAAGATACATACAAAAATCAAACATCCAAACAAATTTTGGGCAGAAAGATATTTTTTTCGCCCGTCCGGGGGGATTCCTTAAATTTGCCTAAAAACCGAAAAGCATGCTTGCCGATAAGACTATATTGTCCTTGTGCGCCGAAGGGACGGATACCGTTTTTGCCCTTTCGGCCGGGAAAATGCTCGCCGCCTGTACAGAGCAGAAAAGGCCCGCAGACCCTCTCTATGCATTGTTGCCCAAAATATGGGAGGATGCCAATGCGGCCGAGCTTGCGCAGTACCGTCCGGATATCGTGCTGATCCCGCATGGGGCTGCCCCGGATCGGGTGGAGGGCCTCACCGCATTGGGGGCGGAAGTTATTCCCGTAGGGGGGGATACCCTTTTGGAGGTTTACGACAATATCCGGGAAATAGGCCGGGCTATAGGCCGGGCAGCGGAGGCGGAAAAGGTCGTCACCAAAGCGGAATATGGTTTTTCCCGACTGGAAGAAAGTTTGGTCGGAGCGGAACCGGTAAAGACGGCGTTTTTCGAAGAGAAAGAGCCCTATGGGATGGCCGGGGGAGTGGGCCTGGTGCTGGAATTGCTCTGCCGGAACAAGTTGGAGAATATTTATGGGAATTCTTCTCGGCAAATCGTCCGGGCCGACTTGTCAACGCTCCGTCTGTCTGATGTGCAATTACTCCTATTGCCCGATTATCCGCAGGAGTTTACCGACGAGGACGCGATCCGGCTGGGGAACCATACGGAGCATGCGCTTACGGTGTTTGTGCCCGGGGAGCTTTTCCGGGGCGGAGCATCCGTAATGCGTTTGCCAGCGTTTTTTGAAGCGCTGAACGAAAAAATACGCCGTTTTTCTTCGGATAATCTGGCCGATAGGGACAAGCCCACGTATTTTTAGCTATTTTTGCCGTATGATGCAGTCGCTCGAAGAATCGCTGGCCCGCGCCCTGGAAAATCTTTCCCGTTTGGTAGAGATACCGTCCTATTCCCGACAGGAAGAAAGAACGGCGGATTACATCCAGTCGTACCTGGCCTCCCGGGGGATCAAAGCCTCCCGGGTGCGTAACAACGTATGGGCGGCGAACCGGCATTTCGAGGCAGGGAAACCGACAATCCTGCTATGCTCACACCACGATACGGTGCGTCCGGCTTCCGGTTATACGCGCGATCCCCACGAGGCGTCGTTGGAAGACGGAAAATTATTTGGATTGGGGAGCAACGATGCCGGGGCTTCGCTCGTGGCGCTTATCGAAACGTTCGCCTGTTTTTATGATAAAGAAGATTTACGATACAACCTGGTGTTGGCTGCCGTAGCCGAGGAAGAGTGTTCCGGCGAAAACGGTATTACGGCTCTGTTGCCGGAAATACCGTCTATAGACTGTGCGATCGTAGGCGAGCCTACGGGCATGCGGATGGCCGTGGCGGAAAAATCCCTGATCGTGGTGGATTGTACGGCACACGGGCGAAGCGGGCACGCGGCCCGGGAAGAGGGGGACAATGCGATATACAAGGCGGTGAAGGATATCGAGGCCATCGCGGGGTATGAGTTCCCCAAAATATCCGAAACGCTGGGAAAAGTCAAGATGACCGTGACGATGGTCAACGCCGGGACACAGCACAATGTGGTGCCGGATAAATGCACATTTACGGTGGATATCCGTACGACCGATGCCTATACCAACGACCAGGTAATGGACATGCTGAGAGGGTTGATAAATTCGGATGCTGTGCCGCGATCGCTAAAAAGACGGGCATCGTCCATCCCGATGAACCATCCGCTGGTATGCGCCGGGCTGGGATTGGGGCTGGAACCTTTCGGTTCGCCGACCCTGTCGGATCAGGCGCTGCTCAGTTGCCCCTCGCTAAAGATAGGGCCGGGGGAATCGGCGCGCTCCCATACGGCGGACGAATACGTGGAGGTAGCCGAACTGGAGCGGGGTATCCGAATATACGGCGAAATTTTGGGGAAATTGCTCCCGCCGGATTGCAAAACATTTGATTAACAGTTTGTTTGAAGGTATTACCTAGATAAAACGCGATAAGAATAATTCTAAAAATATGAAACTCTGGGACAAAGGATATTCCATAGATAAGAAAATAGACGTATTTACCGTGGGGAACGACCGGGCGCTGGACGAAGTGTTGGCGCGGTACGACGTACTGGGTAACAAGGCCCAAGCGGTGATGCTGCACAAGATCGGGGTGCTGACAGACAAGGAACTGGAAGACGTGACGCGGGAACTCGATGCGATCGGGAAAGAGATCGACAAAGGGGGATTCCGGATCGAAAACGAGTTCGAGGACGTACATTCCAAAATAGAGTTCATGCTTACCGAGCGGCTGGGCGATACGGGCAAAAAGATTCATACAGCCCGTTCGCGCAACGACCAAGTACTGGTTGATATGCACTTGTACGTACGGGACGAGCTACTGTATGTCAGCGACGGGGTGAAGCGGCTTTTCGATTTGCTTATCGCCTTGTCGGAAAAGTACAAGGATGTCCTGCTGCCGGGATATACCCATTTGCAGGTGGCGATGCCTTCGTCGTTCGGGCTGTGGTTCGGGGCATATGCCGAGAGCCTGGTGGACGACGTGTATATGCTGAACGCGGCCTATCGCGTGGCCGACCAGAACCCGCTCGGTTCGGCGGCCGGATACGGATCGTCGTTCCCAATAGACCGGGAGGTGACTACGCGTGAACTGGGCTTTTCCCAGATGAAAGTCAATTCCGTGGCGGCGCAGATGGGGCGGGGGAAACTGGAAAAGACGGCCGCTTTTGCGATGGCTTCCGTAGGAGGGACATTGTCCAAGATGGCGATGGACGTCTGCCTGTACATGAGCCAGAATTTCGGGTTCGTATCGTTCCCGGACGAGCTTACCACCGGATCGAGCATCATGCCCCACAAGAAAAATCCCGATGTGTTCGAACTGATACGTGCCAAGTGCAATACGGTGCAGGCGTTGCCCAACGAGTTGATCCTGATCCAGAACAACCTGCCTTCGGGGTATCAGCGCGACCTGCAATTGCTTAAAGAATGTTTTGTGCCGGCGGTTTCGACCCTGAAGAGTTGCCTGGATATGGCCGTGTTCATGCTGGAGAATATCCGGGTGACCGAAAACCTGCTCGAGGACGAGCGGTACAAATACGTTTTCAGCGTGGAGGAAGTCAATCGGCTGGTCGTTTCCGGGGTGCCTTTCCGCGATGCGTACAAGAAAGTGGGCAAAGAGATACAGGAGGGAATTTTTGCACCCGACAAAAAAGTCGTCCATACTCATATCGGTTCGGTGGGCAACCTGCGCAACGACCTGATCGTGGCCAAAATGGAAAAAGCGATGGACGGATTGGAAAAGTGATCCGAACCCTGCACGTGTAAAAAGCGGCGGCTGCATTTGCAGCCGCCGCTTTCCGTTTCAAATAGAATCTCCTTTACTTGGCGGGCGCCTCACCGTATTTATTGGCGGCATTTTCACCGGGCTGGGCCCAGAGGTAAAGGTTGTACAGCGGGATGAGGATGAACCAGCCGCATTTCCCGATGTCGTGCATCCGACGGATACCCACCCCGATGGAAGGCGGCAGTATGGCCAGCCCCCACAGGCTGTACAACAACTGGAAATGGATCATCCGGACTACCACGTTCAGGACGACCGAAATGAGGAGGCTGTACAGGAAAAACCACCAGAATTCGCTCCTGTCGGCCCGGCCGGTAAATACGGCGTACTTTTTAAGTACTTCGATAAAATAGTTCATAGCGTGAATTTGTTTTTCCCTACTCGTATGGCTTTTCGGCTTCGCCCCGTTTACGGTTTCCGGACTCCTTTTCTAAAACGATTACAAATTTAGTTTAATTTTTCATGCGGCAGTTTGTTTGTAATTTCTTTTTTGACTATATTCAGGGGTGGGATTTAGATTTTAAAATGATGAAAGAAAACGAAAGAAAGACGGCGGAAGTAACCGTGCGAAAAGGAAGCCTTTCCGGCGCTTATGTGTCGATACTAAAAAAGGCGGGCGAAGAATCGGGAAATTACAGGATCGTGGTGACCAGTACGTGCCGCACCCCGCATGACCAGGCGCGGATCATGTTTGAGAACCTGGAGCGAAACGGTGTCCAAGAGCAGAAGAGGACTTACCGCGCACCGGGGCGGGAAGTAATAGCTGTATATGAGGAATTATCTGCAAAAAATAAGGGAAAAGGGGAGATAGTGTCTGCTATGGAGCAAAAAATTAAGTATCTTGGCCCTGAAAATGTGTCCAAACACTGCACCGACAGGGGCAATGTGGCCGACGTGTCGAAAAGCAATCTGTCGCACCCCGGGGAATTCCTGCGGGCGGTACGGCCGAAAGTATCGCAGGCGTTGGACGAGAACGGATGCTTCCATATCGTATTTTAAAACGAAAAAATGAAGAAACTGTTGTTTTGCTGCCTGTTGATCCTCGCGGCGGCGTGCAAGGGAAGCGGCCCTGCCGGTAACGACCGGAAGCAGCAGACGCTTGTTTCACCCGATTCGTTGGAGCGGCGCAATGTCGGGCAGCGGTTGTCTTTGGCCGAAAGTCCGTACGATTCGTCCTGTGTGCGGGGGCTGGCAGCCCCGATACTCTCGGATAATGCCCCTTTCGCGCAGTCCGGTTATTCATTCGTGCGGGTAACGCCCAACCGGAGCTATGAGATGTGCCGCTACGGCGACCATGCGGTGTTGGAAATAGCACAGGGCAGATGCGAATATTTCAGTTTTGTCTTTACATGGAGTTATAACGGTGTCCCGGCGGAAATGTCCGACCGCGAACTATACGTCCGTGCGCTGGAAGATACCCGGGCGGCGGGGGTATGGTGCCGGGAGTTCGGGGCGGATGCCGCCGCCGGAGCGGATACCCTGCTGGTGAACCTGCAAAGGAACAGTGCCGGTATTGAAGGTATGGACTTTGATTTCTTGCCGCCGGTAGAAGATTTCTGGTACACGGTTCATCTGGATTCGCTGGCGCGTTTTTCGGATGCGGCGGTGGTGTCCATAGTCTATGCGATAGGGCCTTTGTAAGCTTACAGCCAGCTGATAAAAAAAGAAACACCCGCAGGTTTACCTGCGGGTGTTTCCGTCTTATGAAGCGTTCAATTATAATTCAACCAGATACTTTTCTGCGTCCATAGCTGCTTTGCAGCCCGAACCGGCCGAGGTGATCGCCTGGCGGTAGCGGTTGTCCTGTACGTCCCCGGCGGCAAAGACACCCGGCGCGCTGGTGTGCGAGGTATCGCCTTTGGTCACGATATAGCCTTCCGGATCCAGTTCCAGCTGGCCGGCAAAGACTTCGGTGCGGGGATGGTGTCCGATGGCCACGAAAACACCCTCGAGCTGGATGTCCCGTGCGGAATCGTCGATGTTGCTTTTCACGCGGATGCCCTCTACGCCCTGGTCGCCGTATATCTCGTCGATCCGGCTGTTCCACAGGATCTCGATGTTCTTGTTGGCTTTCACGCGGGCCTGCATGGCCTTCGAGGCGCGGAATGCATCGCGGCGGACGATGAGGTAAACCTTCGTGCATATTTTGGAGAGGTAGTTGGCCTCCTCCAGGGCGGAATCGCCTCCTCCCACTACGGCTACGGCCTTGTTGCGGAAGAAGAACCCGTCGCAGGTCGCGCAGGCGGATACCCCGTATCCTTTCAGTTTTTCTTCCGACGGGAGCCCGAGCCATTTGGCCGTGGCACCGGTGGCGACGATCAAGGCTTGGGCCTCGATCTTCTTTTCCCCGTCTATGGTCACCAAATGAGGTTCTCCTTTTTTGTGGGAAAGTTTCACTTCCGTCACTACACCCATGCGAATATCGGTGCCGAAACGGCGCGCTTGCTCTTCGATCTGGGCCATCAGTAGGTTGCCGTCCACTCCTTTGGGAAAGCCGGGAAAGTTCTCCACATCGGTCGTTTTAGTGAGCTGGCCGCCCATTTCTATCCCGGTGTACAGTACCGGCGTGCAATCGGCACGGGCTGCGTAGATAGCAGCCGTATAGCCTGCAGGGCCGGAACCAATGATGAGTATCCTTACTTTTTCCACAGCGTTTTCCATGATGTCGGTCGTATTTTTGTGATAGTTCTTTTCTGTATACAAAAATACCCATTTTTCCCCGCAAGGGCAAGGCGTGGGGATTGTTTTTGTCTATTGCTGTATAGGTTTGCCCTCTATCGCCAGGAAGAAGGCTTCGCGGTAAGCGTCGGACACCGGGACGTAAGTTTTTCCGAATACGATACGGCCCCGTTCGATGACTTTGACGGCATCCAGGCGGACAATGTACGAGCGGTGGATGCGCATGAATTCCTCCGGGGGAAGGGATTCTTCGAGGTTTTTCAGGCTCATCTGCGTCACGATAGGCTTAGGCGAATCGGCGGTAAATATTTTCACGTAGTCTTTCAGCCCTTCGATGTACAGAATGTCTTTCAGGGCGATCCGCAACTGCCGGTAATCGGCGCGGACGAGCAGATGGGTTTTGGCCGCGATATTTTCCGGCTCGCCGCCTGCCGGGCGCGGCAGAGAGAACCAGCGCAGGGCTTTATTGGCCGCGCGCAGGAATTCGTTGTAGTCGATGGGTTTGAGCAGGTAGTCGATCGCGTCGGCCTTGAAACCGTCCAGTGCGTACTGTTGGAAGGCAGTGGTAAAGATTACCCGGGTGGTATCCCCGGTGAGGCGAGAGAGTTCCAGTCCGTTCATGCCGGGCATCTGGATGTCCATGAAGGCCACGTCGATGCGCTGTTCGGCCAGGACTTGCAGGGCCTCGGCACCGCCGGCGCATTTTCCGGCCAGGCGGAGAAACGGGGTGCGCTCCACGTAGCGTTCCATCAGGTCCAGCGCCAGCGGCTCGTCGTCGACGATCAGGGTAGAGAGGGTCATCGGGCGCGGGGATTTGAGGGGAGGGAAAGTTCACACCGGTACGTACCGTCCGCCACTCCGCGGGAGAACGTGTAATCGCTCCCGTAGATGAGTTTCAAGCGGCGTTCGAGGTTTTGGATACCGATACCCGAACCGCTGCGGTCCGAGTCGGTTTTGGGGAAATTGCTGTTGACCGTCCGGCAGACGATGCGGCCGCCTTCGGTCTTGATAGTTATTTCGATGAACGATTTCTCGCTGGGGCTCACCCCGTGCTTGAACGCGTTTTCCACCAGGGAAATGAAAATGAGCGGGGCGGTGACGGCCGAAGGGTCGTCGCTTTCCAGGGATATGTGCTGGGAGACATGGCTGCCGGTGCGCAGGGACATCAGGGCAATATAGTTGCGCAGGAAGTCGAGTTCTTTTTCCAGCGGCACTACCGCCGGGCCGCCTTCGTACAGGACGTAACGGAGCAGGCGCGAAAGTTCGTGTACGGCGTTTTGAGCTTTGGCGGAGTCGACCTCGATAAGGGCGTAGATATTGTTCAGAGTGTTGAACAGGAAATGCGGGTTGAGTTGGTTTTTCAAGTTGCTCAGCTCGGCCTCGCTGCGGCGGCGTTCGGCTTCGTTGCGTTGATTTTCGCTCTGCTGCCAGCGGGAGGTCATCTTGATGGCCACCGCCAGGGCGACGGTAAGCAGGTTGAGCATAAAATCCCGGGCCATGAACAAAATAGGCGGGATGAATCCTTCCTTGGGAGGGCCTTCGCGCAGGTCGCCGAACATTTCCATATGGAACGACCGCCAGAGATGCCCGGCGTACCACAGTACCAAGATCAACATGACGTTGAGCGCGATGAACAGGCCCCAGCGCTTCTGGAACATCAGGCGCGGGATGAGCAGGCAATAATTGGCATAAAATACGACCAGGAAAGACAAGGGTGTGAAGGCGTACCCTAAATACCATCCCAGGGTGATGCCCGCGCTGCTTTGCCAGCGCAGGGCCAGGGGAAATGCGAACAAGATACCCCAGGCAATGATATGCCCGGCATACAGCAGGAACCGGTCGCCGCGTTTTTTAGGCATTGTGTCCATTTTGGTTGATGCAGGCTAAGTTACTGTTTTTAGGTTTTCCGGGAATTTTCCGGGTTAAAAAAAGCGGCCGCAACTGCGGTCGCGGCCGGTCGACTGAAAAAC
>CAUHQV010000051.1 GCA_959608625.1 uncultured Flavobacteriales bacterium
TTCGCCGTTGTGTTTGGTGATGACATCGTTTTGAGCATAAGCGGCCAGTGAGACCGAAAACAGGACAAGGGATAGGATAAATTTCTTCATGGTGCTTCTCATTTTGGATTTTAGTATTGTCTGTATGAATATAATATCGGTTTTGGTAAAATGATTGTGCGCGCGGAATATTTCCGCGGCAAATATATAATGATGATCGGGTGTTTTTTGTGCGTTTTTTGCAAATCATGGCAGCAGAGAGTTTCGGTTTTCGCCGATAGGCCCTTGATTTTGTAAGGCCGCCTATTCTGAAAATCCGCACGTTATTTTCGTACTTGTTTTTTGGATATACCGAAAGAAGGATGCGTAAATCGAACGGGCATTTAGGGAAAATTAAAAATATAGCTCGATGCGCCTGTGTCGCGCGGGACGAATAGGGGTGTGTAATAATTTATATTAAAAGTCTTTGCCTAAAAATCCCTCTGCGGCCCGAATTCCACTGTTTTGTGTGTGTAAGCACGCGGATGAGACAGGGGTTTTATCAGGTTGTATTATGGCTTGAAGCCTATTTTGTGTTGATCAGAGCATGGCCGTATCCACTAAGGCTGCGGTTCGGTTTGTGCCCGCTTCCTGTTCCTCGATGATTATTCTTGTAGATTGCGGGCAAAAATAGACCAGAAAGAAAAACCTTCGGATATTCGGTATGTCTAAAATCTATTGAGGGTGTAACGTAACCTTAAGACAGTAAGTGTAGTGCTTTTTACCGGGGTTCTTTATTTTCTGACAGGAAATTTTCTACATCCCGGAAACTCACCGTTTTGTCGGAAAAATACTCTTTGGCCGCCAGTTCCTGCTGTTCGGTGGCTCCCAGGGTGCGCAAAATATTTCCCAGATGCATTTTCATGTGTCCCCGCTGTATTCCGGAAGTGATGAGCGAACGTACGGCCGAGAAATTCTGTGCCAATCCCACACAGGCAGCGATCTCCATCAACTGGCCGGCGGAAGGGTTTCCCAATAGTTCCATGGACAGCGCCGCCAGAGGATGAAGGCGCGTAAGACCACCTACCGTTCCTACCGCCATGGGGATTTCCATTGCGAAACGGAATTCCCCGTTCTCTACGTGGGCCTGTGAGAGGCTCGTATACTGTCCGTTCCGTGCCGCATAGGCATGGGCGCAGGCTTCCACGGCCCGGAAATCGTTACCGGTGGCCACGATCACGGCATCCACTCCGTTCATGATCCCTTTATTGTGGGTGACGGCCCGGTCTATGCTCAATGCCGCCATTCGGACGGCGGCTACGAAACGCCGGCAAAAGTCCTCCCCCGAAAAACCGTCGACGGCCATCCCCGCTACCGGGCATGAAACGGACACCCTGACGCGGGAGTCGGGTGTGTAATTGGACAGGATGCTCATGACGATCTCCAAATCCCCGGGCATACCCCTTTCGGTAAAAAGCTCTTTGAACCGCCCGGCGATCGATTCCAATACGCTGTTTATGAAGTTCGCCCCCATCGAATCCTTCGTGTCGGCCGAGAGGTCTATCTGGAAGTAGCCCTCCATCGCAGCCGTTTTATCCAACAATTCGAGGGAGAGGATGCCTCCCCCCCGGGCCTGCATTTTTTCTGCGATGGGCCGCGCGGCGTCGAGCAGTTCCCCTTTGACGCTTTCAAAGAACGGGAACAGCCGGCTTTTATCCGCTCCTGTATAAATAAGGTGGATCTGCCCCTTTTTGATCATGGAAAGTGCCCGGGCCTCGAAGCCTCCGCGCTCGGCCCAGAAAGAGGCCGATTTGGAAAGGGCGGCTACCACCGAACTTTCTTCAATGGCCATCGGGATCGCATAGTAACGGCCGTTTATCCGGAAGTTCGGCGCAATGCCCAGCGGCATATAATAATTGGTCAGGGTGTTTTCCGCAAAACTTTCGTGCAGACTCTGGAGTTCGGGGTCTGCGTTGAAGTAGTGCCGTATCGTCTGCTCCGCTTTGGCAGGGTCGGCGGCGTAGGCATCGAGGATCGTGCGGATCTTCTGATCCCGGGAAAGTTTTGAGAATCCTTTTATTAGGTCTTTCATGTTTTCGGAGTGATTGCGGTTCGGTATTGCCGGGCAAATATACTCTTTTTGCCTGAAAAACAGGTGGGGTGGCGAAACGACAGACTCTTAACGCTGTAATTTTCAGGGAGTAAAAAATTAATGTTAATATACTGGGCCTTCCATTGTCTACGATTCAGAAAATCATATATTTGCACCACCACTAAAGGAACGGTAATTTATTAATCATAAAATAAACCAAAAAATGACAAAAGCAGATATCGTATCTAGCATCTCCGAGGCAAAAGGAGTGGAAAAAGCCGAAGCCCAGGCTGTGGTCGAGGCTTTCATGGAAGAAGTAAAAAAATCTCTCGAGAGCGGAAAGAACGTTTATCTCCGCGGTTTCGGAAGTTTCATCATCAAACGCCGTGCCGAGAAAACCGGACGCAATATCTCCAAGAACACGACCATCAAGATCCCTGCACACAACATCCCCGCTTTCAAGCCCTCCAAAGTATTCGTGGAAGGGGTGAAAAAATCCGTAAAAGCAAAATAAGACCGGGATACCTTCTTCGGGAGGCTCAGAACATATTTTTATTAACCCTTTAATTTCATTTGAGCTATGCCTAGCGGAAAGAAACGTAAAAGACATAAAGTGGCTACGCACAAGCGTAAAAAACGCAGAAGACTTAACCGCCACAAGAAAAAATAATGTCGCGGGCAGCCGGGTTTCCCGGTTGCTGCGAATGTCGGTGACAGCATCCTTACACGTTAAGGGTGCTTTTACTCTTTTTATCGGCTATATGCCGGTGGCGGCAACAAAAGCCTTTCCACAATTCTTACGGACAGGGATTTTATATCCCTGCGTATAAATCCAAACAGTTTTATTGTTATTGTGAGCACTGAACTTATAATCAATTCAAAGACGTCTGAAGTAGACATCGCTATCCTGGAAGACGGACGGTTGATGGAGTATCAGACCCAAGCCGCGCAAAATGATTTTGCGGTCGGGGATGTCTACATCGGAAAAGTGCGGAAAGTAATTCCCGGGCTCAACTCGGCCTTTATCGACATCGGCCACCCCAAGGATGCCTTTTTGCATTACAACGACTTAGGGCCACAGGTCAAGTCACTGCTCAAATTTATAAGGAACACACAAACGGGCGGGCAGCGCACGGCCATGCTGGACGGTTTCAAGATGGAATCGAACATCACCAAGGACGGAAAGATCGCCGACGTACTGCCCCAAGGCACCCCCGTACTGGTGCAAATCACCAAAGAGGCTATTTCGACCAAAGGGCCTCGACTGACATCCGAACTGTCCATCCCCGGACGGATGTTGGTACTGGTACCTTTCAACGAAAAGGTGGCCATTTCCCAAAAAATCAGGCGAAAAGACGAACGGGAACGGCTGCGTATGATCCTCGAAGGACTGCGCCCGAAAGGGTTCGGCCTGATCGCCCGCACCAATTCCCAGGAACAGTCCGCGGAAGACCTGAAGGCCGATATGGATGCCCTGGTTAAAAAATGGGAGCATATTTACTCCCGCCTGAAGAAGGAAAAATCCAAAGCGCGTGTACTGAGCGAGGAGGACCGTGTTTCGGGTATTATCCGCGATTTGTTCAACGATTCGTACTCCTCGATCGTGGTCAACGACGAGGCCCTTTTCCTGGAAATGATATCGTCCATCGGTACGATAACCCCAGGACGGGACAAGATCGTAAAACTCCACACCGACAAGGTTCCCATTTTTGAAAAATACGGGGTCGACCGCCAGATAAAAACTTCTTTCGGACGGAGCGTTCCCATGACCAAGGGGGCCTATCTGGTGATAGAGCATACCGAGGCCCTGCACGTGATAGACGTGAACAGCGGGAACCGGTTGAATGCCAAAGAGAACCAGGAAAACAATTCGTTGGAGGTCAATCTGGTGGCCGCCAAGGAGATCGCCCGCCAGCTTCGCCTGCGCGATATGGGGGGAATCATCGTGGTGGATTTCATCGATATGGTCAAGAGCGACCACCGCAAAACGCTTTACGAAAAGCTCTGCGAGTTTATGAAGTCGGACAGGGCGAGGCATAAGATACTGCCGCCCAGTAAATTCGGGCTGGTGCAGATCACCCGCCAGCGTGTCCGTCCGGCTACCGACATCGAAACTTCGGAACCCGATCCGGAAGGCGGTGGAACGATCCATGCCCCGATCAATATTCTCGGGGAATTGGACGAAGCGATCGAACAGTTCGGCAAGGCCGGTTACAAAGGATTTTCGCTTCACACGCATCCTTTTGTAGCCGCTTATCTGACCAAAGGATTGGTGTCCCCGCGGCTTTCCTGGCTGTTCAAATACCGCCGCTGGGTGAGGATCGTGCCCAGGGATGCGTATCGATATTTACAATACCGTTTTTACGACCGGGATGGGAAAATTATCAAATTGTGAGTTCCTAACGATTTGAGTTGAAGAAAAGTAAAGCCGCACCTCATTCGAGGGGCGGCTTTTTTTGTAATAAAGGATTTTTTAGTATATTTGTGTATAATCTGTATAACTAAAAACATCCAAAACATGAAAAAGACTTTACTTGTGATGCTGTTCGTCGTTCTGGGCTGCTCGGCAGCAAATGCCCAGGCGTTTCAGGGGAAAGGTAGTTCCCAGCTCGGGGTGGGCATCAGTTCGGGGTTCAACTCCTACAATGTAGTAGGCATACAGGGCAATTACGATTATGGAGTAATGGACTTCATTTCCGTCGGAGGTCAGGTGAACATGCTGTTCGACGACGATTTTGAAATGTATATCGGCCCCCGTGCCAACTTCCACCTGCTCAATGCGATCACGCCTTCCAAACCGGGCCCGTTCGATGTGTATCTGGGCGCTACGATGGGCGTGCAGTTCGGCCACAAGACCAAATTCACCGGAGGTGGTTACCTGGGTGCTTCGTATGATATAACAAGCCATATTGCGGTAAAACTCGAGGCCGGCTCCAATATCATGGCCGGAGTGATGTTCCGCCTGTAATCCATTCGACTGTAAAAACGTGCGGCCCCTCCGATTTCGGAGGGGCCGCACGTTTTTAGGGGGATTGGTTTATTCTTTCAGTTTGTCGACCCCCACCTTTTGCGAGAGGAACATCACTCCGGCCAAAATAGCGAAGAGTCCGAGACTTCCGGCCAATAGAGCGTAGGTTTCCATCTGCATCAGGATATAAATGTAGGCGTACAGCAGCATAAGCATCCCTGCCACGCCCCAGGCGGCGCTGCCCCGGCCCAGTACCGACCGCATATAAAAGAGGAGCAGTCCGGTGGTCATCGCCGATGCCGTGAGGTACGACAGGGCAAAACCGATATGTTCCGACAGGGCCACCAGCAGCGAATAAAACAGCACCAGTGCCAGTCCGGTGAGCAGATAAGGCAGGGGGCCGAGGCGGCGGCGCAGGACGATTTCGGCGAACAACACCACTACGAATGTGAGCAGGATGATGAGCACGGCATATTTGACGGCACGGGTGGTCATCTGGTATTGTGCCACCGGCACCAGGAGTTCCACTCCGAAGGCGGATTGTTGTACGGCTTCGTTACGGCCTATATTTTCCAGGATTTGGGGATAGTTCCGGTTCATCCCGATCACATTCCAGGTGCTTTGGAAACCTTCTTGAGATACTTCACGTTGCGAAGGGAGGAAGTTACCGGAAAAGCTCGGCGTAGCACAATCCGACGAAAGATGCACGAAAGTCATTTTCCCTACCGGAATAAAATACAGCGATTCCGATCCCTTGAGGGAAAGGTCGGTCGAAAAAGCGATCGAGCCATCATTTTTGGAAAGGGCGGCGGCATCCACTCCAGTCGATAGGACGGAAGAAAGCCCCGTATCGTCGCCTGTGCCGGGAGAGAAACCGGCCTTTTGACCGTCCCATTTCAACACGGCGAGTTTTTCGAGCCCCCGCAGGTCGGTTATTCCTATGGACAGCCGGGCTTTGGAAAAATCGGCCTGATATTCGGCCAGGCGGGCGGCCTCTTCTTCGGAAAGTCGGAATTCCCCGGATAACCGAAGCGAAGAACGGTACATGACGGCCTCGTAAATTCCCCGGCTGAGGGTCTGCGTATTCACCCGCCCCTCGATCTTAAGACTTTCCGGTAGGATATTGGTGTAACGGCGGGTGTAACGGACTGTCTTAACGCCTTGGGCATCGGCCGTTTCGGATACCGAGAGACAGGGGACGGACAATACCGGGCCGACGATTTGTTGGGCAAGGCTCCATTTTTCGGCGATCTCTGTCCGGGCCGACGCAGCGGCACTTTCCCGTTCGCGGATCAGGGATCCCACCATCGAAAGGGGGATGAGCAGGATAAGCAGTAAAAATCCGATCAGCAGGAGTTTCAAAAGGAGGGCAAACCGGTGGAAGAACGGTTTCTTTTCCGGGCGCCCGTTTGCGGGGGGATAGGAAGATTGGTTCATGGTGTTTTGTTTTTTATTTATATTGTTTAAAAGTACTTTGTATTTCAAAGTAAATAGGTCAAAAAAAATTATGGTTTATATTGGTTGATGAACGCTTCGAGCGCTTCGAGATGATCTTGGAATGCTTTTTGCCCTTTGGGGGTGGCGGAAAACGAGGTGTTTGGCTTCCGTCCGAGGAACTGTTTGCGGGCCACGATATAACCGATGTTCTCCAAGGTGCGTAAGTGGGTGACCAGGTTGCCGTCGGTCACACCCAGCAAGGATTTGAGCGACACGAAATCCATCGAATCGTTCACGGCCAGCACCGACATGATGCCCAACCTTACTTTGCTTTCCAGCGCCTTATCGATCTGATCCAGGTTCACCGCTGTGGTTTTGTGGCTAGGAAGAATACTCCGTAAGCAATGTGCAGTACTCCGAAGCCGAGCGTCCAGAATACCAATCCGTAGCCTTCGAAAAAACTGTCGGCCAATCCGAGTACGATCTGCGCATAGCCCAGGTATTGTACCGAAGAGTAGGTGTACCGGGATGCGGATACCAGTGCCAGTCCGTAAAACAGGAGCATCACCGAGGAGGTAAGCCCATAATGCCCGTGGTAGAACAGCGAAAGGCAGAGCGTTCCGCCGACGATCATCGGCAGCGCAAAACTCCACAACAGGCGCCGTACAGCGGCATCGAGGACGAGTTTTTTTTCCGATTTGCGGGCCACGCGCCAAGACATGAAAAGGGCTGTCCCGATACACAGGGCCAACAACCCTCCGGCCAGCCATAATAGCTGGTGAAGACTTTGGGGCGTATGGGCCAGCAAGAGCGGGAGGCGCGCCCAGGAAAATTCTTGCCCGTTGTTCAGCAGGGCGTAGGCCGTTACGGCTGTTGCGCAGGCATACAGACCGATCACGACAGATGTGGAACCGCTGAGGGTAAGAAATTTGGAAGAGCGGTTCATCAGGTCTTTAATTTCGCTCAGGGTTTGGCGGGCATCGCTTGTGTTCATTTTAAAAGTACTTTGTGGCGCAAAGTTATAAATATTTTCCCAGGATTTCCTGTATGGCCGCTTTTTTTTGAATTTTTCTGAAAAAACCGTTCATTTAGGCTTTTCCGGAGCAAAGCGGGTGTTTTGATGCGATTTTTTGCCGGATTATCGTTCGATTAATCGATACAAAGGGTTAAATTTGCAACCTTGACACAGAGAATAGAACGAAAAAAATTGATGTGATGGCAAACAGCGACGAACAATTCAAGAAAGTGGTTTCCCACGCTAAGGAATACGGCTTCGTATTCCCTTCGAGTGAAATATACGACGGACTGAGTGCAGTGTACGATTACGGCCCATACGGGAGCCAACTGAAGAACAATATCAAGGAATATTGGTGGAAAGCAATGGTGCAGATGCACGAGAATATCGTGGGACTGGATGCCGCTATCTTCATGCACCCAACTACCTGGAAAGCTTCGGGGCACGTGGATGCGTTCAACGACCCACTGATAGACAATAAAGACTCCAAACGCCGCTACCGGGCGGACGTCCTGGTCGAGGATTATGTGGCTAAGATGGAGGATAAAGTCCAGAAAGAGATCGCGAAAGCCGCCAAACGTTTCGGGGAGGCGTTCGACGAGGGAAAATTCGTCGCCACCAACGAACATATCGCGGAAAACCGCCGTCGTCAGCGCGAGATCATCCTGCGTATGTCGCACTCGTTGGACAAGAACGATTTGGCCGATGTAAAAGCGCTCATCGAGGAGCTCGAGATCGCCGACCCGGATACCGGTTCGCGCAACTGGACGGAAGTCCGCCAGTTCAACCTGATGTTCAGTACCAAACTGGGCTCGCTCAGCGAAGGGACGACCGACCTGTATCTGCGCCCGGAGACGGCACAGGGTATTTTCGTCAATTTCCTCAACGTGCAGAAATCGTCCCGCCAGAAGATCCCGTTCGGGATCGCGCAGATGGGTAAGGCGTTCCGCAACGAGATCGTGGCCCGCCAGTTCATTTTCCGTATGCGGGAATTCGAACAGATGGAGATGCAATTTTTCGTGCGTCCCCACACTGAGATGGAGTGGTTCAAAAAATGGAAAGAGCGTCGTATAAAATGGCATACCACCCTGGGTATGGGCGAGGAAAACTACCGTTTCCACGACCACGACAAACTGGCCCATTATGCCAATGCGGCTACGGATATCGAATTTAAGTTCCCGTTCGGGTTCAAGGAATTGGAGGGCATCCATTCCCGCACCAATTTCGACCTGTCGAGCCACGAGAAATTCTCGGGCAAGAAAATGCAGTATTTCGATCCGGAAACAAACGAAAACTATACGCCTTACGTGATTGAAACGTCGATCGGGCTGGATCGTATGTTCCTGGCCGTATTCTCGCATTCGCTGGTGGAGGAAACCCTGGCGGACGGTTCCACGCGGACGGTATTGCGCCTTCCTTACGTATTGGCCCCGGTGAAAGTGGCCGTGCTTCCTCTGATCAAAAAAGACGGCTTGCCCGAGTGCGCCCGGGATATCGTCAATAAACTCAAGTACGATTTCAATGTGGCATACGACGAGAAAGACGCCATCGGCCGCCGTTACCGCCGCCAGGATGCGATCGGTACCCCGATCTGCGTGACGGTAGACCATGATACCCTGACGGACGGGAAGGTGACGATCCGCCACCGGGATACGATGGAACAGCAGCGTGTCACTATCGCAGAGCTTAAGGATATCATCTCCAGAGAAGTGGATATGCGCTACGCGCTGGAAAAACTGGAAGATTGACTTTATATATAGGAATAGCGAAGCGGCGCGGCCTCAAACCGCGCCGCTTCGCGGTTTATCGGAAGAGGGAGAAAAATCGGGAAAGGGGCTTGGCGTTCTGACCTTTTTCGTACCTTTGCTTCTCTACGGTTTTACAAAAGAAACTGCTGCATGGCATTGAAAAACAAGATTGTAAAAAGTATATCGTGCTGGCTGGTACTCACAGCGGCACTGCTATTGCCTACGTCCTGTTGGGTGTATTCTTTTTCGGGAGTAAGTATTTCGAAAGACCTTAAGACCGTACAGGTGGATTATTTTCCCAATGACGCCCTTTTGGTCAATCCGACGCTCAGCAGTTATTTCACCACGCAATTGCAGGATATTCTCCTGTCCCGCACGAACCTCCAGTTGGTCAAAGCCGACGGGGATCTGGTGTTCGAGGGAGAAATAACGACTTATGACCAGACGTCGGTCGCGCCGTCTTACGACCAGTCTACCGGGAAGACGGTGGCCGGTAAAATACGGCTTACCATCGGAGTAAAAGTCAGGTTTTACAATACGAAAGACGAAAGTCAAAATTTCGACCGGACATTCAGCTTTTATTCCGATGCAAACGGGGAGGGAACCCTTAGCGGTTCGGAAGAGCAGCGCCTGGTCGATGAGATCGTTACCCAACTGCTCGAAGATATTGTCAGTGCCTCGGTGGCTCAGTGGTAATCGTTACACGGAATGCTGGATAAAAAACTCATCATAGAATATATCGCTCATCCGGACTTGCTCGGTACCGAGGATGTCCGGATTTTGGAAGGGTCTTTGGCTCGCTATCCGTTCTGCCATGTATCCCGTGTTCTTTACCTGAAAGCACTTTACAACACGGATAGTTTTTCCTATCCGGCCCAGTTGGCCAAAGGAGCGGCGTTCATTGCCGACCGGAAAGCCCTTTTTGAGCTGATCAACCCGGCGGAGCCCGCTGGTTCGGGTGCCAGGACTGCTGTTGTGGATGGGAACCCTATCGTACCGGAACCCTCTGAAGAGTTATCCCAATGGATGGATCGCGAGAATCGGAGCGGGAAGGATACGGAAGAGCTTATCGACCGGTTCATCCGGACCAATCCCCGGATAAAACCTTCGTCCGATCCCGAAGCGCCCGGCAGGGATTTTTCACAGCCGGCTCCGGAGGTGCTTTCCGAACAGGTAATGACCGAGACGCTGGCCCGGATTTATGTCCGCCAGAAAAAATATGACCGCGCGGTAGAAGCTTATCGTATTTTAATGTTGAAAAATCCGAAAAAAAGTAGTTTCTTTGCAGACCGAATCAAAGAGCTGGAACAGCTAAGGGATAAAAATTAAAAATCAAAAGATATGTCATTCTCATTCTTTGCAGTACTGATCGTTATAATATGCTTGTTTTTGGTCGTGATCATCATGGTGCAGAACCCCAAAGGAGGCGGTTTGTCGTCTACTTTCGGCGGTAGCCAGCAGATGATAGGCAGCGTACAGAAAACTAATCAGTTCCTGGATCGTGCTACCTGGACGATGGCTACTGCCGTAGTCGTATTATCGATACTTTCTTCGCTTACGCTCCCCCATGCGGCACAGGGTACTTATGACGATGTATTGGATAATACGGCCCCCCGTACGGAACTCCCGGCGGCTCCGATCCCGACACAGGCCCCGGTTCCTACGCCGGAACAGACGCCTGCCGAGTAATTTCGGACAGAATAATTTAATAAAAGCCAGCAGGATGTTATCCGGCTGGCTTTTATCATTAAAAAGAATGGAAAAGGGCGGGATTTTTTCGGAAGACTGTAACCTTTTATAGACATTTGCAGTCTAATGTAGAGAAAGGAAAAAACAAAATAATAAACATAAAAACATAAAAGATCATGGCAGAAGCAACAGCAGGAATCCTTATCGGACTGGCGGTGGTGATCGGATTATTCATAGTGATACCGCTGATCGTATTCCTCATCGTACGGAAGATCCTTTCCGACCGGCACCGCGAACGGATG
>CAUHQV010000052.1 GCA_959608625.1 uncultured Flavobacteriales bacterium
ATGCGGTGGATAAATATAAATCCCAACAGGATGGCGGACAAATTTGAAAGCCCGGTATACGCCGTTAAAGCCGTGCCGGTAGAAAAAGTAGTGGCCAATAGTTACAACCCCAATGTGGTGGCACCCACCGAGATGAAACTGTTGGAATTATCCATTTGGGCGGATGGGTACACGATGCCCTGCGTGTGTTATTACCGGAAGGATAAGGACGAATATGAACTGGTCGACGGGTATCATCGGTATATGGTGATGAAAACATCCCGGCGGATATACGAACGGGAGAATGGTTTGCTTCCGGTGGTGGTAATAGATAAAGATATATCCAACCGGATGGCCTCGACGATCCGTCACAACCGGGCGCGGGGAACACACTCGGTAGAGTTGATGACGGGGATCGTGGCGGAACTGGTTCGTTCCGGGATGTCCGACCATTGGATCATGCGCAATATCGGGATGGACAAGGATGAGTTGCTGCGCCTGAAACAAATATCCGGCCTGGCCGATCTGTTCGCCCGGAAAAAGTTCAGCCTGTCGGAAGAATACCCGGAGGATTGACGTGAAAGGAAAAGATGTTTATGGAGGTTAAACAGATTGTGGGTTCGCTTAATTTTTGAGAGTAAATCAGTAGGGATCCGGCTGTTTTTTTTAAACCCGGTTATTTCCGGCAGAATTAATTCAGTTTTTTGAGGCTGGTTACTAAGTTATTTATACATTTGTATTTTAATAAGAATTTACTCATAAAATCATTGTATTTCCTGTTGGCCGTAAAACTACGCTGCTTGAAGATGTATGAGTTATCAATTCTGGTAGCTTCAGGTCAGGGGGGTAAAAATGGCAAATAAATTTTCCAAAAAATGAATTATTGTTGGATAACAATAAGCCAAAAGTACAAAATAATATCGGTGTAGCGATTTAGTATTCGATAAATAAGTTTTATTGAAAGCAGAATAATTATTAACATTCACGAATATGATTTTCAGAGGAGGAAATAGTCACGGGACCTATGCAGAGACATTGTTTGATCCTCGCTGGAAAACACGCAGGAAACAAATACTGGAAAGAGATCAGTATAAATGCGTGCTTTGCGGAAGCACGGAGGGTTTGCATGTGCATCACAGGCAATACCATTTTATCGAACGGCTGCAGAAATTTAAAGATCCTTGGGAATACGATGACGTCAATTTGATAACCTTATGTGAAAAATGCCACACAAAAGGTCATACATTGTATAATATACCTACTAAATACATAAAATAATCTAATACCGCTAGAATAAATGGGTTGGTTTACTTGGTCAAAAAAAGAAAAAGATCTGCAGCCTGCTGTAGCAACGCCGGAAGACGAAAAAACAATTGTAGAAATTCCTAAATCGAAATTTGTGAATGAGGATTCCCCCTCATTTATTTTTCATTCACAATCTAAATGCTGGCCTATCTATGAATTGTTCGACCGTCTGGGGGAGGACTATGAAACAAGGGGGAATCGGGAAGCTAAAGAGGCTAAAAACCTATCGGCAATGGATTCCGGCAAGCGGTTGATAAGCCAGGATATCAAGATCGTTATTGAAAGGATACTGATGCAATATGCAGATATGCTTACAGAGGTGGAATTCGAAATAAAAAATATGACCGACGCGGGTATGATCGATACCGCGCAGAGGATCAATGTCACCAAACAGCAGATAGAGCGGCATATCAATGAGATTCAGACAAAGGCTAAATCTTTGAACGATATAGGAAGCGATATCTATGCAAAAGTAATCGGATCTTATGAGCGCGGTTACAAAATAGGATTGATGGAAGTGTCTGAAAACAAGATAACTATTTTGAGAAATGAGAAATAAAAAAGATAACTGGGCGCATTTTCTATGCTGGCTGATAGGTTGGGATTATGACACGCTGCAGAACTGTACCCAGGCAAGCCATAAAGCCCTGACCCGGTACACATCTGCTCTTGTGGTGATGATGGTGATATGGGGTTTTGTCAGCTTTATGTTTACCAGGATGTATCTTGGCTCGTCTATTTTCGTTTGCACTGTAGTTTCCGCCGTTTTTATTTGCATGGTGGTATGTATTGAACGGCAAATAATATTAAGGCCGGGCGGCAAATCGCCTTGGCTGGTTGTTATTCGCTCTGTGTTAGCGGTGTGCATGGCTTTTATTGGAAGTATTATTATTGATCAATTCCTTTTTCAGGATGATATAGAGATAAAAAAACAAGAGATCGTCGATAAACGCACCAATCTCCGCCTGGAAGAATATGACAAGGCCCGGAGGTTGCAAGAACGGTCTATTCGGCAGGAAATAGATTCCCTCAGTCTGATAAATGATAGTTTGAATGAGGTTATAAGCCTTAAGCCTTTGCATACTCAGAAACTGTCCGACAGGAAAGAAGAATATGAAAAGGATGCAAGCGGACAGATAATCAGAGATTCTCTTGGCAATGCCCGCAAGTTGGTGACCTATGACGTTAAAACGGTATCTGTTCCTAATCCTTTGGCAATACCGAGGGATAATAATGCAAAAAGGATAGAAGATTTACAGAAAACATTGGGCGATTTATACGAGAAACAGGCTAAGGATATAGAAAGCATACGAACTTTTTACCAGCAGAAAAAAGGTTTTCTCGATGAGATACAGGCTATCATTTCTACTATAGCGGATAGTGGCTGGGCGATTGTCGTATACATTTTGTTTTTTGTTTTCTTTTTGTGTATCGAACTTTTTATTCTTGTTTCTTCATCGAAAGGATGCGACTATAATGTGTTGATAGATAAACGGGAGGAATCCCGCAAAAAAGAAATTGAACGGATGTTTGCAAACAAGATGCGCGAAATAAGCCAGGATGACAATGTAGGGATTGAGGACGACAAAAAACGGGATATTCTTAAATAGGAGTCTTTGTCGCTGAAATACTTGCGGGGCAGACCGAATAATACCGAAAACAGATACTACTATTGGGTATATTTTGTGCAATCTATTCTGCCTTTTAGACAGGGAAGATATTTAAGCGGATTTTAATCTGTCAAAAAGAGTCGCGGAATCGATTCCAGTTTATTCTGCGTCTCATCAGGAAGTTGGGGAAAAAAGTCTGTTCCTGTCAAAGACTCCACCATATCTACCGAAACGACCCAGGCCATGAGAGGGTCTTCTATTTTCCGGTTCGGCATTAAAAAGGCCGTCATTCCCCGTTTAGGACAGTATAAGGCTTTGTAGTAAAACAGGGGTACGGTAACTTTGTTTTCACCAATATTTTCTATGGCGCCCAAAAACACCGGCCCTGTTACTACATACAGCGTGTCGGAACTGTCCCGGATATAACTGCGCGCCAGAGCTTCTAATTTAGCCCACGCACCCCGGTTGAAAACAGGGGCTTGCGGAGACATATTCGAAAGGAAGAAAGTCTCGGACACCGCTTCCTGTGATATCTTCATGTCGGCAGCCGGACATAAGTGTCCCCGGTCGTATCCGGAGCCCTTATAATCGGAAAGTTCGGCGCAATTGGGGGCTGACGGATCGGGCCGGAAATTATCCGCCCGTTTGGCTTTTCCTTTGATGTGACCGGACGTGGGCATATAGTAGACCCACCGCGCTTGTCGGTGGAGCGTGTCGAAATCCAGGGAATAGTATTTGCGCCTGACTAAAACACTTTGGGCCTCTGGGTCGTACCGGATGGATTGTGCAAAAAGACAGGTGAGGTGGAGTAAGAAAAATAGTAAAAATGTATTTTTCATTATGATAAAATGTAGCTGTAAAAGTAATTATTGAAGTTGAAAACTTCAAATTTTACCTTCAGCCATCTCGGATAATCCAGCGTAATAATGGAATAGAAAGGATGTGGAAAAGAAAAATATTGTTATTGTAACAGTTTGACTAGAATAACTAAGGTTAATAACGTTCTATTTTCCGTTGTACTGGTTTAGGATATCCGGCATATCCTTAAAAGAATACCTCGATAGGTCGAGCCAAAAATACAGCATGCCTATTTTTCCAGCGGCCTCGGCATTTTCCCGGATGTCGTCCACAAAAAGGGTTTGGGACGGGATAAGACTGTTTTCGCGCAGTACCAGATCGAATATCTCCGGTTCGGGCTTGCGGTATCCGGTGCGCTGACTGTAATACACTTTTTCAAAAAAGGATTCAAAACGGGCCAAGGCTGCTTTGTCCCTCTGCGCAAGGCAGTTTATATGAATATCATCCGTGTTGCTCAGCAAAAACAACCGGTACTTTTTACCCAGTTTTTCCAGCAGATTCAAACGCTCCTTCGGGATGTCCCGGAGCATGGCGCACCAGGCCTCTCTGATCTGTGAATCCGTAACCCCGGACGGCATATATTTTTTTAGAGAGTCCAAAAACTGCCGTTCCGGAATCTTTCCCCGCTGGAACGCCTGATTTGCCTCTCCCAAATCGCCAGGAACCGTATGCAGGCCCAAGCGCATGAATGCTTCATAAGTAGCCCGCTCGTCCAGGTCGAGGAGCACGCCCCCGAAATCGAAAATAAGGTTCTTGATATTAGCCATATAGTTTTCCTGCCGTCTTTTTTTATTTTGCGATTTGCAAGGTAGTGAAAATTGTCGTAATATTGCACCGTTCCTGACAAAAGGACGGACCCATAGCTCAGTTGGTTAGAGCGGCAGACTCATAATCTGAAGGTCGGGGGATCATGACCCTCTGGGTCCACTCAAAATCAAGCGCCTGCAAATGTTTGCAGACGCTTTTATTTTTTAGTCACATGGAATTCACAGGTAACTTTCCCAGCCCTGCGAAAACCCCGGGACTGCAGCCGGCCATATTTGCAGCGCCCCACTAAAAATAACCACGCATTTTCGTTTAATAAACACTTACTTACACAAAATTTGCGTAACTTTACTAGAGATATGAATCTCATATCCTAATTAAATATTAACCTAAAATCTAAATCTTATGAACTTTATTTGGTATATCATCATTGGAATTCTGGCGGGATTCATTGCCGGCAAACTAATGCGGGGAGGTGGATTCGGCCTGTTGGTCAACCTAATAGTGGGTATCATCGGCGGCGTACTGGGCGGCTGGGTATTCGGTTTGCTGGGCATTGCCACCACAGGAATTATAGGCGGCCTGATCACCTCAGTGGTCGGCGCTATTCTCCTATTATGGATCGTTTCCCTTTTCAGAAAATCGGGGAAATAAATCTTTCACTATTCACAGATTATCGCTGATTTAAATACTCAGTTGATACGTCAACCCTCCTGTTCCTGGAGGGTTTTTTTAGGTTATAACGCAACTTTTAAACAACATTTATCAAAAAATTCCCGCTTTTAGCGGAGATTTTTACAAAGAATCTCTTCTGTGAAAACTAAATGATCTCCACTTCGGTGCCTACGGGTGTGTGCTCGTAAAGTTCGATCACGTCGGCGTTCTTCAGCCGGATACAGCCATGCGAGGCCGGGGAGCCGATGAGTCCCTCGTCCGGTGTGCCGTGGATATAGATATACCGGTCGTAGCTATCCACCAATCCGCCTTTGTTCACACCCTGCTGCAACCCGGCCAGCCGGAGGATGCGCGAGGTGATAAGGTCTTCGGGGGAAGGGAGTTGGGTCTCGTTGATAGGAGCGATCTTTCCCGTAAACTTCCGCGAGGAGAAAATACCTCCCATCGGCACGCTATCTCCGTATTTTTCGATAACGGTATGCAAGCCCAGCGGGGTCTTGTTCGATCCCGAAAGGTTGCCGATGCCATACCGGGAAGTAGAGCAAGGGTAGGTGCGTACGACCTCTTTTCCTTTGTAGAGGGTGAGCCGTTGCGTGGCGATGTCAACCAGGATTCTCATTGGCAGTAGTTTTTATAGAAAAGGGTGATCGCCTCAATGCCGCGGAAGAACTGCGCGAGGCTATAGTTTTCGTTGGGGGAGTGGATCGCATCGGTATCCAGTCCGAAGCCCATCAGGATAGTCTTGCGGCCCAGGTATTTTTCGAACATCGGCACCACGCCGATGCTTCCCCCGCCGCGTACCGGTACGGCCGGTTTGCCGTATACTTCGGTCAGTGCATCGGCGGCAGCCCGGTAGGCCTTCCCGGAAACGGGAGTGACATATGGATACGCCCCTTGCGTAGGAGTTACTTCCACCGTAACACCTGCCGGGGCCAGCGATTTGAAATAATCGACGAACATCCGGTTCACTTTTTCCGGATCCTGATCCGGAACCAGGCGGATGGATATTTTGGCATGGGCCTCGGCGGGCAGGATAGTCTTGGCTCCTTCGCCGGTGTAACCGCCCCAGATGCCGTTCACGTCTAATGCCGGGCGGATAGTGGCGCGTTCCCGGGTATTGTATCCCTCTTCGCCGGCGACTTCCCGTACGCCCACATTATTCTTGTAGCGTTCCATGTCGAGGGGGAGTTTGTCCATCTCGGCCCGTTCCTGCGGGCTTACTTCCACCACGTCGTCGTAGAAATTGGGGATGGTGATCCGCTTTTTATCGTCGTGCAGGGCCGCGATCATTTGGCACAGGGCGGTGCAGGGGTTGACAACAGCGCCCCCGAAGTGCCCCGAGTGCAGGTCGCGCGAAGGGCCTTTGACCGTGATCTCGAAATACGACAATCCACGCAGCCCCGTCATCACGGACGGCTGCTCCTTTCCCGCCATCGTCGTGTCGGACACCAGCACGACGTCGCAGGCCAAAAGGTCGGCATGATCGCGCACGAAAGCGTCGAGGTGGGACGATCCGGCCTCTTCTTCGCCTTCGATGAGGAATTTGATGTTGCAGGGCAGCTTCCCGGATTTTACCAGGTATTCGAAAGCCAGCACGTGCATATACATTTGGCCCTTATCGTCATTGGCCCCGCGGGCGAAGATGGCCCCTTCGGGATGGAGGGCGGTCTTTTTGATCACAGGCTCGAACGGCGGGGTTTCCCAGAGCTCCAGCGGTACGACCGGCTGTACGTCGTAATGCCCGTACACCAGCACGGTCGGTTTGTCCTCCCCGATGATCTTTTCGGCCAGTACGGCCGGATGGCCGCCTGT
Source organism: uncultured Flavobacteriales bacterium (assembly GCA_959608625.1). GTDB lineage: Bacteria > Bacteroidota > Bacteroidia > Flavobacteriales > UBA1820 > Merdimorpha. The sequence goes on from CAUHQV010000052.1 coordinate 7,005, forward strand.
CTCCATGACTTCGGCACGATCCGCCCCGGCCGCCAGGAATTTGTCCGCCAATACTTTGGCCATGGTTTGCATATCTTCCCGATGGGCGCTCACGGCCGAAATGGACGGAATGCGCAGGATGGCAAACAGCTCGACGAGCATGCGGGATTTTTCCTTTTCGATGTATTGTTTTATATCTTCCATAATGCGAGGGCGTTTTTTCGTTTTATAATTAACAAATTTATAAAAAAATGTCATGATTGGTATGTTCTTCTTGCCTAATTTTGTAACTTCAAAAAGTGTGTAGGCATTCTATGGAGGAAGGAAATATTCTCGAAGTACGCGGATTGGGCATCGGTACCGTAAAAGACGGGGACGGCCGCCAGTTGGTGGAAGATGTGAGCTTTTCCCTGAAAAAGGGAAAGGTGCTGGGCATCGTAGGCGAATCCGGCAGCGGGAAATCCATCACTTGTTATGCCATAACCGGCCTTCTGAACCCCAACCTGAAGGTATCCGGCGGGGAAGTCCTTTTCCGCCAGGGGGGTGAGGTGCTCGATTTGGCGACCTTGCCCGAGAAACGTTTCCGCAAGTTGCGGGGCGAACGGATCACGATGATTTTCCAGGAGCCGATGAGCGCGTTGAACCCCGTTCAGCGATGTGGCGCCCAGGTGGAAGAGGTGCTGAAAATACACACCAAAATGACTGCCGCACAGCGAAAGGCCGAAGTACTCAAGCTTTTCGGGCAGGTAAAACTCCCCGATCCGGAACGTATCTACAATTCTTACCCCCATCAGATATCCGGCGGACAGAAACAGCGTGTGGTCATCGCGATGGCCATTGCCTGCAAGCCGGACGTGATCATCGCCGATGAACCTACCACAGCCTTAGATGTTACGGTACAGAAAGAGATCGTCAATCTTTTGTCCGAAATAAGCCGTACGACCGAGATGGCGATTATCTTTATCACCCATGACCTGGCACTTATATCCGAGATTGCCGACGAAGTGTTGGTGATGTACCACGGCAGGGTCGAAGAGAAAGGAACGAAGAAAGAAATATTTTCCAATCCCCAATCCCCGTATACCAAAGGTCTGTTGGCCTGCCGTCCTAAATTGGGGCAGAAGGTCAACCGGCTGCCGGTCGTGGCGGATTTTATGGACGGCAAAATGCCGGAGGGGGCCCCTTTGACCGAAGACCAAATCATAGCCCGGGAGGCAGAAGTGGAACAGCGTGCGCCACTGCTGCGGATACGCGGGGTGTCCAAATGGTTCCGCAGCGACCGAAGCCGTGACATTACCCGGGCCGTACAGGATGTAAACCTCGATATATATAAGGGTGAAACGCTGGGCTTGGTCGGAGAAAGCGGATGCGGTAAAAGCACCCTTTCCCGGGCCATACTCATGCTCGACCCACCGAGCGAAGGGGAGGTGTTTTACCGGGGGAAGGATATTACGAAACTTTCTCCCAAAGAACTGATGAGCCTTCGCCGGGATATTCAGATCATTTTCCAGGATCCGTTCGCATCGCTGAATCCCATGCTCAGCGTCGGGGAGGCCCTTATCGAACCGATGCGGGTGCATGGAATACTGGATAACGACCAGCAACGCAAGGAACATATCGCGGAACTGCTGAAGAAAGTGGGGTTGTCCCCCGACGTATCTTCCCGCTATCCCCACCAGTTTTCGGGCGGCCAGCGTCAGCGTATCGGGATCGCGCGGGCTTTGGTCCTCAAACCTTCCTTTATTATATGTGACGAATCCGTTTCGGCCCTCGACGTATCGGTGCAGGCGCAGGTACTCAATCTGCTTAATGACCTAAAAGACGATTACGGGTTTACCTACCTCTTTATATCCCATGATTTGAGCGTCGTGCAGTATATGTCCGACCACTTGGCCGTCATGCAGGGCGGACAGATCGTGGAATACGGGCGCACGGACGTGGTTTATAAAAATCCGCAATCTCCCTACACGCAGCGCCTTATGGATGCCATTCCACAGGTTACCCTGGAGTAAAAAAAATCCCAAAAAAAATTTGGAGGAAAGCATTCTTTGGCCGTATCTTTGTCGTCCTGCTCCGTTGAAAAAACACAGGAGGTTTTATGGAAAATGCAGGTTTTCAAATGGGTGAAAATTTTATAGAAAATTTCGGATAAAACATTTGGAAAGGGGTAAAAAAAGGTATTAT
>CAUHQV010000053.1 GCA_959608625.1 uncultured Flavobacteriales bacterium
AAGTAGCGGCTGCAGGAGTTCCCTCTTCGGATTACGCCACCTACCAGAAGGCCCTTTGCCAGGGTATTACCGGCAATTACAACGGCCAGATCGCGTCCCTGACGGCATTCCTGAAAAACTACCCCGCATCCCCCTGGAGGGCCGCTGCCCGGTACCAGATGGGCATGGCCTACCAAAAAGTCGGACAGACAGGCAAAGCGATAGAGTCCTACCTGCAGGTGGGCAATGAAAAGGCCGCCGGAGAGCTCGTTCCCGAAGCCAAATCGAAAGCCGCACTGGCCTATTACAACCAAGGCAACAGCAACAAGGCCCTCGCCCTTTATAAGGAAGTGGTAGAGAAATATCCCTCATCTTCTGTGACCCCTTCGGCTACACGCAGCGTGCGGCAAATACTGGTCGAACAGGGCCGTTCGGACGAATTCGTCACCTGGAGCGACAATACGTCGGGCACCCCGTTGGATCAGATGTCGGTGGATTCCCTTTACTTCGAGACGGGGCAAAAAGCCTTCTCGAAAGGCGATTACGCAGGGGCATCCAAAGCGTTCGTCCAATACGTGGAAAAATACCCTTCGGGGCTCTTTACCACCGATGCGATCTACTACTTGGCGGAATCCTCACTTAAATCCGGCGATACGACCGCCGCAAAAACCGATTACAAACGCCTGCTCAACCTGCCGGACAACAAATTCACCGAAGGAGCTGCCGTGAAGTACGTCGAACTTCTCCGGGCGCAGGACAGCCTGGACGTAGCGCTTCCTTCCCTGGAAAAACTGTTCGGCGAGGCCCGCATCGCCGACAACCGGAAATTCGCGTTGGTCAACCTCCTTTCAGCTTACACCCAGGCCGAAGATTGGGATAATACCGTCAAATACGCCGAACTCGTCCGCCGGGAATTCCCCTCTACCAGCCAGCTTTATGCCGACGCTTCAGTGGCCTTGTACGGGGCTCTGGCGGAAGACGACCAGGCCGACAAAGCGAAAGCCCTGACGGAGGAACTGAAAAAAATCTGCTCCGGGGAAAACATGGCCAAAACCCTTTATTATGAAGCGCTTTTACAATACCGGGACGGCCAGTACGACAAATCGGTGGAAACTATCGCCAAGCTTACCCTCGAATACCCCATGTATAAACACATCGGCTCGCGAGCGCTGCTGCTGATGGCGCAAAATTTTTGCGCGCAGGGCGACAAATACCAGGCCGGCTACATCCTGCAGAACGTGCTGGACAGCACCCCCTACGAGGACATTAAAGCCGAAGCCCGGGCGCTGAAGGACTTCATGGATTCGCAGGAGAAGACCTCCGGTGAAAAAAGCGCTGAAAACCTTACCGAATAATCAATCATTTCCAAACACGATGAATACAAAGTACCTAATTCTCTGCTCGGCCATCCTGTGCACGGCTGCAGCAGGTTATTCACAGGAAAACAAGAGTAAAATATCCTCCGAGGTAGTATCCGTAGAAAAAGGCTACAACCCGGACGTCAAAGTGGGCAAGAAGGTCAACTTCTCCCCGGACGAAACCCCCGAGAACAACACCAAACTCCCGGTAAGCTATAAAAGCGAAGCGGATGTACCCCAGTTCGATTTCGCCGTACAGCAGGTATCCGCCCTGGTGATGAGCGGCAGCCAGCCGGCTACCCTCTACCCGAACTACATCAAAGGCGGTATCGGTTATAACCTTTCCACCGTATTGGAAGGTTATTATTCCAAATCCTGGGGCAAGACGACCCTGAGCGCCGGGCTCAACCACGACCGGGCAGAGCGCGATGTTTCATTCTTCAAGGACAACAGCGTATTCAACCATTCGGACGCCTCGGTTTCGGCTAAATACGCCTCCCGGCGGTACGATCTGGGCGGATATGCCAAATACGCCTACGATGCCTTTACCAACAACGGCTCCCGGCTTTCGGACAACTATTTCTCCGAACTCCCGCTCGTACTGCGCCACAACAGCATTACGGGGGGCGTATTCATGCGTTCCAATTCGGGTTACAGGCTGTTCGACCACCTGAACATCGAAGGATCGTACATGAACGGGGCCAACAAGACCCGGGATTCCTATGTGAAGGCAACTGCCGGTTTTTACCTGCCGGTCAAAAAAGTGATGCTTTCCCTGGATGCCGCAGCCGCTTATTACAGCAACAAAGCGGTGAACGTACCCTATTCCATCTACCCGTCTACCGGCCCGATCACCGGATATGAAATGGAACTGTCGAAAACCGACTTCGGCCACTTTATGCTCACTCCCGCGGTATCCTACAAAAACGGCCGCCTGGATCTTTATGCCGGCGCCCGTATGGAACTGATCACCGGGAACCATATCGATTCCAAATTCCACATCATGCCCGAGATCAAGGCGGCTTATTCGATCATCGACGGACTGATGAGCATCTACGGCCGTTTGGAGAGCGGATACCAGATCCAGAACATGGCGACCCTGATGTATGACAACCCGTTCGCCAGCCCGCTGACCGCAGCGTTCTATTCGCACGAAAAATTCAAAGCCCAGATCGGCCTTTCGGGTGTATTCTCGTCCTCTTTCCGTTACGACGTGAGCGCCGCATACGGCCAGACGGACAAAGCCCCGGCCTGGATCAATTTCCGCCAAACGATGGGCAACGAATTCCTTTCTTACTACCTGCCTATCGAAGACGACATCAAAGTGTTCACCCTGAAAGCCTCGGGAGATTACACCATCAATCCGTCCCACCGCGTAGGGGCCTTTGTGGAGTATAACAACAGTTCTTCCGAACTTTTCCCCAAAGCCCTCTACCGCCCGGATTTCCGGATCGGGGCTTCCTACCAAGGATCGGTCGTACGCGACCTGATAGACCTTTCTGGCCGCATCACCTATAACAGTTCCTCCAAAGCCTATGTGGCCTACCTGGCCGGCGGGGCAACCGAACATACGATGGACGGTTACGTCGAATACCAAGCCAGCGCCGCCTACCGTTTTGCTCCCCGCTGGAGCCTGTTCGCCGAAGTGAACAATACAATAGACGGCCGTGTCGCCAAATTTTATGGGTACGATTGGTGCGGGGTCCGCGCCTTTGTCGGGGTGAAATTCAACTTCTAAATCAATCCGCCTGTGAGGTACTTCGCAGAGTTCTCCTATCTGGGCACTGCTTACTCGGGCTGGCAAAGCCAGCCCGAGGGCCAGGGCCTCGGGATCCAGGCCGTGTTTGAAAACGCCCTGGGACTCCTGCTGCACGAAAAAATAAGCCTCACCGGGGCAGGGCGCACGGACGCCGGGGTACATGCCCGGCAGATGTTCGCTCATTTCGATACCTCAGCCCCTATCACACAGCCGGAAGAACTTTGCCGCCGGCTGAATTCTTTCCTGCCGGCAGACATCGCCGTAAAAAACATCTTCGAAGTCCGGGAAAATGCGCATGCCCGTTTCGATGCCGTGCGCAGGCAGTACAAATACTTCATCCATACCGAAAAAGACCCTTTCCACCGCGAAACATCCTATTACCTGCTGCACGAAGTCGACACGGCAGCTATGAACCTGGCCTGCCGGATTCTGAAACAGTACGAGGATTTCCAGTGCTTCTCAAAAGTGAATACGGATGTGAAAACGTTCGTGTGCCACGTGGAAGACGCCCGGTGGGAATGTCCCGAAGACGGGAGGTTGGTATTCACCATTACGGCAGACCGTTTTTTGCGCAATATGGTGCGCGCTATCGTAGGGACGATGCTCGACGTAGGCCGGGGAAAACTCGCTCCGGAAGATCTGCGCCGGATCATCGAAAGCCGGGACCGCCGCGCCTCGGGCATGTCGGTGGACGCCCGCGGACTATTCCTGTGGGAGGTGTCCTATCCCTGGGAGTCTATTCTTCGGTAGTTCCCGTTTTTTTTGCCGGGGTATTGACGTAGTTTACCTGATCTATCCCCCGGAAATAGTAGTAATAATATTTATCCTCCGGCGGAACCGGTACCAAGGGAAGGTTATTCTTTTGCCGCCAGAAATTGGTAGAAGGAAGGCTCTTGCGTTCGGATGCGCTCATAGAGGCGTACTCCGGGTAAGCTTCCCGGTCGAAAGCCTCCAGCATCACAAAATCCATATGCCCCCGGTCGTTGAGTTCGCTCATAGTTCCAGTCGTTTTACGATATTCCCGTCGAAATCCACTATCTCCAGTACGTTGTCGCTGTACCGCCCCCACGAATGGGGATACGGTTCTTTAGGCAGGGAAGCCGAACCGGGGTTGAAAAAATAAAGATCCCCGTACTTTTCGGCCACCGGGGTATGGATATGCCCGAACGCCAACACGGTACCCGGGCGCAGGGGCGGATGGTTTTCGGGATTGTACACATGCCCGTGCGTGAGGAAGATATCCCGCCCGGGCAGGGCGATGACGGCATAATCCCCCATCATCGGGTATTCTACCTGCATCTGATCTACCTCGCTGTCGCAATTGCCCCGGACAGCCGTAATGATGCCCGCCCGCTCGTTGAGCAACCGGGCCACCTCCATCGGGTCGTATTGCCGGGGCAAAGGATTGCGCGGACCGTGGTACATCACATCGCCCAGAACGGCGATACGGTCTGCCCCCCAATTTTGCGCGGCCTTCAGCGCCGAGGCCGTCGCCCAAGCCGAGCCATGCATATCCGATATAAAGGCTATCTTCATGGTCTTTCTCTTTTTGTAACTGTTACTTATCTTTTTCGGCACATGCAATCGGCCAGATGATCGTCGATAAACCCCGAAGCCTGCAAGTGGGCGTAACAAATCGTCGTCCCGAAAAATTTAAACCCCCGTTTTTTCATGTCCTTGCTCATGGCGTCGGATTCGGGGGACGATGCCGGGATATCGCTCAATGACCGGACGGTGCTGACAATCGGTTTCCGGCCGGGAAAGAACGACAGGGTGTAATCGTAAAAACTGCCGAATTCTTTTTGCAGGGCGAGGAACAGCCGAGCATTGGTGATAGTCGACTGAATTTTCAGGCGGTTTTTCACAATGCCGTCGAACTGCATCAGCCGTTCCACATCCTCATCGGTCATTTGCGCCACCCGTTCGGGGTCGAAATCGCAAAAGGCTTTGCGGTATCCCTCGCGCTTTCTGAGGATCGTTATCCAACTCAACCCGGCCTGAGCGCCCTCCAGTACCAGAAATTCGAACAGCGTCCTGTCGTCGGTCACCAATTTTCCCCACTCCTGGTCGTGGTACTTCACATACAGTTCGTCAGTCCCACACCAACCGCAGCGTCCGTTTATTATATCCTGCATAATCATACTACTTATGTATTGCACAAAGATAAAAAACAGGGCGTTAATTCCCTCGCTTTTCTTCTCCGTATTCCCCAAAATGCCGGAATTCAGATGGTAAATGCCAAAAGCCCTTGCAGAGTCTGCAAGGGCTTTTTTACTGGGGTGAAAGATGGGGCTCGAACCCACGACCTTCGGAACCACAATCCGACGCTCTAACCAGCTGAGCTACATTCACCATATTGTGCCGGCAAAGATACACTTTTTTATATTTTCCGGCAAATCGGGGCCCATTTTTTCTTCGGAGGCCGGAAAAACCCTAACTTTGTGCATATAGCTGAAAAAACATACCCAAAAATGGAGAACACATACGACCTGATCGTCATCGGCGCCGGCCCCGGCGGGTACAGCGCCGCCATCCGCGCCAGCCAGCTCGGCCTGCGCACGGCCATCGTGGAGCGCGAAAACCTGGGGGGCATTTGCCTGAACTGGGGCTGTATTCCCACCAAAGCCTTGCTGAAAAGTGCGGAGGTCTATACCTATATGCACCATGCCGCCGATTACGGTCTGACCCTGGCGGAAGTCCCCGCCCCCGATTTTACAGCCGTGATAGGCCGCAGCCGGGATATTGCCTCGCAGATGAGCCGCGGAGTAGAATTCCTGATGAAAAAGAACAAGATCGACGTCGTTCCCGGTACGGCAAAAGTGCTGCCGGGCCACCGGGTGGAAATAACCCCGGCGGAAGGGGAAAAGTTCCAGCTTACGGCCCCGAACATCCTGATCGCTACCGGCGCCCGCTCGCGCAACCTGCCGGGCCTGCCGCAGGACGGGGAAAAGGTCATCGGGTACCGCCAGGCGCTCACCCTGCCCGCCCTGCCGGAAACGATGGTCGTGGTCGGATCGGGTGCGATCGGATCGGAACTGGCCTATTTCTACCATTCGATAGGCACCCAGGTGACGATCGTGGAATACATGCCCCGTATCCTGCCCGTGGAAGACGCCGAAGTATCCCGCGAAGCGGAACGCATTTTCCGCAAGCGCGGCATCAAATCCCTCACTTCCGCCGAAGTGGAAAGCGCCGAACCGACCCCCGGCGGCAAAGTATTGGTAAAAATAAAGACCGCCAAAGGCCCGCAGGAGATCACGGCAGACATCGTCCTGTCCGCCGTGGGCATTTCCGCTAATATAGAAGGCATCGGCCTGGAAGAGACGGGCATCCGTACTGACCGGGGCAAAGTGACGGTGGATAAATATTACCGGACGTCCGCCCAAGGCTATTACGCTATCGGAGACATCGTTCCGGGGCCGGCCCTGGCGCACGTGGCCGCCGCAGAAGGTATCGTGGCTGCCGAAGCCATCGCCGGGCTGACGCCTGCTCCGGTGGATTACGGCAATATCCCGGGAGCGACATACATCACACCCCAGGTAGCCTCCGTCGGATTGACCGAAGAGAAGGCCGCAGAAGCGGGATTCACGGTAAAAATCGGAAAATTCCCTTTCACCGCATCGGGTAAAGCCCGCGCCGCAGGGCGGGCGGAAGGTTTCGTTAAGGTTATCTTCGATACGAAGACCGATAAGCTGCTCGGGGCGCACATGATCGGGGACAACGTGACCGAAATGATCGCCGAAGCGGTCGTCGTGCGCGAGGGCGGCCTGACGGCCATGGATATCCTGAAAGCGGTACATCCCCATCCCACGATGAGCGAATGTTTTTACGAAGCGGTAGCAGCCGCCTACGACGAGGCGATCAATATCTGAGCATGAAATACTATCTGTCCCTCGGCGGCAATATCGGAAACACCCCAGCTATCCTGCGGGGCGCATTGGATGAAATAAACCGCCAGGCAGGGCAGGTAGAGCAAGTATCTTCTTTTTACACGACCGCCCCGTGGGGCTTTTCGGCCCGGCAGGATTTTGTCAATGCCGCAGCCGTAGTGGAAAGCGCGCTCGCACCGCAGGAAATGTTGGAAAAATTGATGGGTATCGAAAAACTTTTCGGCCGAGAGCGGGATGCCGACGCCAAAGGATACGCTTCCCGTACGCTGGACATAGACATTATTTTCGCCGGGAGCGAAATACTGGATACTCCTTCTCTAAAGATCCCCCATCCGCTGGCCCGCCTGCGGCGTTTCGTACTGGAGCCGATGGCGGAGATCGCCCCGGATTTCACTCACCCGGTACTGGAAAAAACCATCCAAAAGCTTTTGGAAGAATGTCCGCCGGATAAATAAACTTTACCGCACTTTGTTCTTATTGAAATGCGGGGCCGCCCGGAAGATAAAATACAGGGTAGAAATTACCGTAAGGCATCCGCCGAAAAGATATGCGCGGCTGAACCCGCCGAACGCCTGGGCGATCCACCCTCCGGCCATCAGGCCGATACCGATCCCTACGTCCCAACTGGTCAGATAGGTCGAGGTAGCCGTACCCCGCTGGCTGTTGGGGGCGAGATTGACGAATAAGGTATTGAAAGCCGGGAACATCGTCCCGAAAGCGACTCCCTGGAAAAGGGCGATGAACAGAAACAATCCCGAGGCCACGTTGTCGTTCCATGCCACAAGACTTTCACAAGCCGCTAAGGCAAAAAAACTGGCGCAGGCCAGGTACATCCCGAAAGCGATGACCGTGGTAATGCGCCCTTTGTCCACCTGTTTGCCGGAGAACAGCCGCGATACGGCCAGCCCTACGGCCATGAACGTAAAATAAAGCCCCGGGCTCACCCCCATGCCTATTTCCTGCGCATACATGGCCACATAGGTAGTCGTCATCCCGTACGGAATGGACAGCAGCAACAGGGAAAATCCTGCCGGAAGCCCTTTGACGAGGAAAAAACGGTCGAGTGA
>CAUHQV010000054.1 GCA_959608625.1 uncultured Flavobacteriales bacterium
GGACTTCGGTAGGCGGGGATATCCTGTACATCGAGTCCACCAAATCCAAAGGCAAGGGGGAACTCTCCATGACCGGTAACCTGGGTACCGTGATGAAGGAATCGGCAACTATCGCCCTGCAGTACATCAAGTCCCACGCGGAAAACTTCGGCCTGGACGCCGAGGAAATAGGCCAGTACAACATCCATATCCACGTGCCGGAAGGGGCAACCCCGAAAGACGGGCCTTCGGCGGGTATCACGATGCTCACCTCGCTGGTGTCCGTGCTTACCGGGCGGAAGGTGAGACCGGCCCTGGCTATGACGGGCGAGATCACCCTGCGCGGGAAAGTGCTTCCGGTAGGGGGTATCAAGGAAAAAATCCTGGCCGCCCGCCGGGCGAACATTACCGATATCATCCTCTGCGGGGACAACCGCAAGGACATCGAGGATATCAAACCGGACTACTTGAAGGGCCTCACGTTCCATTACGTCAAAAAAATGGACGAAGTGATACCTTTGGCACTGGAAAATTGAGTACTTTTGCGGAAAGTAATACCTTCCGAATGAAATACACCCTGCGCCTTTTTAAGAACCTGGGGCATTTTAAGAAACTAATAACGGGAACGGTAGTATTCAATATACTTACCGTTCTTTTTACGTTATTATCTACCTACGCCCTGATCCCCGTACTGAGCCTTATTTTCGGCGAGACCGAAAAAGTGCATACTAAACCCGTATGGAGCGTAGACGGGGTAAGCGTGTTTGCCAGCGACGGGATGAACGGGGTAAAGGATTACCTGACCCAGGCTTTCAATTACCAAACCACCTATTTCATAGAGCACAACGGCCTGGAATGGGTTCTGTTCTGGGTATGTTTTATCGGGTTCTCGCTTTTCGTGCTCAAGAACGTATCCCGGTATTTCGCAGGCCTTTTCCTTTCGTACATCAATATCGGCATCGAACAGCGCCTGCGTAAGCAGATCCATGACAAAATACTGGCCCTGAATATCTCTTTCTTTTCCGAGCAGCGGAAAGGGGACATCCTTTCTCGCATCACTTCGGACGTGACGGAAGTGCAATGGGCCGTATTCTCCTCGCTGTCCCGCACGATACAGGATCCGCTGATGGTCATCGGTATCCTCATATCCCTTATCCTGCTCAGTCCGAAGCTGACGGTCTTTATCGTCATCCTGCTGCCATTTACGGCATACGCCATCACCCGCATTTCCAAATCGCTGAAAGACCCGTCCCAAAAGGCCCGGAAAAAATACGGGGAACTCCTTTCGCTGGTAGAGGAGGACCTGTCCGGATTGAAAGTGATCAAATCGTACAATGCCTCGAAATTGTCCAAAAAACGTTTTGACAGCGTAAACGACGACTATTCCAACCAAATGGCCCGCATCACCCGCCGGCGCGAATTGGCTTCGCCTCTGTCGGAAATGATCGGTTCGGCCATTATCATCGCCATCATGGGATACGCAGGGTTATTGATCGTGCAGGATCAGGCCCTGAGCGCACCGGTATTCATCACTTATCTGGCCCTGTTTTACCAAATATTACAGCCGACCAAGAATATCGCCCTGGCCTTCGCGGATATCAAGCGGGGAGAGGCGGCCGCGCAGCGCATCTACGAAGTGATAGATACACCTATTTCTATCACGGACAAGGAAAATGCGCTGGAAAAAAAGACATTCGATTCCTGCATCGAATTCCAGGACGTACGGTTCATGTATCCGGACGGAGAAAAAGAGGCGATAAAAGGCTTTTCACTCAGTGTGCCCAAAGGAAAAACCATCGCGATCGTAGGTCAGTCCGGAAGCGGAAAATCGACCATGACGAACCTGATCTGCCGTTTTTATGATGTGACAGGCGGAAGCATCCGCATAGACGGGCGCGATATTCGCGACTACCGCCAGAAAGACCTCCGGGGGCTTTGCGGACTGGTAACCCAGGAATCGATCCTGTTCAACGATACGGTAAAAAATAACCTGCTGCTCGGGAAACCCGATGCGACGGACGACGAGATACTCCAAGCGGCCAAAGTAGCCAACGCCTTGGAATTCATCGAAAAGCTGCCGGAAGGATTCGATACGAACATCGGCGATTCGGGCCTGCGTTTGTCCGGCGGCCAGCGCCAGCGCCTGTGTATCGCCCGGGCGGTACTGAAAAACGCGCCGATACTCCTGCTCGACGAGGCCACTTCGGCCTTGGACACCGAGAGTGAAAAACTGGTACAGGACGCCCTGGAACACCTGATGAACGCCCACACGAGCTTTGTGGTGGCCCATCGGTTGTCCACCATCCAGAATGCCGACCTGATCGTGGTGATGAGCGACGGACGGATCGTAGAGCAGGGGACGCACGAAGAACTCCTGGCTGCCGACGGCATGTACGCCAAACTCATTCATATGCAGTCGTTCGATACGGCTTCATAAAAGATGTAAATAGCCGATAAAATGAGAGCCGCCCGGGCATTCGTCCGGGCGGCTTTGTTATAGTTAAAAAAGGTCAGGGCAATATTCCCAGAAAAGTTTTTACCGCCTGTTTCATCCGGGCTTTGAACCGGTTTTTCTTCCATATGAACAGGAATATCCGCAGGCTTCGGTCCAGATCCCACCGGCGGACGTCACAATACCGAACGACCAGTTTTACTGCCTGGGTAAGCCGTAACCCGGTCAATTGGGTAAAAGATTCGAGGCATCGTATCGTGGCACTATTGTGGAAGTCGAAGCGGTTGATATCGACCAAAGCGAAATGGAAACGGCAGCTCTGCTTGTAATACAGTATGTTCCCCGGATTATAATCCTTTGGTACCATACGGGCCTTGTGCAGGGCGGCCGTGAACCGGATGAAATCCTCCGTCAGCCATGTTCTCTCGGTTTCACTCAGATTTTCCGCCGCAGCCAGGGTAGGATAGGGCAGATATTCCGAAATAAAATAACCCGTATGGAAAAATCCGTGTTTTTTCACTTCGATGTAAGCGACCGGGGCCGGGGTTTCCACTCCGCGGCGCAGAAGCCTACCGGCATACCGGTAGGCCCGTTTCGCCTTGCTTTTGCGGAAACAAGTGTACATAAAGCAGTTGAAAAGGGTAGGGCGCTTGTATTTTTTGACCACGAAAGACCGATCACCTGCCGTCGTCAAGACGACCGTATTCCGGTTACAGCAGAAAACTTTTTCCACCGGGTAATCGTCCTGCGGAATTTTGCGGATAAAGTCGGAAAAATCCGCAAAATCTTGGTTAATTCTGAACTTTATACAATCTCCCATAACACCCTTGATTATAAATTACATATGCCTATGTAAAGATACAACCCTGCGCATCGGGAGGTTATCGAAAAATTCCCTTTTTATGGTCTGTTTTCCGGTAAAAACCTAAAAAACTTATTGATTGCGGTATTGCGTGGGGGTTACGCCGGACAAATGTTTGAAATACCGGGCGAAAAACGACTGGTTGGCAAAGCTGAGTTCTTCGCTGATCTGCTGGACAGTCATATTGGTCGATTTCAGCATTACTTTGGCTTGCAGCAGGACATAATCGTCGATCAACTGGCCTGCTTTCTTCCCGGTAACTGCCCGAAGGGTGGCCGAAAGGTATTTGGGTGTAATGAAGAGTTTGTCGGCAAAGAACGATACCGAACGGCTTTCCTTGTAATGCCGGATCAACAGGTTGAGGAATTCACTGCATATCTCGTCCTTGCGGTTGAGTTTGGCTTTCTTGTCGGCCATATACGTCTCCATGGAAATAAATTCGAAAAACAAAGCCCCCACCAAATGTTGGATGATATCCAGGCGGTACGTATAATTCGAACTGCGCATCCGCAACCGGATAAAATCGTGATAGGCTGCGTATTTGTCGATATCTTCCTTGGAAAAGCGGATTTTAGGATTGTCCCGGATCACGAAAAAGGCGGAAAAATTGCGCTTGCGCAGGCTTATGTTAGCCATGAACTCGCTGGACATGAATAGAAAACGGCCATCGAAATCCTTGCTTTTGCTTTCGAGCTGGACGATCTGCCCAGGCAATACGATCAGTATATCGTTGGCGTGCAGCGTATATTTTTTCAAATCCAGCATGATCTCGATACACCCCGAAAGACAGCCGACAAACATCAGACCATCCATTTTATGGGGGGATCTTGCTTCCGGAGAATCGTCGATATCGTTGAATATCGCGAAATAATTCTCCATATAATCGACGTCCGACGAAAATTTATAACGTTGGCTCATCGTGGGCTCCAGCGGCTTTGTTGTCATACATCCGTATTTTTCCGGGCAAACATACGAACAAATCGCTGAACGCTCAAAATTTTTACGATTTATGTATTCCTGAAAAGCTGCCGTTTCACAAAATGCAAGTAGAATAAAGTTATTCTGCCGTTTCATCAATCGCTTTCTCGAGCGCTTGGGCCGGAATGATCCATATCGCGGCCATGACCACATAGCAGGCTATCGATACGGCAATGGAAATTTTACCCTTGTTCCTGCGTAGAGTAGATTTTCCAAAGGCAGACCGGAATACTTTAGAAATTTACAGCAATTCGCCTACAATTCCAACACAACGCTTGCCGTAAAATCCGCTTGCTATTTCTGAATATAATTTATATTATGTAAAATAGATTCCGGGGCGATGCGCAGAAGAACTATAAAAACGAAAAACATTTCTCTGAGAAAACACTCTATTCCGCACCTCCGGCATGGGAACGCGGATGGTACCGTTCCACCACGTCGACCAGGCGGGATATTTCGATGTGCGTATAAATCTCGGTAGTCGTAATGGACGAATGCCCCAGCATCGCCTGGATATCCGTCAGATCGGCGCCTCCCTGCAAAAGATGCGTGGCAAAACTATGCCGTAACGTGTGCGGGCTGATATTCTTTTCGATGCCGGCATCCGCAGCCGCTTGTTTGATGATCGTGAACACCATCGCTCGGGTAAGCCCCGAGCCCCTGCGGGAAAGGAATACGGTATCGGCCGATTTTTTCTGTATGTTAATATGCGGTCGCCCGGTATCTATATAAGATTGTACCAACCGTATCGCGCGCCCATTCACCGGAACGAAGCGCTCCTTGCTGCCTTTTCCCAGTACCCGGATAAAACCTTCGGCAAAAAACAGATCGGACAGGCGGAGATTGGTCAGTTCCGACACGCGGAGCCCGCAGCCGTACATCAGCTCCAACATCGTCCGGTTGCGCTCGCCCTGGGGCTCGTCCAGCCGTATCGCGCCGATCAGCCGGTCGACTTCCTCCACGGTAAGCACTTCCGGCAATTTGCGGCCCGTTTTGGGGACTTCCAACAATACGGCTGGATTCTTCTCGGTATAATTTTCCAAGCACAGGAATTTATAGAAGCCCCTTATGGCCGAAACCAGGCGCGAAAGGGACTTGGCAGATAAGCCTTCTTTTGCGCATGTCCGGATAAACCCTTCGATATCCTCAAAAACAAGTTCCCAAGGCGGTTTGCCGGGGAAATGTTCATTGGCATATTTCCGCAGTTTTTCGAGGTCCAGCGCATAGGAAGAGGCCGTGTTGGTGCTCAGCGCCCGTTCGATGCGCAGGTAGTACGAAAAGTCTTTTATGGCGGTTTCCCACTGCCCCATGTGACAAATTGGCTTGTAGCGGTTAAAATTAGCAAATAGATTTTTATATTTGCACAAACAAACCGTCAAAACGATGAAAATACTTATCCTTAACGGACCGAACCTCAATCTGCTGGGCAAACGCGAACCCTCTGTATACGGGAGCGAATCCTTCGACGATTATTACAAAGGACTGAAAGACAAATATAAAGACATCCAATTGGAGTATTTTCAGAGCAATTCGGAAGGAAACATCATTTCCAAGATACACGAAGCGGGCTTTTCCTACGACGGTATCGTACTGAATGCCGGAGCCTATACGCATACTTCGCTGGCCATCGCGGACGCGATCCGCGCCGTGACGACTCCTGTGGTGGAACTCCATATCTCTAACGTATATGCCCGGGAGGAGTACCGCCACCACTCCTTTATTGCCTCTGCCTGTCGCGGCTGTATCTGCGGATTCGGCCTGAAAGGCTACGATATGGCGATAGACAGTTTCCGTTGACTACCCGCCTCGATATTTCCGGCTGCGACCCTCAGGGACGCGGCCGTCGTTTTTATATAATCCAAGGACAAAAGAGATAAAATGATTACAGCCGAACAGGTAAAAGACATACAGACCCGCACCGCCGACTTGGGAAAATACCTCGAGATCGAAAAAAAACTCACCCGCATCGAAGCCGACGAAGAAAAGACACAGGATCCTTCGTTCTGGAATGACGCCAAAGAAGCCGAAAAGCTGATGAAGCACCTGCGCAGTGAAAAACGTTGGGTGGACGATTTCCAGGCCGTAAAAACAGCGGCGGACGACTTGGAAGTGATCTACGATTTTTACAAGCAGGAAGACGCGACGGAAGAAGAAGTCCAAACCCACTACAATTCAGCGCTGAAACTCCTGGAAGACCTGGAATTTAAAAATATGCTCTCCGGCGAGGAAGATGCCATGAGCGCTGTACTGCAGATCACAGCCGGAGCCGGCGGGACGGAAAGTAACGACTGGGCCTCGATACTGATGCGTATGTATCTGATGTGGGGGGAAAATTTCGGCGCCAAAATCCGCGAACTCAACTTCCAGGAAGGCGACGTAGCGGGCATCAAGACGGTTACGCTGGAATTCGATGCGGAATACGCTTTCGGCTACCTCAAAGGCGAGAATGGCGTACATCGCCTGGTGCGCATCTCCCCTTTCGATTCGGCTGCACGTCGACATACGTCCTTTGCCTCGGTATACGTTTATCCGCTGGTGGACGATACGATCGACATCCAAATCAACCCGGCAGATATTTCGTGGGATACTTTCCGTTCTTCAGGCGCCGGCGGACAGAACGTGAACAAGGTCGAAACGGGGGTGCGGTTGCACCATGCCCCTTCCGGTATCGTGATCGAAAATACGGAAACACGTTCTCAGTTGGAGAACAAGGAAAAAGCGATGCAGCTCCTGCGCTCACAGTTGTACCGGATGGAGCTGGAAAAACGCCAGGCCAAACGGGCCGAGATCGAAGCGGGAAAAATGAAGATAGAATGGGGGTCGCAGATACGGAATTACGTGTTGCAACCTTATAAACTGGTCAAGGATTTAAGAACGGGTTACGAAACCTCCGATACCGACGGTATTCTTTCGGGGCGGATAGACGACCTTCTGAAATCCTACCTGATGATGATGGGGCAAAAGGATGAAAGCGCCGATAATAGCCCGTTTTAAATCGGCTCTGGTTTGGAACGGGACAATATTCGGCAATAATCGTCGGTTTTTCACTACCAAGTATTCTCTCCCGTCCCGCCGGGATCACCCGGTATTAACTTTCTTTTGTCTTGCCAAAAGAAAGTTACAAAGAAAACTCGCTTTCGCCCTGCGCTGACAGTTCCCGTCGCGGTTTTATTCCCGGCTTCGGGCTCAAAGCATTCGGTATCGTATTTCGCCCTCGCCGGAAATATCCGCTCGGGAACAGACGCTGCGGGCAGATGTATTAAAACCCCGCTTCGGTTTTGCCGGCGGGAGGAAGCCCGGAAACAGGAAAAGGGCGGAGACTGTCCGAGCCTGCTTTAGCAGGCGAGTTTCGCAGCCCGCCGTTTTCGGGCGTTCCGAGCGGCGATAATGCAAAACCGGCGGAGGCTTTTTCTTTTGGTACTTTTCTTTTGTGTTGGTGACA
>CAUHQV010000055.1 GCA_959608625.1 uncultured Flavobacteriales bacterium
GGGGTAAAGTCTTTGAAGCGGACAGTATCCTGCGGCACAAGATAAGCGCGGTGAAAGGGGTACAGGCAGTGAGTGGCATTTTGGAAGAGAAAGCGTTCGTTTCGTACGGGCACAGCGAGACCATCGCGATGCTTCGGGGGGTGGATGCCGACTATCCCCGCGTGGTGGATGTGGATACTGTGTTGGTGGGCGGGATTTGGCTGCCGGACGAAGAAAGGCCGGACACATTGTGGAACGTGATGGGCATATCGCTTGCCTACCGTCTGGGGATGAACGTATCAAGTCGCCCCATGCCCGTGAGTATCTATGTCCCTTCGGGCAGCGACAATATCTCCTTAAGTCCCGAGGCGCTTTTCTCCTATGCCGATACCTGGCCCTCCGGTGTATTCTCGCACAAGGATTATGACGGCACTTACCTTTTTACCGGGATCGATTTTGCCCGGGGACTGCTCAGGCGGGGAAAGGACCAGGTCTCTTCCCTGGAAATAAAATTGGACGGGAAACGTTTTCCCGATATGGTAGCCGGGGATATCCGGCGCTTGTTGGGCGACGGGTTTACGGTCAAGACAGCGGTTCAGAACAAGGAGATGTATTACAAGATCATGAACACCGAAAACCTGGTGCTCTATTTTGTGTTCGCGTTGGTGATAGCCATCGCTTTGTTCAATGTGATAGGATCGGTCGTGATGCTGATCCTCGATAAACGGGAAAACATAAGAACCCTTTGGTCTCTGGGTGCCGACCGGAAAGCGTTGCGCAGTATTTTCGTGCGCGAGGGCATGATGATCGTCGGGGTCGGTGCGGCCGTCGGGCTGCTGGCTGCGGTGATTTTAGTATGGGTTCAGTCGGAATACCATCTGGTGATGATCGAAGGCGGCATGCAGGTGCCTTACCCCGTTTCCCTCACGTTCTATAATGTCTTTGTTGTTCTGTTCACGATATTTGCTCTCGGTTACCTGGCGGCGCGTCTATCGGTGGCCGGAATGAAAAATTTCTTTGCCCGATGAACGGCGGCGGGAAAAAAGAGATCGCTCAGCCGTATCGATTGGGCCTGCGCGGCGAAGATCTGGCGGTTTCCTATCTGGAGGGTAAAGGTTATACGGTTTTGGAGCGCCGGAAAAGGATAGGCGGGATAGAGATCGATATTGTGGTTTCGATCGGGGGCCTGATCGTTTTTGTGGAAGTCAAAACCCGTGCCAGCGACCGGTTGGCCGCGCCGGAGCAGGCTGTCGGCCAAAAAAAACAGCGGCGTATGATAGCCGCTGCCGATATGTATGTACGGGAAAGGAATCTGTCCTGCGAAGTCCGCTTCGATATCGTATCCATCGTGGCCAACCCTATGGGCGAAGATATCCGCCATATCGAGGGCGCTTTCCTCCCGTTCGCCTGATTCCCTTTGTTTTTAGATGAACGAGTAACCCACGGAGAACGTGATGAGCGACGGGTTGGATTTGAACCGGATCGTATTGCCCATGTTTTCCAGGAACGATTTTTGTCCGGAGAACGGAAACTGGTAGCGCGCGTCGATGGAGAATTTTTGGCTCACCACCCGGGCGCCGATGTCTCCGGCGATCTTTACCCCGTGCCGCGAATCGAGCAGATTGACATCGCCCGAATTTACGTGGCTGGAAGAAAGGTAATTGAATGACGGCCCGGTATATACTTCGATCAATTTGAGAAAGCGGACACCTACGTGCAGCGGAAATTCCACCTTTTCGGATTTGACTTTATAGGCTTTTTGGTTTCCGTCGGGATCCACACGCTGCTTGTATGTGCTGTAAAGGGCTTCTGCTTCTACAAAAAGCCAGGATAAAGGCATGTTCACTTTCACGAACGCCCCGCCTGTAAAGCCTACGCCCGTACGGACGTCGCCGCCCGAACTCCAGTCCGAAAAATTCACCCCGGAAGGGTTGGTATAGTTGGCTCCTATTTTGACACCGAACCGAACGGGTTTGCCGGCCTGGGCCGAAACGGTAGTCACCACGGCAGTCAGGGCGAGCAGGATCAGGAGTTTTTTCATGGTTAATGTTTTTTATGCTGTTAGTTCAATTTTGTGATCACGACGTTTTCCCAATAGTTGTTCGGGGCGTCCAGGTCGCTCAGAAAGTCGATCCTGCGATCCCACCGTTTATTCATTACGTCCTGCACTTCCCAAATGCCGTCGTGCGAACCGGTGCCCGATATCAGCACTTTGGCGCCGAAATCGAATCCTTTTTTCTGAAGGTCGCGGCTCACGGCGATCCATCGGTGGGCCGAGGCGTTGAGTGTATCTATCATTTTCCCACTGGCCGTGATGTCGGTCATCGGGTAGGTGGGCTTGTAGATCGTAGCGATCACTTTCGCCTTTTCCACATTTTCCAGGTTTTTAGTCACTATCAACCCTTGGGTCGTTTTATAAAACTGCTCCGAAAGGGCTTTTACAGGATTTTTCTGGTTCGATGTGGGGAACGAGGCAGACAGCATCGCATAGAACTGTTCGTCAAAATTTTCCGGAAGTTCCTTCACGGCGGTCATCTCTTCGGCTTTTTCGCGGCTCACGAAATTGAGTGCCAGAAAGCACAGTCCCGCCAACAAAAATAGGATATGTTTTTTAGACATAAATGGATTTTTCGCCGTACCGGGAAAAAATCTCTCGGAATTTCCTGCCCGCCGAAACGGAACGAGGTACGGCTGTTACTACGGGGCAAATATACGGATATTTGTAAGAATCTGTATTACAAGGTCTTGGTTTAACACCTTTTTTAACGGCGATCTCCGTGCTGAGATATGCCAGAGGCCTTTTTAGAGGGCCGGTGTTAAAGTCAAAGCACGTGTTTTTCCACGTAATGCGCCAGGGCGTCTTCCCGGTTGGTTCCGATAATTTCATGGCCTGGGAGCGCTTCGATGAGTTGAGGGACGGCATTGCCCATCAGGATGCCTTTACCCACCGTGCCGAGCATGCCCAGGTCGTTGAGCCCGTCGCCGAAGGCGATGGCTTCTTGCGGGCGGATGCCCTCCCGATCCAGGATGTTTTTCACAGCTATGCCCTTGTCTGCCAGGTTGCTCATAGCCTCGAAACAGCTGTTCATCGTCCAAAAGAAAGACAAGTGCGGGTCGGTGACGACTTTTACCGTCCGGTCCATGAACCGGATGGATTCCTCATCCCGGGCCATAAAGCATATTTTCGTACAATCCTTGAAATCCGGAAACGAGCGGTAATCGGCCACGTCGAATAAAAAACCCGATTGGGGTTGGTGTGTGACGGATACGGCGTCGTATTTATTGACGTACCATTTATCCCCCTTATACAGGTGGATGTACACTTTTTCCGGAGCATCCGGCATGCTGACGAGCCTCTTCACGATATCTTCGGCCATCGGGTGGTAAATAATGCGCTCGTCCGCAGGGCTGAAAGCTACGCCTCCGTTCTCCGATACGCGATAGACAGGAATACCCAATGCTTTTTGGGTGATCATTTTCAGGTCGGTGTGGTGACGGCCGGTAGCCAGGATGATCTTGATCCCTTGGGCATGGGCGCGGCGCAGGACGTCGGCCGAATAATCGGACATCAGGCTATCCGGGTTGAACAGGGTGCCGTCCAGGTCGGAAACGATGGCTTTTATCATGATTTCGTCTTTTTAGGTTGCAAAGGTACGCAAAAGATCCGGGGTTACCGGCATAGGGCGCTCTTATGGCTGGATAGAAGAAACGTATCTTTTGCTTTTTGCAGGGCGCGATTTATTGATTACCTTTATAACTCGGAAAAGGAAAAATCCTTTTTACCGGAAGTTAACACGTTAATAACCCATAACCATGGAACACAACATCGTATTTTACGGAACGAAGCCTTACGACAAGGAGTCGTTCGAATCGCTGAACAAAGAATACGGTTTCGACCTTCGCTATTTCAAGGGCAACCTGACCATCGATAACGTCCCGCTGACCAAAGGCTCGGACGCGATATGTATATTCGTGAACGACAATGCCGACCGGGCCGTGATCAAGGCGATGGCCGAGAACGGCATCAAGCTCATCGCCCTGCGGTGCGCCGGATTCAACAACGTCGACCTGAAAGCCGCTGAAGAATTCGGGATAAAAGTCGTCCGCGTGCCGGCCTATTCGCCTTATGCCGTAGCGGAATATACGCTGGGGCTGATGCTGACCCTCAACCGGAAAATATACCGGGCGGTATGGCGCACCCGGGAAGGCAACTTCGCCCTCCACGGGCTCGAAGGGTTCGATATGCACGGCCGCACGGCCGGTATTATCGGCACGGGACGCATTGCCAAGATACTGATCCATATCCTGCGGGCGATGGGGATGAACGTGCTGGCCAGCGATCCGTATCCCGACCTCGCGTTCGCCGAAAAGGAAGGGATCAAGTATGTGTCACTGGACGAACTGTATGCCGGGTCGGATATCATATCGCTGCATTGCCCGCTGACCGAGGAGAATAAATACATGATCAACCGGAATTCCATCGCCAAGATGAAGGACGGGGTGATGATCATCAATACCGGACGGGGTAAACTGATAGACACCGAGGCCCTTATCGAAGGGTTGAAAACCAAGAAAGTCGGTTCCGCCGGGTTGGACGTATACGAAGAGGAAGGTGAATATTTCTACGAAGACCGCTCGGACGTGCTGATAGACGATGACATCCTGGCCCGCTTGCTTTCGTTCAACAATGTGATACTGACCTCCCACCAGGCGTTTTTCACCTACGAGGCCATGTCCAATATCGCCCGTACGACGCTCGACAATATCAAAGCGTTTTATCAGGGCAAGCCCCTGGTGAACGAAGTGAAGGCCGAATAAGTAAAAAATGCGTTCCGCGGGGCCGGGTGTCTCGATATATCATTATCTTTGCCGTCAAGACGATAAAAAATACCCCTCCCGGTGAAAGGCAAATACACCCTATTTGTTATCCTGTTCTTTCTAGCGGCTTTCCAGCCGTCGGGGACTCTTTTTGCCCAGTTCATACGGATCAAGCACGTCGCTCTGACGATGGACAATATCCCGGTAGCGGGCAAAGAGGTCAATCTGATGTGGGTACAGGGTTTCAATTATTCCGGAGCCAAAGCTTTGGAAAATTCCCGGATGCCACTGGTGGGGTTCGTTAACGAGAAGAACCTGATATCGCCCAAAGAGCGTGATATACGCACGGCTATTGTCGGTACATGGCTCCATGCGGGAGCGGAAATAGGGAACGGGACTTTTTCGGGTATCCCGTTGGGAAAATCGGAAGGGGCTTCCTGGTTCGAGAACGACGTGGCGTACGGCGAACGTATCGTCCGGCCTTTGATCGAGAGCTATCGCGATACCCTGCGGTATTTCCGGTTCCCGGGGATGGACCTTTCCGGGGTTTCGGACCAGGATCTGGACCGGGTGAACGGCTTTCTGAACGATCGGGGCTATACGCCCGTGACGGCGACCATCCGTTTCGACGACGAACGTTTCAATACGCCGTACATCAATTCCAAGATCGAACAGGATACAATACTGGTAAAATATATCGGCGAGAAATACATCGAATACTTCAAGCAGACCCTCGATCATTATGAGGCCCTTTCCCAGGCAAATTTTTCCCGCCAGATCACCCATATCCTCTCCCTGCGCTGCAGCGAAATAAACAACGATATGCTGGGTTATCTGATGTATATTATGTGGGAAAAAGGCTATCGTTTCGTGACGTTGGACGAGGCTTTGGCCGATCCCCTGTACAAGGAACATCTCCCGCAAAAGTACAAAGGAGGCTTTTTCTGGGATTACGCTTCCGGCTTGCGGCAAAAGGACAATCCTATTCCCGTGCCGGCTTTGGTGCGGGCCTTGTACGACTATCAGACCTATTAAGCCTTCCGTGTTAAAGTGAATGGATACCCTGTCGGAAAAAAGGGCGGAATCCGTACCTTTACCTGATAAATCTAAAAACTTTTCAGATCATGAAAACCATAGCTTGCCTGGCTTTTGCCGCCGTGTTGTCGCTGATGGGGTGCGCATCCCCTGCCGGGAAAAATCCCGGTCAAAATCCCGTTCTTGAAAATATCCTGGCCCGTAAAAGCGTCCGCCAGTATACGAGCCGTCCCGTCGCTCCCGAAAAAATAGACCTGTTGCTCCGTGCGGGTATGGCCGCTCCCAGCGGCAGCGACAAACGCCCGTGGAGTTTTGTGGTCGTACAGGACCGCAACCGGTTGGATTCGATGGCTGCACAATTGCCCTATGCCAAGATGCTGACCAAAGCGCCGATGGCGATCGTGGTGTGCGGCGATACGCTCCGCTCGGCCCTGTGGGAACAGGACTGCTGTGCGGTAACGGAAAATATCCTGCTCGCAGCCGAATCGGTGGGCCTGGGAGCCGTATGGACGGCGGCCTACCCCTATCCCGAGCGGGTGGCGGCCGTACGGAAGTACACCGGCCTTCCCGAAAATATAGTTCCTCTTTGCGTGGTGCCGGTGGGCTATCCCGAAGGGAAACAATCGCCCAAGGACAAATACGATGCCTCGAAGATCTATTACGAGCAGTGGGGACAGCAGGGGAAATAATCCCGCTTGTTTAAGGGTAAAGAACCGAAAAACGGGAGTTGGAATAAACGACAGGGAAAATGGAACACGCACAGCCTAAGGAAAAACTGTTCACCAACAGTTTCCGCTATATATTGGCCGCCAATTTTTTGCTTTTTTTCGCCTTTTACCTGATCCTGCCCGTATTGCCGTTTTACCTGGTCGAACAGTTTTCGGCCGGGAAGTCGATGATCGGTTTTATCCTTTCCTGCTATACCATCGCCTGCCTCTGTATCCGGCCGTTCTCCGGATACCTGCTGGATGTTTTTGCCCGCAAACCCCTGTATATGCTCTCGTACTTCGCGTTTACGGCCGTATTCGGCGGGTATATGCTGGCCAGTGCGCTGGCCCTTTTCATCGCCTTGCGTATCCTGCACGGATTCGCTTTCGGGATGGTGACCGTGGCCGGAAGTACGATCGTGATCGATATCATGCCGTCTTCCCGGCGGGGTGAAGGTTTGGGTTATTACGGCCTGGCCAATAACATCGCGATGAGTTTCGGGCCGATGATCGGCCTGTTCATGCACGGGGTGTATTCCTACGAATTCATTTTTACGGTGGCGCTGGTATTCGGCATGCTCGGACTGACGATGGCCGGAATGG
>CAUHQV010000056.1 GCA_959608625.1 uncultured Flavobacteriales bacterium
ATATCGGCTACGTACGGCAGCAGCGCAAGGTGGCGGGCCCTCTTGACAGCGGCTGCTATTTTCTTCTGGAACTTCTGCGAAGTACCCGTCAGGCGGCGCGGAAGTATCTTGCCCTGTTCGTTGACGAACTTGAGCAGGAAGTCGGCATCCTTATAATCGATGTATTTTATGCCGAGGCGTTTGAAACGGCAGTATTTTTTCTGTCTGCCCGATTCGATGGATACCGGGGTAAGGTAACGTACCTCGGATGTACCCTTGTCCTGTGCCTGAGCTTCGGCGTTCTGGTTTTCTATGTTTTCGTTTTCCATTTTAGTACCTCCGGGGATTAAGCGTTGTTATACTTCTGTTTGATCTTTTCGCGGCGCTGTTGGGCATAAGCCACACCGTATTTGTCCAGAGCCACGGTGAGGAAGCGCATCACGCGCTCGTCACGACGGAACTCGGTCTCGAGCGTACCCACCACGTTGGTCGGTGCCGAGAATTCGAAAAGATGGTAGAATCCGCTCTTTTTATTGGCGATGGGGTAAGCGAACTTTTTGAGCCCCCAGTTTTCGTAGCTGACAATCTCGCCCTGGTTTGCGACGATAATGTCCTCGAACTTTTTAACTGCTTCCTTTATCTGCTCCTCAGATAAAACGGGATTTAAAATGAAAACAGTCTCGTAATGGTTTGACATTTGAAAATGTTTTTAAATGAATGAATTCATGATGCTTAGGCGTTAAATGCCAAAGCGGTTGCAAATGTAGGCAAAAAAAATGTGACAGGCAATAAATTAAGGGGATTTATCGGCAAAATATTTGCGTGCCGAGGGCTTGGGAGAAGGGTAGGCGTTGTTTTCCCCCCGGAAATAAAGATGGGATCGGATTTGTTTTTCAGGAGAGAAAAGTGTAATTTAGCTACTTATTCGAGAGAGTGAAAGTTTAACAAAAAATAGATATCGAAAATGACCGAATTAAAACAACCCAAGGCCATCGAGCCCAACAAGATCTACGCATACGACGTGGACGGGGTAGTGTACGTGCTGCAGCATCTGCGCAATATTTACGGATTCAAGCCTATCCTCCGCGGGTTCGCTTTTTCCGAATACTCCAGCTTCCATTCCCGCGAGGCGATCAAGAACGCATTGGACGACAACCAGAAAGTGCTGGAGTTCGATTCGCAGGCGGACTTTTTCAACCACTATGCGGCCGCCAAGCTGAAAGACCCCGTAGTGAAGGAATAAAGAAATTATTCGTTTGATGAATAAAAAAGGCGCTCTTTTTGAGCGCCTTTTTTATTGTGCGATTTGCATAAGGATATTTAAAACCCCATTTTATTCTTCAGAGCGGATACATCGCGGCGGAGTTCGGCGATGATCTCTTCCATCTGTCCCTGGCTGAGGGCCGATTCGATGACCGACTGGGAAATATAGGCCACGAAAGCCCATATTTCGGCAATGTCCTTTAAAGATACTTCGTACGGTTCGTAGATCTGGTTGGTGGAGGACAGGGTGATTTTCCCCTCCCGGAAGTCCGGATATATTTTTTTGAAAACGATGCCGTCTTCCCGGGTGACGACGATAGCGAACTGGCCTTTACGCAAGGCATTCCAATCGGTCGCGTATTCTCCCACTACGTACGATCCCTGCGCTACCGGAGGCATGCTGTCGCCCATCACGGGGAAAGCCCTGTATTTGCGTTGGGGAGAGAGGAACGGCAGGCTCATATGGGGAAGGGAAGCGATGAATTCCGGGTCGGCATATCCGGCGGCGTATCCCGCGCGGGCTGCAGCCGGGACGACTTCTACGTTTTCTTCGTTGTCGGCCGATACGCTGGTGGCCAATACCCGCAAATGGCGGCCGGCAATATCCGGCGCCTCTCCCCGCAGGGCGTCCTCCAACTCTTCCGAAGACAATCCGGACATATCCGTACGCAGCAGCGTGTCGATGTTCACCCCGAAATGAGCGGCGATCCGGTCGAGCAATTCGAGGTTCGGCTGGGCCAGATCGTTTTCATAACTGCTCAGGGTAGTGCGTTTCAGGTCGAGCGCCAGGGCCAGAATGTCCTGCGAGAGCCCCTTATGGTGGCGGAGGAATTTTAGGTTGGCGGCGAATTTCGACATGTTCGGATTATGATTGGATCAACAAAAATACTCTTTTTTCTTTTAAGGCCGGCTATAAAATGAACTTGACCTCGCGGAAAGCATACGTGGATACCGTCCCGTCCTCCCGTTCGATCTGCAGGCGCCCGGTGTCGTCGCACCCGCGGATGGTGCCGGTAAACCGGCCGTCCTTGTCCTGGTATTCGGCCTGTTTGTCTTTGCGCCACATGTGGGCCAGGTATTCCTGCTTTATTTCCTCCAGGCGGCCATCTTTGAGCGCCCGGTAGTATTTCGCTATATGGTGCATCACTTCGTCCAGGACTTCGTGCAGGTCCGATTCCTCCCCCGAGGCGTTGTAAATGGAGGTGGGATTGGGTACCCACTCTTCAAATACCTCCTGATTTACATTCAGTCCCATCCCGGCCACACAGCGGACGATACGGCCGGATTTGATGGAACTTTCGATCAGGATGCCGCATATCTTGTCGTCGCCCACGTAGATGTCGTTGGGCCATTTCACTTGTACGCCGTTCACGTATTTTTCCACGGCATCGCGTATGCCGAGCGATACGCACATATTGAGGAAGAAGTGGTCTTTCGCCGCGATATCAGGAAGGAGAAGTGTGCTAAATGTGAG
Organism: uncultured Flavobacteriales bacterium; assembly: GCA_959608625.1. Lineage (GTDB taxonomy): Bacteria > Bacteroidota > Bacteroidia > Flavobacteriales > UBA1820 > Merdimorpha. The sequence goes on from CAUHQV010000056.1 coordinate 2,717, forward strand.
GTTTTTGCCTCCCTGGCTGCTCCACCGGTTGGAGCCCTGTCCTCGGCCGGAGGTCTGCTCCTCGGTGATGACCACGGTGAACTCCTCGACAGGCTCGCCCGAGGCGATCATATTGATCAGGTGGGTATTGGTGGATGCCAGTATCGGATGCTGCAAAACAGTGTATTGCAGATTGTTATCCGTTCTCATAATGTTTTATTAATTTAAGCGTTGTCACGCAAAATTTCATTAAATTTGCCAATTGCCAAAACTAATCAAATTAAATGATAAAAAAAACAGTATCTACTGACGATTTGCTAGCCGCAATCCTTCACGAACTTTCCGAGATAAAGGCACAGGACATCGTATTGATGGACTTGCGGGGGATAGAATCCGCCGTGTGCAGCTATTTTATACTATGCACCGGTAATTCCTCCACCCATGTAAACTCCATCGTCGGCTTTGTCGAAAGGCAAGTCTCCCGTTCGCTCAAGGAACACCCCTGGCATGTGGAAGGTGCGGAAAATTCCCAGTGGGTGCTGATGGATTATTCCGATATCGTCGTGCATGTATTCCAGGAGTCTACGCGTCAATTCTACGACCTGGAATCCCTGTGGGGAGATGCCAGGACGACTCGTATCGAAGAATAACCGCCAGAGGCTAACCAATCCGGCTTTTTTAACTGAAAAAACTAAGAATGGAACAAAAAAAACCTACAAGCAATATAAATACAGGCGGTCGTTCGCCTTTGGGATTTTGGTGGATATCGGCGCTGATCATTGTGGTGATCTTCGGCATCGAGTATTTCTACAGCAGCGATGCCAAACCGAAGGAAATATCCCAAAAAGAATTCTTCGATACGGTCATGCCTTCGGGAGAGGTAAAGGAAGTGGTGATCTTCAACAAGGATTACGCCAATATCTACCTGACCGATGAGGCCCTGAAGTCCGATAAGTATAAAGACCTGCCCAAGACGTATGGTTCCGGACAGGCCAAAGGCCCCCAATTCAAGGTGGTGTTCGTCGATGCGGCGAATTTCGAGAAAACGTTCAACGAGGTGGCCGATACGCACAACCTCGACATCCCCCTTCGCAAGGAAGTCCCCAATTCGTTCTTCGGCGACCTTTTCGCATGGCTCCCGTTGATCCTGATGATCGTCTTTTTCGTCTGGATGATGCGCCGGATGGCCGGCGGCGGCAGTGGAGGAGGCAGCCAGATATTCAATATCGGGAAGAGCAAGGCCCGCGTATTCGACGAGAACGACCGGATCAAAGTGACTTTCGAGAACGTGGCCGGGTTGGACGGTGCCAAGGAAGAATTGCAGGAGATCGTCAGCTTCCTGCGGGAACCGACCAAATACACCCGACTGGGCGGAAAAATACCCAAAGGGGCATTGTTGGTAGGCCCTCCGGGAACGGGTAAGACCTTGCTGGCCAAGGCTATCGCAGGGGAAGCCAGCGTGCCGTTTTTCTCGCTTTCGGGTTCGGATTTCGTGGAAATGTTCGTCGGAGTGGGGGCCTCGCGTGTGCGCGACCTGTTCAAACAGGCCAAAGAAAAATCCCCGTCCATTATCTTTATCGACGAAATCGACGCGATCGGGCGCGCCCGAGGCAAGAATGCCATGACGGGCTCGAACGACGAGCGGGAAAATACCCTGAACCAGCTCCTGACCGAGATGGACGGTTTCCAGACGGATACCAACGTGATCGTGCTGGCAGCTACCAACCGGGCGGACATTCTAGACAAGGCACTGCTGCGTGCGGGCCGCTTCGACCGCCAGATATACGTTGACCTGCCCGATTTGAACGAGCGGGAGGCAATATTCAAAGTGCACCTGAAGCCCCTTAAGTTGGCTGAAGGCCTCGATATTTCGTTCCTGGCGCGCCAGACACCCGGATTTTCCGGGGCGGATATCGCCAACGTGTGCAACGAGGCGGCCCTTATCGCCGCCCGGCGCAATAAGGACGCGGTAGACAAAGAAGATTTCCTTTCGGCAGTCGACCGTATTATCGGGGGATTGGAAAAACGCTCCCGGATCATCACCCCGGAGGAAAAGCGGGCGATCGCGTTCCACGAGGCGGGGCACGCGACGGTCAGCTGGCTCACGCGTTATGCTTCTCCGCTGGTCAAAGTGACCATTGTACCGCGCGGACAGTCGCTCGGGGCGGCCTGGTATTTGCCGGAAGAACGGCAGCTCACTACGGCCGATCAGATACTCGATGAAATGTGCGCTACGTTGGGCGGGCGCGCTTCGGAGCAGATCATGTTCGGCAAGATATCCACCGGGGCGCTTTCCGACCTGGAAAAAGTCAGCCGGCAGGCGATGGCTATGGTCACTGTATACGGGCTGAACGAAAAGATCGGCAATGTCACGTATTACGATTCCACGGGCCAGCGCGATTATGGTTTTACCAAGCCTTACAGCGAAAAAACGGCGCAGGTGATCGACGAGGAGATATCCAAGCTCATCGAGGATCAGTACCAGCGCGCCCTGAAGATCCTGTCGGACAACAAGGAAAAACTCACCCGCCTGGCGGAAATGCTGCTCGAACGGGAGGTGATATTCAAAGAAGACCTGGTCGAGGTATTCGGCCCGCGTCCTTTTCCGGATGTGGAAGACGGCCTGAAAGAAGAAAAGACTGTCGTATCCCCCGGGCCACAGTCCGGCGAGGGCGGGGAAAAAGCCGCGCCTGCGGAAGAGAATCCCACCGAAAGGGCTTCTTTGAAAAATGAGGAACAAAAACCGTAAAACAGGGCGTTAATTGGGCTGGTTTTCGTACTTTTGCCCTAAATATGACAACGCGCCTTGGACGGTAATAAGAAAGATATCCGGCAAAAATTCGTAGCAGCTTCCCTGCCTGTAAGGGCGGTAGCCGGAGCCGTGTATGTCCTGCTGTTGGTAGGCTGCATACTGGCCGGCGCTTCGGTGTACTTTACTTTTATGTTCCTGGCCTCGGCCGTTTGTATCTACGAATATTTCCGCTTGCTTTCCCTGCGCAGCCGCAGTTTGCAGGCGTCGCTGGTGATTATCCATTTGCTGGCCCTGATATCGGTGGCCTTTTCGCAAGGCTATATTCCCCATGTGGAATTCGATTCGGCGCTGAAGGTGCTGCTGATCCCCCTCTTATTCCTGCTGTTTTTGATCGAACTGCTGCGCGGCAAGGACAACGCGGTATCCGACCTGGGGAAAGCATTCCTGACGTTCGTCTATATTACGATGCCTTTTGCGTTGGCGTTGTACGTGCCCTACACGGAAGGGAACGTATACAATTTTCGCATCCCGCTGGGTATATTTATCCTCACATGGGTGAGCGATACATTCGCTTACCTGTGCGGCATAGCCTTCGGACGCCATAAATTGATGGAACGTATTTCTCCGAAGAAAACAGTGGAAGGATTCGTCGGCGGGGTGGTTTTCACCTTGATATGTGGATATGTCCTTTTCCGGGTGTTCCCCGGTACTCTTACGCTGGTGGAGTGGATGGTGATCGCAGTGATCGTGAGCATTATGGGTGTCGTCGGCGACTTGGTCGAGTCGATGTTCAAGCGGCTGGCCGGGGTAAAGGATTCCGGGCGTATCATGCCGGGACACGGGGGAATGTTGGACAGGTTGGATAGTTTCATCATGAGCATACCGTTCATCTATACATTCCTGTATCTGTCATGAAAATGAGGTTCAAGATACACCGCGAAGGAAAAAGCATCCTGCTGTTCATTTTTGCCGTGCTCGTACTGGTGAATGTGCTGACATTCCAGTACGTAAAGGCACAGTGGGTGTTTCTGTCGGTACTCGGCGTAACATCAATAAGTTACATATTGGTTTCCACCTTTTTTCGTAACCCGCGCCGGTATGCCGTCCAGCCGAAGGACACGCAGGTATATTCCCCGGTGGACGGAAAGGTCGTGGTGATCGAACAGGTGCAGGAAACGGAATACTTCAACGGGCCGATGCGCCAAATATCGGTGTTCATGTCGCCGACCAACGTCCATGTGACGCGGTATCCGGTGAGCGGGATGGTCGAGTATTCGAAGTACCATCCGGGTAAAAAACTCGTCGCCTGGAGCCCCAAATCGTCCCTGGAGAACGAGCGGACGACGGTCGTGGTGAACAATACCCTGCTCGGGAAAATCCTTTACCGACAGGTAGCCGGGGCGATGGCCCGCCGGATCGTAAACTATGCGATGGTGGGGCAGCATGTGGGCCGGGGGGCCGATTCCGGATTCATCAAGTTCGGTTCCCGGGTGGATGTGCTGGTGCCTCTCGATTTTAAGGTATGCGTATCCCTGGGACAGAAAGTACGCGGCGGGGAAACGGTCATCGCCGAGAAAGAGACGAAAGAATAAAATAAATATAGCTGACAAAAAAAGCCTTCCGGATTCCGGAAGGCTTTTTTTGTGAGAGATTAGGGAATGTCCATGTATTTGTGTAT
>CAUHQV010000057.1 GCA_959608625.1 uncultured Flavobacteriales bacterium
CGCTGCGTTTGCGAGCGAACAGCCCTGGAAAGGGCGGAACATGAAACCCGATGCTTTCCAGCCCTTTCCAGGGCGTACAGAGAGCGAGGCAAACCATCCGGCCCGCAGGCTGTTTTCTTTGCCACTTTCTTTTGAGCCCGCAAAAGAAAGTGGAGTCCGGGTGACCCCGGCGGGACGGGAGGAAACGTATTGTGGAAAAATTCGACGATAAAACAGAAAAAGAAAGAACAATGACATACGACCAACTTTTCCGGCAGATACGCCTCAAAAAATCGTTCCTCTGCGTAGGGCTCGACCCGGACATCCAGAAGCTCCCCTCCCACCTGACGGGTTCGCGGGAACCCCTGTTCGATTTTTGCCGGGAGATCATCGACGCTACGGCGCCCTATTGCGTGGCCTACAAACCCAACACCGCGTTTTTCGAATCGTGTGGGGCCGCCGGCTGGGAAAGCCTGGAAAAGACTGTAGCCTACATCCGGAAAAATCATTCGGAAATACTCACCATTGCGGATGCCAAACGGGCCGATATAGGCAATACATCCGCTATGTATGCGCGGACGTTTTTCGATACGATGGATTTCGACGCGGTAACGGTCGCTCCGTATATGGGCAGCGATTCGGTAAAACCTTTCCTGGAATTCGGGAACAAATGGGTCGTCCTGCTGGCCCTTACCTCCAATAAAGGCGGGGCCGATTTCCAACTCCTGCCGCTTGCCGACGGAGAACCGCTTTACCAAAAAGTACTCGAGACTTCCCGGCAGTGGGCTTCAAAGGAAAGGATGATGTATGTGGTAGGTGCTACCAAGGCGGAATATTTGGCGGGTATACGGAAGATAGTCCCCGACCACTTCCTGCTCGTGCCGGGCGTAGGCGCCCAGGGCGGGAGTCTCGAAGAAGTATGCCACTATGGATTGAACGATCGTTGCGGGTTGCTAATCAATTCTTCACGTGGTATCATCTACGCTTCTTCCGGAAATGATTTCGCGCAGGCGGCCGCCCGGGAAGCCGGAAAATTGCAACAGGCCATGCAGGCTGTATTGGAAAACGCTTCGCTGGTCTGACATGCCTTTCACAGGAGAAATATACGAAGGGCCGGCCCGGGTGGGGTTTTGGAATATCACCGAGAGTGAAGCAGCCCTGCGGGCGGGGATTACCCTTTCCCCGGCTTCGATGTCGCTGGTCAACGGTTCGGGCAGTGAAAAACGACGGAGGGAACTCTTGGCGGTACGCAGCCTGATGCATCGCATGGGCATTTCAGACAGCGACTTGTATTACGACGGGGATAAGCCTTTGCTGCACAGCGAACGGCATATCAGCATCTCCCATTCGGGTACGATGGCTTGTGTGGCTCTATCGCCCGACGAGCCGGTGGGGATCGACATACAGGAAATAAAGCCGCGCCTGTCCGCTGTGATGAAATGGCTCCTTCGGTCTAAAAAAACGGAGCGGGAAGAGGATTTAGGGCTTATCCGTTCGGGGCTGCTCTGGACGGCCAAAGAAGCGATGTACAAGCTCGGCGGTGGGAAGGATGCGTATATGCGGGATCTGGAAGTAGTCCTCCCGGACGGGGAACCTGGCCAGGAAGGGTATCTTACCGGATACCAAAGTGGCGCAGAAGATCGGAAAAACTATAATATAGCGTACCGGGTGATGGAAGGATACATATTCGCTGTAGCCTGGATAAAAATAAACGAATAACGATCATCGGTAAAATCATCCGTTTGGAAAAAAAATAACTGACAAAAACCGGCTGGGGATAAAGAAAATAAATACCTTGGCTTTACAAAAACATAGGAAAATGGCAAATATACTGGCAATAGTAGGACGCCCGAACGTGGGCAAATCGACCCTTTTCAACCGTCTGACCCAGACCCGGCAGGCTATCGTGGATTCGGTGTCCGGGGTGACCCGCGACCGCCACTACGGTAAATGCGACTGGAACGGGGTGGAATTTTCGGTAATAGACACCGGAGGATACGTCAGGGGCTCAGACGATGTATTCGAGGATGAGATTGCCAAGCAAGTACATCTGGCCATCGAGGAGGCTTCGGTCATCATCTTCATGGCCGACGCGCAGACAGGCGTGACGTCTATGGACCAAGAAGTGGCCCAAATATTGCGCCGTAGTAAAAAGCATGTGCTGCTGGTAGTGAACAAGGTAGACAGTTCTGTCCACGAGGCTCTTACGGCGGATTTCTATTCGCTGGGATTGGGGGAACCCTACTCCGTTTCTGCCATCAACGGCAGCGGCACAGGAGAGATACTGGACACTGTGGTCGACTATTTCCGCAAGGACGCGGTGGAAAAACCCGAAAGCGCCCCGGAAGAGGAAGAGGAGCAGCTGCCCCGCTTTGCCATCGTAGGCCGCCCGAACGTAGGCAAGTCTTCGTTGGTAAACGCCCTGCTGGGAGAAGCACGGAACATCGTGACGGATATCGCCGGTACGACCCGCGATTCGATAGACTCCCTTTACAACCGGTATGGCCAGCGTTTTTACCTGGTAGATACCGCCGGACTGCGAAAGAAAAACAAAGTGGAGGAAGACCTCGAATTCTATTCGGTGATGCGTTCGATACGCGCGATCGAGAATGCGGACGTATGCCTGCTGATCATAGATGCCACGCAGGGCTTCGAAGCGCAGGACATGAATATTTTCCACTTGGCGGACTCCAACAACAAGGGTATCGTCATCCTGGTGAACAAATGGGACCTGGTGAAAAAGACCAACTCCACCACCCGGGAATTCGAAAAAACGATCCGGGAAAAGATAAGCCCGTTCACGGACGTACCGATCGTATTCATTTCGGCGCTGGACAAACAGCGTATCTTTAAAGCCGTGGAAACGGCTATGCAGGTCTATGAGAACCGCACGCGCCGGATCAAGACCAGCGAACTGAACGACGTGATGATCCCCCTGATCGAGGCCACACCTCCGCCGGCTACCAAAGGAAAGTATATCCGCATCAAGTTCTGTACCCAGCTCCCTACCCATACACCCAAGTTCGCGTTCTTCGCCAATTTGCCGCAGTATGTCAAGGAGCCTTACAAACGTTTTATCGAAAACAAACTGCGGGAGAACTTCGATTTCACGGGTGTCCCGATCGAAATATATTTTAGGAAGAAATAAGACAGGAACGGCCCGATACACGGGCCGTTTTTCTTAAGAAACCAAGTATCCGCACAGTGGTTTTTGTGTTAATAAATCGTTTTTGCCGGGCCGATAATCATTTTCAATTTCCAAAAGCCTCTTATTCTGGCAAAAATAAGTACCTTAGCGCATTATTTTCCATTCCAAGCATCCGAAGATGAAACAAACTGAAAAACAGCGCAAACAGATCATCCTTTTATCCGTTTCCGGGCCGGACCGCCCGGGCCTTACCAGCAGCCTGACCGGCATTTTGGGGCATTATAAAGTGGCCATACTCGATATCGGCCAATCGGACATCCACCAGACGCTCAACCTGGCGATCGTCTTCGAGATGGGCGAGGACGCCCAGTCCGCACCCCTGCTGAAAGATATCCTGATGAAAAGTTACGAACTGGGACTGACCATCAAGTTCACTCCCCTTTCGCACGAGGAATACGTGGAATGGGCGGTAAACAAGAACAACTCCCGGTTTATCATTACGGTACTGGGACGCTATCTCACCGCAGCCGAGATCCACGAAGTGGCCAAAGTGATCGCCAGCAGCAACCTCAATATACGGACTATCTACCGCCTGACCCACCGGCCTTTGCCGGACGATCCCGATCGCCGGGTATGCCTGGAGATGAACGTCGAGGGGGTTATCCCCGACCGTCGCAAGATGACCGCCGATTTTCTGGAAGTGTCATCCCGGGTGGGCGTCGATATCGCCTTCCAGCAGGACAATATGTACTACCGCAACCGCCGTTTGGTCTGCTTCGACATGGATTCCACCCTTATCCAGACCGAGGTGATCGACGAACTGGCCCGCCGCGCCGGTTCCGGCGAGGAAGTGAGCGCCATTACGGCTGCCGCCATGCGGGGCGAGATCGATTTCAAAGAGAGCTTCAAGCGCCGCATCAAGACGCTCGCCGGCCTTCCGGAGAGCGTGCTGAAAGAAGTAGCGGAAAATCTTCCCCTTACCGAGGGGGCCGAACGTTTGCTTTCCGCGTTGAAGATATACGGATACAAGACAGCCATCATATCCGGCGGTTTCACGTATTTCGGGCAGTACCTGCAAAAAATGCTGGGAATCGATTACGTATTTGCCAATGAGCTGGAGATCAAAGACGGCAAACTGACCGGCGGATACGTAGGGCCTATTGTGGACGGCGTCAAAAAAGCCGAATACCTGCGTTTGCTGGCCCAAATGGAAGGCCTGGCCACCGAACAGGTGATCGCGCTGGGTGACGGAGCGAACGACCTGCTGATGCTCAATACGGCCGGACTGGGGATCGCTTTCCAAGCGAAGCCTATCGTGCGGGAAAGCGCCCGGCACAGCATATCTTCCCTCGGATTGGACGGGGTGCTCTACCTGCTGGGGTACCGCGACCGCCATATCGAAGACCTGATCAGCCGCAAATAACCTGACAATTCGATCATAACATGGCACAAGAAGAAGAAAAAGAGGGAACGGAACTGCCTGAAAACGCGTTCCGCCCACTCAAACCGGGTGAAGAATACCATCCGGTCATGTCCCCCGACAAGACGTACCCGGAAGTCACTTTTTGGTCTGTCAGCTGGGGTATCGTCATGGCCATCATCTTTTCGGCCGCCGCCGCATTCTTGGGGCTTAAAGTCGGACAGGTATTCGAGGCGGCGATCCCTATCGCCATCATTGCCGTAGGGCTTTCTTCGGGGTCGGGACGTAAGAACGCGCTCGGGGAGAATATCATCATCCAGTCCATCGGGGCTTGCTCGGGTGTGATCGTGGCCGGAGCTATTTTTACCCTGCCCGCCCTTTATATCCTCCAGGCGACCAATCCGGAACTGACCATCAACTTTATGGAAGTGTTCCTCAGTTCCCTGCTCGGAGGCATCCTCGGGATACTCTTCCTAATACCTTTCCGGAAGTATTTCGTGAAACAGATGCACGGCAAATATCCGTTCCCGGAAGCCACCGCTACCACCCAAGTGCTGATATCCGGGGAAAAGGGAGGCGCGCAGGCCAAACCGTTGGTATTGGCCGGGATCGTAGGTGGTGTGTACGATTTCTTGCTGTCCACCTTCGGATGGTGGTCGGAAGTGCTGCACTCCGACATCATCCCTTGGGGCGCCCAACTGGCCGAGAAAGCCAAGGTTGTTTTCCGGATAAATACCGGGGCTGCCGTATTGGGGCTCGGGTATATTGTGGGCCTGAAATACAGTACGATCATCTGTGCCGGCTCGCTGCTGGTATGGTTCGGTATCATTCCGCTGATGGGGGCTATTTTCCCCGATACAGTGCTCACTTTAGGCAATGAAGCCATTACGATGCCCGTAGGACAAATGTCCCCGGATTTGATATTCACCACCTATGCGCGCCATATCGGTATCGGAGGCATTGCGATGGCCGGGGTGATAGGCATTATCCGCTCGTGGGGCGTGATCAAAGGGGCCGTGGGCCTCGCTTCCCGCGAAATGACGGGCAAAAAATCCGCCGGGCAGGTCGAAAAAAGCACGAAACGTACCGAACGCGACCTTTCGATGAAATTCATCGCCATTGCGAGCATCGTCGCATTGGCAGCTACTTTCCTGTTCTTCTACCTGGGTGTGATACACAATCTGCTACAAGCAGTGATCGCTTTCGTCGTGGTGGCAGTCATCGCATTTTTGTTCACGACCGTGGCGGCCAATGCTATCGCGATCGTAGGTACCAACCCGGTATCGGGCATGACGTTGATGACACTCATCGTGGCTTCGGTGATCCTGGTAGCGGTCGGACTGAAAGGCACTTCGGGTATTATCGCCGCCCTTATTATCGGTGGAGTGGTCTGTACGGCCCTGTCCATGGCCGGAGGGTTCATCACCGACCTGAAGATCGGTTACTGGCTCGGCTCCACCCCGTCCAAGCAGGAAACCTGGAAATTCCTCGGGACACTCGTCTCTGCGGCTACCGTAGGCGGCGTTATCCTCATACTGAACAAAGCGTACGGTTTTTCCCCGGACGGGGGGCTGGCGGCGCCCCAGGCCAATGCCATGGCAGCCGTGATAGAACCCTTGATGCTGGGTAAAGGAGCCCCTTGGATACTGTATGCGATCGGGGCCGGATTGGCCCTGCTGCTCACTTTCCTGGGTATTCCGGCGCTGGCTTTTGCGCTGGGAATGTTCATCCCCTTGGAACTCAACACCCCGCTGGTGATCGGCGGGCTGATCAGTTGGTACGTAAGTACCCGCAGCCAGGACGCTTCGGTGAATAAAGCCCGTAAGGAAAAAGGAACCCTGCTCGCTTCCGGGTTTATCGCCGGAGGGGCGCTGATGGGTGTGGTAAGCGCTGCGATGCGCTTTTTCGGGTTCGGGTACACCCATACGATGGGAGAAGGCTCGATGCAAGCCTTGGGGTTGTTCGTTTATCTCCTGTTGGTGGCCTTCCTGGTGGTTTACAGCATGAAAACAAGTAAAAAATATTGATCTTGGAAACAATAGGGCCGTCTTTTGGACGGCCCTATTAAAACTTGCATGAAATTATGAAAAAACTACTTTTCTTTACCTTTTTATGTGCGCTGGCCGGCATCTTTGGCCGGGTATCCGCACAGGATGCCATCTCCGTGATCGAACGCTATAACAAAGCTATCAATGCCGGGCAAGTGGATATCGCAAAGACCAACATGATGGTAAAAATGACTATGGCTAATATGGGAATGAAAATCCCTTGTACGATCATTTTGAGCAATCTTACCCATCGGATGCGGGCCGAAGCGGAAGTCAATGGGCAGAAAATGCGGGTGGTCATCGACGGGAAAAAAGGATGGATGTCCGCTCCGGGTACAGGTATACAACCTTTATCGGCCGAACAGATCGAAAAGTACCAGAAACAATTTGATGTATTTTCGATGCTGAGATGGGATACCGAAGGTTATGATTTCGAATTGCTGGAACCCCGAACGGAGGATGGAAAAAAATATGACGCAGTAAAGGCCATAGCCCAAAAAGAGGATGCA
>CAUHQV010000058.1 GCA_959608625.1 uncultured Flavobacteriales bacterium
TATATCTCCCGTATCACCCGGCAGGGATTGCCGTAGGCCAGTACGCCGGAGGGGAGGGATTTGGTAACCACGCTGCCGGCGCCTATCGTTACATTATCGCCTATTTCCACCCCCGGCAGGATGATGGAACCGCCGCCAATCCAGACGTTTCGGCCTATTTTTACGGGAGCCGTCAGGCATTTGCAGAACGTAAAATCCCCGCTGCGTTTGTCCCCGAGCCTTTCCGAGGCCTTGATAGGGTGGAATACGGTGTAGATATGTACCCCCGGTGCGATCAAAGCGTTGTCGCCGATGGTAATGGTGTTGCAGTCCAGCAAAGTACAGCCCATATTGATCTCGCAATTTTCGCCCAGGTGGATATTTTCTCCGTAGTCCACATAGAACGGTGCGGTGATCCAGGTGTCGGCGCCCCGGCTGCCTAAAAGTTCATCGAGGATCCGCGCTTGTTCGCCTCGGTCTTCAATCGGGGTATTGTTATACAAGTGGGTGAGCCGTTTGCCTTTGTGCCACATGGCCACCAGTTCGGCATCGCCGCAGTCGTAAGGCTCTCCGGCGAGCATCTTTTCTTTTTCGGTGCGGGAATATTCCATTTTCGGAAAATAAAGAGATTAGTAGTATAAGGAAAAGCCGTCTTCGGTATTATTTCACCGGCGTGAGGCCCAGTTTCTTTCCTTCTTCGAGCATAAAAGCGAAAGCCGCATCGTATTCGTTGGGGATCACTCCGTCCAGGATCGCTTCGCGGATAGCGATCTTGATATCGCCTACAGGAGGGCTGGGGGGGATACCGAACGTGTCCATGATCACCTGGCCCGATACGGGGGGCTGCCATGCTGCCAGACGATCGCGTTCTTCGACCTCGGCCATGCGGGAGCGCACCAACGAGAAGTTTTTGAGGTATTTGTTGCGGCGTGCCGCATTCTTGGTTGTGATATCCGCCTCGCAAAGCGTCATCAGGTCGCCGATATCCTCCCCGCCCTCGAAGAGCAGGCGGCGTACGGCCGAATCGGTCACTCCTTCGTCCGCTACGGCGATAGGCCGCGAGGACATGATGACCATTTTTTGCACGTATTTCAGTTCGCTGCCCAGTGGAAGCCGTAGCCGCCGGAATACTTTGGGGACCATTTTAGCGCCGCCCAGGTATTCGTGCCCATGGAAAGTCCAGCCGATCTTTTCGTTCCAGGCACGGGTAGGGGCCTTTCCGATGTCGTGAAACAGGGCCGCGTAACGAAGATATAAGTTGTCGGTGTTCCGGGCGATATTGTCGACCACTTCCAAGGTGTGGACAAAATTATCTTTATGGGATTGTCCGTGTTTTTCCATCGTTCCTTTCAGGGCGGTGAGTTCGGGCAGGATATAATCGAGCAAGCCTGCTTTATCCAGCAGGAAAAGGCCTGTGGATGGCCGGCGGGCCATCATGATCTTGTTCAGTTCACCCGTAATACGCTCGAACGAGATGATAGACAAGCGTTCGCGGTTGCGGCGGATGGCCTCGAACGATTCGGGGAATATGACAAACCCTAACTGGGTGGCAAAGCGGATGGCCCGCATCATGCGCAGCGGGTCGTCCGAATAGGTGATGTCCGGGTCGAGGGGGGTGCGGATCAGTTTGGACCGCAGGTCTTCGATCCCGCCGAACGGGTCGAGCAGTTCGCCATAATCGGCTTTGTTCAGGCTCAGGGCCAAGGCGTTTATCGTAAAATCCCGGCGGTTCTGGTCGTCCTCCAGCGTACCGTCTTCGACCACCGGCTTGCGGGAATTCCGGTCGTACGATTCCCGGCGCGCCCCGACAAATTCGAGCTCCACATCGCCGGCACGCAGCATGGCAGTGCCGAAATTCTTGAATACCTGTACCTTGCTGCTGCGGATGCGCTTGGAGACTTCCTGCGCCAGTTCTATGCCGCTGCCTACACATACTACGTCGATATCCTTCGGCTCGGCGCGGCCGAGCAGGCGGTCGCGTACATAGCCTCCTATCACATAGGCCGGATATCCGAGGGCCTCGGCCGCCCCGGCTATGCGGTGGAATATGTCGTCTTCTATGAATTCTTTATAATTCAAAATAACCTGATTCGAATTGTGTTTAAAATAATGTCGGTTTTTACCGTAAATTCTTTTACTAACATTCATTTGTCTTGCCAAAAGGGCCGTGCTCGGCCGGAGCAAGATAAAGAACCGTTCCGCGACACCAGTCGCCCCAGCGCTTGCTTCCGCTAGGCGGTGGAAACAAACGCTCCGGGCGGGAGAACGAAAAGGGCCGCTGCGTTTGCGAGCGAACAGCCCCGGAAGGGCCGGGACACGACGCCCGATGCTTTAAGGCTCTTTCGGGGCGTCAGTAAGCGAAGCAAACCATCCGGCCCGCAGGCTGTTTTCTTTGCCACTTTCTTTTGCTGGCTCAAAAGAAAGTGGAGTCCGGATGACCCCGGCGAGGCGGGAGAAAACGCTTTACGGTAAAAACCGACGATATTATTTCCGGATAATCGTCACCCGGCAGTCGTCCGTCAACTTGATGATGGTCGACGCCTGGGCTTTGCGGGTATCGTTCCGTCGGTAATCTACCACATAATCGACTCCGGAGAGAATCTCGGGGTCTATCTCGTCGAAACAGGCCGGGGAAGACTGGCCGCTCACGTTGGCGGAGGTCGATATCAAGGGACGTTTCATCAGTTCCAACAGACGGCGGCAGAACGGGTCGCTCGTCACACGGATGCCAAGGCTTCCGTCCTCGGCCAGGGCATTTTTGGCCACCCCAATAGGATGGTCGTAGATGATGGTCACCGGGCGCTCCGAATATTTCAGGATATCCCATGCAGGCTCAGGGACTATTTTTACCGTCCGCAGCAATCCCTGTTCGGAACCCACCAGTACGATCAGGCTCTTGCTCTCCGCCCGTTTTTTCAGCGCGAACACTTTTTCGATGGCCTTTTCGTCCGCCGCGTCGCAGCCTATGCCCCAGATCGTATCCGTAGGGTAGACGATGATCCCTCCCTGGCGGATAACTTCGGCAGCCTTCTGCGCCTCACGTTCGATAATGGCTTTATCGTTTATTTCCATTTCTTGAACCAGGAATTGACTTTAAGGCGTACCACGCCGAAAGCAGCCTCGAAGAAGATACCTCCGCTCATTTTCGAGGTGCCGGCCGTCCGGTCGGTGAACACGATGGGCACTTCCACGATGTTGAAGCCGTATTTCCACGCCCGGAATTTCATTTCTATCTGGAATGCATAGCCCACGAATTTCACCTGGGACAGGTCTATCTTGCGCAACACTTCCGCCCGGTAGCATACGAACCCGGCCGTTGCGTCGTTGATGCGCATCCCAGTGATCGTCCGCACGTATTTAGACGCGAAATAGGACATCAGCACCCGACGCATGGGCCAGTTGATCACGTTCACACCACATACATACCGGGAGCCTACGGCTACGTCCGCCCCGTCGTCATGGCAGGCGGCGTACAGGCGGGGAAGGTCGGCCGGATTGTGCGAGAAATCCGCATCCATTTCGATCATGTATGGGTATCCGTGTTCCAACGCCCAATTGAACCCGGCGATATAAGCGCGGCCCAACCCATTCTTTTCGTTGCGGGACAGCAGGTGCAGGCGGTCGGGGAATTCCCGCTGGAGCCTTTTCACCACATCGGCTGTGCCGTCCGGGGAATTGTCGTCCACGATCAGGATGTCGAACTGGGGGGAAGGGATATTAATCACCGCCAGGATGATGTTCTCGACGTTCTCTATTTCGTTGTAAGTAGGTATGATAACCAGGGGCTTGTCCATATATGCGCATTTTGCTATTGACAGGACAAAATTACGCATTATATCCGTTTGGCGCGTCTAAAAAATTTCGATATGCGCATTTTACTTTTGATTTATTATAGCGACATTTACCGCCGGAAAAAGAAAATACATGAAACTGGAATTCTCGAAATATCAGGGCGCCGGGAACGATTTCGTGCTGGTGGACGACCGCCGGGGAATTTTCCCCCGGAAAGACACTTCGCTGGTCGAACGTATGTGCGACCGCCGCTATGGCATCGGTGCAGACGGGCTGATCCTGCTCCGCCGTGACGACGAGGCCGATTTTACCATGGTATATTACAATAGCGACGGTAGGGAAAGTACGATGTGCGGCAATGGCGGCCGCTGTATCGCGGCCTTTGCGCGCGATCTGGGCATCGGGGACGGCCGCTCTGTTACATTCCGGGCGGTGGACGGCATGCACCGGGCAGTATTCGAGGGAAAGGCCGTGCAATTGGGTATGAACGACGTAACGGCTGTGACAGGGATGGAAGGCACTATTTCGTATGATGGTATTACTCCTCTGTGGAACTGTTTCCTCGATACGGGCTCTCCGCATTATGTATCGATGATACAGGAAGGTTTGGAGTCGCTGGACGTAGCCCGCTTCGGCCGGGCTATCCGCAATAACGATCATTTCGGCCCCAGAGGCGGTACGAACGTCAATTTCGTCCAGCAGGAGAACGGGAAGCTGGCCCTGCGCACGTACGAACGCGGGGTGGAGGATGAAACCCTCGCCTGCGGGACGGGTACGGTCGCGGCGGCGGTGGCGGCCCATTACATGGGGATCGTACCGGATGAAAAGGTACTCTTAAAGGCTCGGGGAGGAGACTTGGAAGTGGAATTTCGATCGGAAGGAAATGGCCGTTACACGGGTATCCGGCTTACCGGGCCGGCAGAAAAAGTATTCGACGGGATTTTTACTAATGAAAAGGAACGATGATAAGGCTTCAATCGAAAAAACTAATACTCAGGGCCCTGGAGCCCGACGATCTGTCGTATTTCATGCAGGTGGAGAACGATTCGGATATGTGGAGCGTATGCGATACCCGGGTGCCGTTCTCCCGGTTCACCCTGGAAAAGATACTGGAGGCAAGGGTTCCAGACTTCTTTGCCGAGAGGCAGTTACGTCTGGTGATCTGCCTGCGCCGGGGAGGCCGTGCCGTAGGGTTTGCCGACCTGTTCGAATTTTCCCCCCTGCACCGCAGGGCCGGGGTGGGAGTCGTTATATACCCGGCCGGAGAGCGGGGAAAAGGCTATGCCGACGAAGCCCTGACATTGGTGATGGGCTATGCTTTCAGTGCGTTCAACCTGCACCAGCTTTGGGCGGAAGTCCCCGAAACCAACGAAAAATCCAAGGCGTTGTTCGACAGGCTGGGCTTCAGCCTGTGCGGGATCAACCGCGACTGGTTGCTGGCAGATGGCCAGTATACCGACGTAAACGTATATCAGATCATGGCCGATGAATTTGCGGCCCGTAATCCGGAAAAACCATAATGAAAAAGAAGAAAAATAAACGGATAGGCCTCATCGTATTGGCCGTGATACTCATTTTGGTAGTTGCGGGAGGTTTTGCCGCCCGTGCGGTCTTCGGCCCCAGTGTCCGGGCCGATGAAAAAGGGATTGCCGTTTATGTGCCCACCGGAACTACGCCCGAAGGGCTTGCCGAACTGCTGAGGCCCCATTTGCACCATACGTTCCTCCTGGGGACGATGGCGGAATATGCCGCCCGGGAGAAAGGCGAAGTACATGCCGGAAAATTCCTCCTGGAGGACGGTATGAGTACCTATGAAGCTGTAAAGATGTTCTTCGTAGGGCATGGGGTGGAAGTCAGCGTCCGGTTCAACGGGACGCGCGGGCTCGAATCCCTCGCCGGGACGGTAGCGCGCCAGATAGAGGCCGATTCTGTTTCCCTGATGGCTGCATTTAAAGATAAGGCCAAACTCGACAGCCTCGGATTGGACAGCTTGACGGTGCTGAGTGTTTTTATCCCGAATACGTACAATTTCTATTGGAACACTTCCGCCGGGCAGTTCTTCGAACGGATGCTGCGCGAATACGATCGTTTCTGGAACGATAGCCGCCGGGGAATGGCGGCTGCCGAGGGAATGACGCCGCTCCAGGTCAGCACTCTGGCATCTATCGTACAGGCTGAAACGGCTAAAACGGACGAACGTCCGGTGGTGGCCGGACTCTATATGAACCGCTTGAAAAAAGGCATCCGCCTGCAGAGCGATCCGACGGTGATTTACGCCATGCGCCTGTCCGGAAAATACCCGGAGCCCATCCGCCGGGTCTATTTGTCAGACCTGAAAATAAAATCGCCGTTCAATACTTACACCAACAAGGGCCTGCCGCCTGCACCTGTCAACATCCCGGATATTTCCTCGATAGACGCGGTTTTGAACTATACGCCTCACAAATACATTTACATGTGCGCTTCGGTCGAGCGTTTCGGATACCATGAATTCGCTTCTTCGCTGTCAGAACACAATAAGAACCGGCGCAAATACATCCGTTGGGCCAACGAGAACAATGTGAAATAGCGTATCGGTAGCCTGGAAGTTAAAAAAACAACAAAACTACACGGTTTTGATAGTGCAAGTAACGGATTTGCAGCGTATATTTGCACGTTGAATAAAAAATCGTAAAACAAAAATTTACCGGAAATGAAAGTAGCAGTAGTGGGAGCTACGGGCCTGGTAGGCTCGAAAATGCTCCAGGTGCTCTCGGAGCGCAACTTCCCGTTGACAGAACTCCTGCCGGTGGCTTCCCAGAAGTCCGTCGGGAAAGAAATAACCTATAAAGGCAAAGCATATAAGGTAATGGGAATGGCCGAGGCGGTCGCTGCCCGCCCTGACATCGCGATCTTTTCCGCCGGAGGCGGTACGTCGCTCGAATGGGCGCCTAAATTCGCCGAGGTGGGCACCACGGTGGTGGACAACTCGTCCGCCTGGCGTATGGACCCTACCAAAAAGTTGATCGTACCCGAGATCAATGCCGACGTACTGACCAAAGAGGACAAGATCATCGCCAACCCGAACTGCTCGACCATCCAGATGGTTCTCGCCCTGGCCCCGCTGCACAAACGCTACGGCATCCGCCGGGTGGTGGTCACTACGTTCCAGTCCGTAACAGGTACCGGGAAAAAGGCCGTCGACCAAATGTTCGGCGAACGC
>CAUHQV010000059.1 GCA_959608625.1 uncultured Flavobacteriales bacterium
ATCCCCGTGGGATCCCCGTGTTACTAAAAATATTCTCATACCAATCCTATCCCGGTCAATTTGTTCCTATCCACTCCGTACCTTTCTTCCATCGCTCGGAGCGTCGCTTCTCCGAAATCCAGGGGAGCATTCAGCTTTTTTATCTCCCTGTACCCGCGGAATACCTTGGAAAGCATTTTACGGGGGTTGAAGACGATCGAGGACATGATCCAACAGCCGTGGGTGCACCAACAATTGGCTTTATAGCCGTAGCCGATATCGGCTACTTCTTTTTTCATGGCGGCGCCGGCCATCATACGGGAAATATCGCAGTCGTAATCTTTCACATTCCCTACCGGATCCCGAAGTTCGCAGGAACGGAAGCGTCCGTCGTAATCGATGACAAGGGTCGTTTCTCCGGCGGTGCAATCCATCCCCCAGGGGGTCGGCTTGTCTATATTGCTCGCCCGGACATTGTAAAGGGTGCGCATGAGCCCTGTGTAGAAAAATTTAGTCATGAACCGGCGGAACCATCCGGCATCTTTTCCCATCCGGTCGGCATACCCGGCATAGATCGGGGCCATGCGGTCTTGGAGCTCGCGCAGGGTCTTTTCGGTCAATACCTTTACGTTGTCCTCGCGGGTCATTCCCCGGGCCGCCTCTATGGTATGCGTCGAAATGTTGAGCCGACCGAATACCCAGGTCATAAAGTCCAACACCTGTTCGATATTGTAGCGGGTGATGACGGTTGCTACGTTTTTAAGCACCTTCGGGTCGTCCCCGAAATTATCGTCTATCTTTTTGAGGGTTTCCAGTGCCTTGTAAAAATTCCCCGGTACGCCGCGCTGAGTGTCGTGCGTATCAGTAAATCCATCGACGGACACACTGACGGTCACATTCAATTCAGGGCATTTTTCCCGGATATACCGCACCCACTCCACCACGCGATCCGGTTTCAGGCCGTTGGTAGGCATATTGACGTCTTTTATCGTATTGTTCCGGTAAAATATCTCGATGATTTGGGGCAAGTCTTCGCGCAGCGTCGGCTCGCCGCCGGAAAGCCACAGGCGGTTGAATTCGCCTGCCGTTTCGGACAACCGCCTTATTTCGTCGAAAGTGAGATCGGGCTGTTTCCTGTCCATGTCGTCCGCATAGAAGCACATGGTACACTTCGCGTTGCACCGGCCGGTGACGAATAAAAAAACGGATTCGAGCTTCCGTTGGGAACTCATCCGCTCGAAAGAACTTTTCGGTCGTTTAGTTTTCATAGTATTTTGATCTTACGGGCATTTTTATTCATGCCGCCTGTTTTGTGGCCCTAAAAGTAAACAAACCAAATATAAAAACCGCGCATATATTCCGTTTGCCTGGTTCGCATATCGAAAATGCCGGGTTTTAGAGTGCTCTAAGGCCTTTGTGCCCGCCGACTTTCCCCTACTAAAATCCCCACGCGAAATCCGCATAGGAATCGGTTCCTTTCCCGGAAGATCTCTTGCTGGCAATGGGTTTTCCGGGCGGTTCCTTTTGTCCAGAAAATATACACGCATGCCTAAAAATTTTACACCTGTTCTTGTGCGTATTTGCCTAGATAATTAAAAATAAAATGCTTGCACCCATAGCATGATTTTTGATAATTTTCAGTAGGTAGAACCTATTAGCTCCTACCTAAACTGTCTTTATCCACATAATCCCCGGAATCAAAATGAAAAAAGCGCTCTCTCTTTTAGCGATCGGACTGCTCGCGTGGCCCGCACTGAACGGGCAAAGCCTGCAAACCGTCATTCGGGGTACCGTAAGGGATTCTGTACAGACCATCCCCTACGCTTCCGTCTATCTGAAAAATCATCCTGCCAAGGGCATGCAAAGTTCAGAGGACGGCACATTCGCCTTATGGACAGAAAAAAGCGCACTGCCCGATACCCTGGTCGTATCGGCCATAGGATACCGAACCCTTTTCAAACCGGTGGCAGCCGCCATCGATACCGTAAATATCGATGCCCGGCTGTCCCAGGACATCGTGATGCTGGAAGGAGTGGAAATAAAAGGAAAAAAAAGAATATGGCGCAAGGCCATGAGGGAAGCCTGGTGGAAAATGCACGATGCACAGATACAGGAAACCGTCCGGAATTACCGGTTTATATTCCGAATAACTGAATTTCAGCCGGTAAAATATCCTTATGTATATATTATGGTACCGGGCACTAATTATCTGAAAATAGAAGGGGATTCGCTTATTTCCTCCTGGTGCTGGGCAGGGGGAATGGTATTTGATAGAAAAGGAGATCTGCGGTCGATAGAAGAAGTTAACCCCCGTATAGACGTAAGTTTACACATTTACAAAGGGACTATCCGTCTGATCGACCTACAGGAAGACAACGGGATCATGATGCTTGTAATTAACGGAGGCATTAGCATAAGCATCCCCAAAAATATCAAGACAGACGCCGCTATCATGAAAACAAGGACATCCATTTATAAAGGATGGATAGAACCGCTACCCTACCGCGAACCTCTAAAAGAGGACATCCAAACGATATACCGTCGCTCGCCCGGAAGTCAGAACCCCTGGTAGTTTCGTCCGGAAATTTAAACAATCCTTTACAACGACAAGCGCTCTTTCAAAAGTTTATATCCGGTTACACTCGCCCGCAGGCAATCGCCGTTCTTCAACCGGATTGTATATACGTCCTTCCCGGAGAGTTCTATCCGGGCTATCTGCCGGATATTGACGATGCACGAACGGTGGATCCGCACGAAAGTGTCCGGAAGCCCTTGCTCGAAATACTTCATCGTTTGTTCTTTGAGGTATTCACCTGTACCGGTGCGCAGGGCTACGTAATCCCCGGCGGCGAGGATACAATAGAGGTCGTCCGTGGGGATGAGGTGTATCCCCTCTCTGTCCTTGACCGTGATCCGCTCCAACAGTTCCTTTTTATCCGACAGCGGGATTTTTTCTTCTTTTTGAATCCCAGCCTCATCTTCGGTCGGCTCTGTCCGGCGGATGTTTTCATACCACAGGGCCAATACCCCCCAGCACAACAACCCGTAAACCAGCATCAGGGGAATGCTTCCCGACAGCAATCCCGCCGGGGCAAGGCCCGTCAGGAAACGGACGGCGAAAACGTCCGCCAAGCAGACCGCCTGTACCAATACCGCCACTGCGACCTTTGCATACACCGTGACCGGAAATCCCGCCCAAAACCAATACACATACCCTCCCAGTGCCAGAAACAGGCCGTAGACCACCGCATAGACCGCTGACGCCGGGCACGAAACCCCGCCGTACAGCCACAGCAAACCCCACAGGATCGCAATCTGGGCGACCGCCACGGCCAGTCCGGTCAGTTTCCCGACATTCGATCGTAAAAACGGGTGCGTATCCATGTCCTTAATTCTTGATCACTACCCCGCCGAAAGTCACATTTCCCCGGATGACCAGTCGGCTGTTCCCGGTAGCCGGCGCGGAAATGACGCCATAGCGCTTATCCTCGACGCCACCCAGTATCGATTCCAGTTCACTTACGATCACCCAGTTGTCCGGCACATAGATCTCTATTCCCCCGAAAGACAATTCCACATCGATAACCGTATCTCCCTCAGGGAGCGAAGTGCGGCGCAAGTCCAATACCGTCCCCCCGAAATTGTTACGGAGTTCCCCTCCCTTAAAGACCGGATCCAGGACGATATATCTTTCGGCCCCGAACGTATTGCCGGAGCGTACAAAACCATCCTCTGTCCCGGTAATGGGATCGGAAAAACCGGGCCGGGCACCCCGGTAGGGATGTCCCCAACGACGATGGCGCCCGCGCCGGCCGAACCGCCCGAACAACAGCAAAAGGCCCGCCAGTACGATGAGCACCGGCCAATAAATATGCGTCCACCCGGCACCGGCGCCGGTGATCGCGGGTACGAGGAAAAAGCCACCTACCCCTATCAACAAGAAGCCCCGGACGATCCGGCGGGAGAGCAGGAGCAATATTCCCAATACAACGAGCAAGGACTGCCAAGAGACAAGTATGCCGAAAAGGTGGCCATCCACCCATCCGAGGTTCCTGCCCAGGAAAAGCAGACCTACGGCGATCAGGATCCCGGCCACAACGAAGACACCTTTTCTGGAAGGGCGGCGCCCGTTCCATTCTTTTTGCGTAGACATAATATTTTTGATTTAACGTTCGATGCAAAAGTACTCCCTCCGGAAAGCCCCTGCAAGCCGTCCCCGGCGAGCTCTTCTTTCAAATCCGTAGAAAACGGATTTTTCCCGACGAACACCGCCTGTTGCCCCTTCTAAAAATCCCATCCCCCCGAAAAACCGGCCGTCTTGCGTCCCGGTATTCCGGGATCTTCCGGAAAACCACCTTTCGCAGCCACTTACAAATAAATGAAAACCAATTGAAAAGCAGACCTATCTTTTTTGTCGTTTTTTACAATCCTTTTCGGCATAACCGGATTTTATTTGAAATAAAACGTATCTTTGTAACCTCTAACATTTTATGTGCAGATGAACGTTACCAAAGACTATTTCATGACCGTGATCGTGCCCGTATTCAACGAGCGGGACAACATGCAGAGACTTGAAGAAGAGCTGATAAAATACCTTAAAACAGCCCGTCTGGCCTCCTGTATTCTTTTCGTGGACGACGGATCGACCGACGGATCGACACAGATGATAAAAGACGTCTGCGCCCGCAACAAAGACATGTTCTACCTGTCGTTCGAAAAGAACTGCGGGAATTCCGCCGCCATGAAAGCGGGTATCGACTATGCGCAGTCCACTTACGTGGGCTACATCGACGCAGACCTGCAAACGACCCCGGACGATTTCAACCTGCTGGCCGAATACGCCGACAAATATACGCTGGTTACCGGTATCCGGGCCAACCGTAAGGACACTTTCGCCAAAAGGATCCAGTCGAAAATAGGGAACGCCTTCCGCCGGATGATGACCGGGGACGATGCGAAAGACACCGGCTGCCCGTTGAAGCTCATCCGCACCGAAAATGCGAAAAAAATGCCGTTGTTCTCGGGGTTGCATCGTTTTGTGCCGGCCCTGATAGCCCTTCAGAACGGCACGGTGAAACAAGTACCCATCCGGCATTTTCCCCGTACGGCCGGCAAATCGAAATACACCATGTGGAACCGGTTGATCGGGCCGTTCAACGACTGTTTCGCTTACCGCTGGATGAAGAGCCGCTATATCAACTATAAGGTCAAAGACACCGATCTATGAGCCAATACCTCGTTTTTCTGGTAGGTATTGTAGCCCAGATACTCTTTTCAGGACGCCTTCTGGTGCAATGGATCGCCTCCGAACGGGCCAAAAAGGTGCTTTCCCCTACTATTTTCTGGCAGATGAGTATGGCTGCATCGGTCATTTTGTGCATATACGGGTGGCTGCGGAACGATTTCGCGATCATCGCCGGACAAGTAATCGCTTATTACATCTATATATGGAACCTGCGGGCTAAAAAAGCCTGGTTCACCATGCCGGGAATCGTACGGTTCGTCATTTTATACCTCCCCCTGGCCGCCCTTTGCTATTTCGCCGTCGATTGGCGCAATACAGTGGAGCATCTTTTCCGGCAGGAAAACATACCAGGCTGGCTCATCGTTTTCGGCACGGTAGGACAATTCACGTTTACCCTGCGCTTTATCTACCAGTGGCGGTATTCTGCCCGGGCAGGAGAATCCCTACTGCCTATTACTTTCTGGGTGATAAGCCTTACGGGGTCGGCCATGATCATCGCATACGCCATTATCCGCCGCGACCCGGTGCTGATCATCGGGCAGTCGACCGGATTTTTCGTCTACCTGCGCAATATCATGATCGGCCGCAGAACGGTCAAAGAAGCAACTGCAAAAGATTAATCTTTTCCCCCTACTACATAAAAACTAAAACTGCCTTTCTTTATCTCCGGGGACAGTTCCTTTATATGTGCGGCAAAAATGCTGTCGTGGCGGATTTCCACATCCCGCACCAGAAGCAGCGACTTTTCAGGCAGGGCCTCCAGCGAATCGAGCTGGGGCATGTCCCATATCCGGCGGAAAGACTCCCCGGTGAATACGTCCATATACCAGCCTTCGTCGAAATTGTAATACGCAAAATTTTCAATATCCTTCTCCCGGGCTATGCGGGAAGCTTCTCCGCCCAGGTATTCGAACCCGATATAAGGATTCACTTGGGGTATGACGAACGCCCCGGCGAATACCGCCGCCAGAAAACCGAAAGAAGCAGCCTTCACCCCCAAAGCCAGTTTTCCGCGGAAAATCGCCACAAGCGCCAGGATCCCGGCCACAGAAAGGACTGCCGACGAAGCATAAACCATTGCCGCGCTTTCCAACCCGAAAGGCAATTTATCTTTTAATACAAAAACGGCAGGGAGCGCCAACGCAAAGACAAAGCAAGGAAGGGCCGCAGCAACCGAATACCACCGCGATGGGACTGTCCGGCCGATCCAGACCGCCGAGAGGTATACCATAAAGGGATAGGCGGGAACCAAGTAGATATCCAGTTTCGAGCTTACCACCGACAGCATGACGAAAG
>CAUHQV010000060.1 GCA_959608625.1 uncultured Flavobacteriales bacterium
CGTACGTTATTAACGCGCTCAGAGATGGACGCCACCGGGAGGTTTTCCCACCCGTAAACAGTATCCGAATCTGTCTGGAAATAACGACAGTAAAACCTGCCTTAATTTTCTTTGCAAGTATCGGGCTTATAATCCCGATATTTGTGTCGGGGAATGAATGATTTAAGATTTTTTTAATTCTAATATCGAATCTGGGGGAGGGGAATTTGTCGAATACCGCCACGGAGAAAATGACTTTTTCAACCCAAAAAAATCCGGCCTTTGGGAAGCAGTCCCAGAACCGGCCAAAAAACGAAAAAAGAGAACGAATCCATTTTTCCGGGATTTAACACTAATGATGCAGGCAACACAGGGCCCTTGCGAGGCAGGAAAGTTCGTCGTTGAGTCCGAATACCGTCTGTCCCAACGACAAATCCCCCCTCCTGCGGCACTTTTGCACACCCGGAAAGCAACGCCAGTAGAGGGAACAAAAGTCGTTTCATGCCGTAGCGGCCCTGTCGGCCTTTTTTACGGACGGACAACCCGATAGGAAGGCCGCCTTTCGACAAATGTGAAAAAATGCCGTAAAGCCCCGTATTTTTCCGGGTTGTCCGCCTGTTTTGTCGTAATTTCGTTTCTCCTGCTTGCAGGGGTACTGCACAGCGGAATAAAAACCGTTCAAAAAAGTGATAAAAGACAATAATCCACACCGGACCCGGCAAATCAATAAAGCAATAGATTACATTCACGGGCGTATGGACGGTGACCTGTCTGTCGGTACGCTGGCCGAGCGGGCCGGTATGTCCCCGTACCATTTCCTCCGGGTGTTCCGGGAGCAGATGGGCGAAACGCTGGCCCGGTATGTGACCCGGCGGCGGTTGGAACTGGCAGCAGCATTGCTGCTGGGAGACGCCGGTATTCCGGTAAACGAGGTCGCCTACCGGTGCGGTTTCGCCTCGCCGAATGTTTTTTGCCGGAATTTTAAGGCCCGTTTCGGCGTTACGGCCCAGCAATACCGCCGCAGTAAAGCGCAACCGGATAGCAAGAATCGTCCATCGGAGCGCATGGATAGTCACGCGCCCCGTTCCTATTCCAAATACTTTTGCTCCCGTAAAACTATAAAAACAGGTGAAAAAATGATGGATTGTACATTTGAGATCAAGGACCTTCCGGGGCTCCGGGTCATTTACTGCCGCCATTACGGCGCTTTGGATCGGATGGAAGGCGCATTCGAGCGGCTTTTGCAATGGGCTTACCCGCGGGGGCTCGTTACGGCCCCGGGTATGCAACTGCTGTCCGTATACCACGATAACCCCGAAGTAACCCCAACGGATAAGCTGACGGCCGATGCGGCTATGACGGTCGCGGGGGATGTCCGCACGGACGGAGAGATAGGCCAATACGAAGTGTCCGGCGGAAAGTATGCCGTAGGGCGCTTTGAAATAGGCATGGAGGAATTCCCGGATGCCTGGAAGGCTATGTTCCGCCTGTTGGAAGAGCACGGCTGCCGGTGTACCGAGAAGCACCATTACGAAATCTACCGCAACAACCGGGACGAACACCCGCAGCGCAAGTGGATCGTCGATATTTGTATCCCGGTGGAACTGAAATAAAAAGCACAGAGAATGCGGGATTTTGTCTATCTTTGCCCCATGTTCAGACTTTTTAAGAAGGATTCGGCACGATAGATAACCTGCCTCTTCTGCAGGTTATCGCTCCATTTGGTTCTCCGGGGACTCCCGGAAAGGATTTTCATTGTATTTATCATTCCGGAACGATCTTCCTCCTTGAATAGGAGAAAGGAAGGCTGCCGGTTTTCAAAAAATTAAAAAGATCATGGACGATTATAAACAAATCACCGATTTCGACCTGAAACTCATCGCCGAATTTTTCAAAGAAATGCCGCGCCAGGGCCCTGGCGGCACCCGGCAAACCCTCCGGGCACTCGACCTGGTGGGCGAACTTCCCCCGGATGCCCGTATCGTGGATATGGGCTGCGGTACGGGGAAGCAAACGGCCGACCTGGCGGCACATACTCCCGGACATATCACCGCCGTGGATTTTTTGCCCGAGATGATCGCCGGATTGGACGGGAGGATGCGCTCGCTCGGGCTTTCCGGCAAAGTCACAGGTTTGGTAGGCTCGATGGGCGATCCGCTTTTCCAGCCCCGGTCGCTCGACCTGATCTGGGCGGAAGGTTCCATTTACAACGTCGGTTTCGAGGCCGGACTGCGGAAGTGGCACGAATTCCTCAAGCCCGGCGGGTTTGTGGCGGTGACCGAAACGACCCTGCTGTTGGATGAAAAACCCGCCGACGGAGGGTATATAGACACCTATTTCCCCGAAATAGACTCTATAGCGGGCAAGGTGGAGACAATGCAGCGTGCCGGCTATCAGCCTACGGCACACTTTATACTGCCGCCGGAGTGCTGGACGGACAATTACTACGCGCCGTTGTCCGCCCGTATCGATACTTTTTCCCGGCAGTACGGCCATTACCCTGCTGCCCGGGAGTTGGTGGAGGGCTTGAAGAGAGAAAAACCCCATTACCTGCAGTACGGGCAGTATTACGGGTATGTATTCTATATCGGCCGAAAGGTGGGGTAACCCCGTTGGTTCCCTATTTTGCCCCGCGCTTTTCGGCGCGGGGTTTTTTATGCAAGCCATTGCGCGTGAATAAAATGCCCCGGCAGCCAATAAAAACCTAAAAATTTTCCCCGATGTTAATTATCGCTTTTTTCGGATGGGATCAGTCCGAATGTTCTTTCCTCGCGTTGAACCTTTTAACTGCCTGCAAAAAATAAAGGCCCCGGAGGATATTTGTAATGTTATTTTTCAGATTTTTGCACGGGAATTGCCGCGCCGTTTCTCAGAAATATTTCACAAGTGAAGAAAAAACGTTCCTTTAAAACGTGGAAAAAAATTCGGACAGATAGTAAAAAAAAACTTAATAAAGTTAAAGATTTACAGTATTTTAGATGTGCCGTTAGAAAGCATTATCTTTTTGGATATATTTGCGCCCGAAAGGAACGTATTTGTCGGCATATTGCCACAAAACGAATGAGTTGAGAATACACCGGGAATATCTCTTAATGGGTTTTTTCGGTAAATTTAGATGAACTTGCATGAAAAAAAGGATTTTGTTGGTCGATGACAAGGACGTTATCGCGAAAATAATCGCCCGATATCTTTCGGACGACTTCGATTTTGTTTATTTCGAGAACCCGGTCGGGGCTATCGCCTGGCTGCAGGAGGGGAATATGCCGGAGCTGATCATTTCCGACATCAAGATGCCCGAGATGCGGGGCGATGAATTCCTTACGTACCTCAAAAACAACGAACTCTTCAAAGCCATTCCCGTGATCATGCTCTCGGGAGAGGACAGCAGTTCGGAGCGGGTACGGCTGTTGGAGCAGGGTGCGGAGGATTATATCGTCAAGCCCTTTAATCCGCTCGAATTGAAGATCAGAATAGCTAAGATCGTCAAATAATGGAACGTACCCTTTTTTATCTGGGTATAGACGCCTCTTTGAGGGATTATTTCGCAAAGATAACGGACGGGCAGGCAGAGATCCTGTCCGACGACCGTCAGGCAGAGCGTACCATCGGCACTTGCGGCAGCCCGAAGGGGAAGGATGTGATCCTTTTCTTCGAGCAGAAAGACGAAAAGACCGATCCGGCCCGGCTGGCCCGTTTGCGGAAAAAGTTCCCCGGGCTTTACCTGATCCTCGTCCCGTCGCAGGAACTGGATATGGAATGCCGCCTGATGTACATGAAAAGCGGCATCAACGACGTTATCCGCCCCTGCGCGGACGAAGCGTCTGTGCGCGGAAAACTGGACTTCATTTGCCAGCACCGGGGACATCTGCTGGGGGAAGGCGGAAAAGGGGAAATAAAAGTCTCGTTGAAACTGCCTTTGTGGAAAAGGACGTTCGATATCCTTTTCTCGGCCGGAGCGATCCTCGTGTTCTCTCCGTTGCTTTTAGGGGTGGCATTGGCTGTCCGCCTGGAAAGTAAGGGCCCGATTGTCTATCGTTCCAAACGGGCGGGAAGCAACTACAAAGTATTCGATTTCCTGAAGTTCCGTTCGATGTACACCGATGCCGACAAGCGTCTGGGACAATTCAAGAACCTGAACCAGTATGCCGGGCAAACGGCGGACGACCCTGCGTCGGCTGCTACGACCGAAGGCATCTTGGTCGGCGACGACACGGCCTTTGAGGCGGACGATGAAGTGTTGCTCGTGTCCGACGATTACGTCATCTCCGAGCCGGATTATGCCCGGACAAAGGCTGTGGAACAGGAAAATGCGTTCGTAAAACTGGAGAACGACCCCCGTATCACTAAAGTGGGGCGTTTTATCCGCAAATACAGCCTCGACGAGTTGCCGCAGCTTTTCAATGTGCTCAAAGGGGATATGTCGGTGGTAGGAAACCGTCCCCTCCCGCTGTACGAGGCTGAAAAACTCACCAGCGACGAGTACATCGAACGCTTCATGGCCCCGGCGGGTATGACGGGGCTCTGGCAGGTCGAAAGGCGGGGCATGTCCGGGAAGATGTCGGCCGAAGAGCGCAAAAAACTGGACATCGTATATGCCAAGCATTACTCTATCGGACTGGATTTTAAAATATTGCTCAAAACATTCACCGCATTCGTGCAAAAAGAAAATGTGTAAATAAATGATACGAAAAGAATTCTATATAAAATGCCTTTGCGCGGCCTTTGCAACGGTATATGCCGTACCGGCTGCGGCGCAGACCCCGCCGGACGACCCCGTTCGGGGGAAACTGGCCGAGGTGCTGTCTACCAGTGCCGGGCAGGTAAGCGATATCCGGGGCCTGACCAATGACGACTATATCGACCTGGAGCTTCCTCCGTTGAATGTCCTGCTGGAAAATGCGAGGAACAGCCCGACGGTCGAGTATTTCAACGCCCGGAAGGAAGAGGAATCCCGGGCACTGAAGTCAATGAGGCGCAACTGGTTGAATTACATCAAGTTGAATAGCTCGTACCAATATGGGGTGACCAATTATTACAGTATGTACGAGACGGATCCCAATGTCCCGCAAATAGGGGCGCCGACCGAAGCGCGGGGTTTGTGGAACGTCGGGGCTTCCCTGTCCATTCCGCTGCTGGAGCTGTTCGACCGCCGCAATAAGGTCAAACAGCAGAAAGTCCGGGTGGATCAGGCCGAACTGGAGATCGACCGGTGGTACGACGAACAGAGCCTGAAGATCATCGCAGCCTATTCGACGGCAGTCCAGAACCTGCGGCTCATCAAATCCATATCCGAAGCCGTGGCTATCGCCAATGCGCAATACAAAGTGACGGAAGCGGACTTTGTCAACGGGAAGGCGGATGCCCAGACGCTCAGCCGGCAGAAAAACATCCAGACCCAGACCATGAACGAGTACCTGCAGGCCCAGGCGGCGTTGAATACCGCGCTATTGAGCCTGGAAGTGCTTTCCAAAACCAAAATCATCAATAAATAAGGATTAGCCTATGGACTCGATCATCTACGCTTTCCGCTTTTTGTACCGCATACGGTACTGGCTCATCATTTGTCCGGTGGTGGTGGCCGGGATCATATTCCTGCGGACGGATAAAATGCCCCTGCAATACGAGGTAAAAACTACCATTTATACAGGGGTTATGTCGGGTTACGATATCGAGTCGGGCACGGCTTCCCATCAGGATCAGCAGACGCTCAACAATGCGATGGACAACCTGGTGAACCTCATTACCTCCCAGACTACGCTCAAGAATGTTTCCATGCGCCTGTATGCGGAGAACATGATGTTCGGCGATCCCAAGAAAGACAATAATTACCTCCGGGCATCCAATTACCGCTGGATCTACGGGAAAACACCGCCCGAAGTACGTCTTCTGATCGATAAAAATTCGGAAGAAAAAACGCTGGAAAATCTTTGGGCTTACGAAAAGCCGGTTTCGACCAATTTTATTTACGGGTTGTTCAATTATACGCCGCGTTACTACAGTTACCGGGACCTGAGCAAAATCACTGTCCGCCGGATGGGCAACAGCGATATGCTGGAGATCCGTTACACGGC
>CAUHQV010000061.1 GCA_959608625.1 uncultured Flavobacteriales bacterium
TAAATCTCTGCAGGATGGGCGGGCAAACACACCCGGGGCGGCCGTATAGCCCGCCCCTTTTGTGTTTGCCCGCACCGGGATCACCGGGTAGTAGGATCGTAATATTTCACGTCGTACATCCGGAAGAACGCATCCGAGAAACGGGCGCCCCACAGGTCGTACCGTTCGAATTGGTCGGGCATTTTTCGCAGGAAATTATTCCAGTCCTTTTTGTCCGCCTGGGACCATTCGTTCTCCGCCAGAGCCGAAAGCCGAGGGAACAGGGCCGTTTCCAGCTTGCCCGTGGTAGGATAGTACTCCGTCCACAGGCAGGCCTGCGCACCGATGATGTTCTTTGCCTGCTCGGGGGTGAGCTCCTCGGGGATGATATTGTAATTGTACACTTTATCCAGCGGCAGATAACCCTGATGGGCTACCTGGGTCTGGTTGCGGGACTGCATATTGTTGTAATAGGAGAATCCCGACGGGGTCATGATCACGCGGTGTCCCGACTTTGCCGCCGTGATACCTCCGCTGGTTCCCTGCCAACTCATCACCATAGCGTCCGGGGCCAAACCGCCTTCGAGGATCTCGTTCCAGCCCACGACAGTTTTTCCCTTCTTGGTGATCACGTCGCCCACGTAATGGATAAAATAGCTCTGGAGCTCCTCTTCGCTTTTCAGGTTGTTGTCTTTCATGAATTGCTGGGCCTGTTCGGATTCTTTCCACCATTTCTTGGCGCATTCGTCCCCGCCCACATGGATGTATTGGCCCGGGAAGATGTCGCACAGTTCCGAGAATACGTCGGTCAAAAAGGCGAATACTTCCGGCTTGGGAGCCAATACGTTGTTGAATTTATTGTAAATACCCCAAGTCTGGGCGGTTTTGTGTTCCTTGTCCGGTTCGGTGCTGAACTCCGGATGGACGGCCAGTACGGCCATGCAGTGCCCCGGGATGTCTATTTCGGGAATGACGGTGATATAACGGTCGGCCGCGTATTTCACTACTTCCAACGCCTGTTCCTGCGTGTAGTATCCGCCGTAGGGACGAGCCTTGTACGTGCCGGGATAGAGGCCGAGAATCTCGCCTTCGCGGGTCGAACCGTCCTGCGTAAGCTCCGGATGGGATTTCATTTCCAAGCGCCACGCCTGGTCGTCGGTCAGGTGCCAGTGGAAATAGTTCATTTTGTGCATCGCCAGGTAGTCGATATACTTCTTGACGTATTCAATGGGGAAGAAATGGCGCACCACGTCCATATGCATTCCCCGGTACTCGAAGCGGGGATAGTCCTTTATTTCGACCGCCCCGATAATAGGCAGGATGCCGGCGCGGGTGGGCAGGAGCTGGATAAGGGTCTGCATGCCGTAGAAGACTCCCGGTCCGTCGTTTCCTTTTATCACGATCTTTTCCGGCGTGACCTTCAGGGTATAGCCGCCCGATATTTCCTTGTTCTTTTCATGGGACAGCACGATGATGTCGTCGCCCGTATCTTTCTTGGCCATGGCCAGCTCGTAACCGAAATGACGGTTGAAGTAATCGATAAAGTATTTCGCCGATTTTTCCGCTTCCTTGTCGGAAGCGTATATGCGCGTGACGCGCGAAATGGTGAACTGGCCTTCGGATTGTTTCACTTCCACAGGCTCCGGGATGATGCTCAGCGGGGCAGGCTTGCTTCCTTGCGCGGATACCGCAGCCGCCAGCAGCATAAAAAAGCTTAGAATAGTAGTACGCATGTTTTAGGATTGTTTTTTGTGTATGGTGGTGATTTGAAATTCGCCGCACTTATTGCAAAGATAAGTGATAAATCGGTTTTCGCGGCAAATACCGTATCTTTGCCTATAGTGAAAACACAAAAAAATATCCGGATGTTAAATCCTGCCGACATACGGCCCCTTACCGGGGATTTTACCTGCCGATGGACCAGTCCGTCGAACATTGCCATCGTTAAGTACTGGGGGAAAAAGGACGGCCAGCTCCCGGCCAACCCTTCCGTGAGCTTTACCCTCGATGCCTGCCGCACCGATACCTCCCTGGAAGTAAAAGCCCGGAAGGATTGGAACAATAAATATGCTATGGAAGTGTGGCTGGACGGGGAAGAAAAGCCATCCTTCGTACCTAAAATAGAACAATTTTTCGACAGGATAGCGCAGTATGCCCCATACCTGGGCGATTATGCGTTTACCGTGCGCACAGCCAACAGTTTTCCCCATTCTTCGGGCATCGCTTCGTCTGCTTCGGGGATGAGCGCGCTGGCAGTCTGCCTGGTGGATTTTGAGAACGCCGTAGGGGCCGGGTATGTACCGGGCGAATTCCTGCGTCGGGCTTCGTTCTATGCCCGTCTGGGCTCCGGGAGCGCGGCACGGAGCATTTACGGGGGCGCGGTCGCCTGGGGGCAGCACCCTGCTATTCCCGGTTCTTCGGACCTTTACGCCGTGCCGCTCCCGCCGGAAAATATCCATCCTGTATTCCGCGATTTCCGCGATACCGTGCTTCTGGTAGAAAAAGGCAGCAAAAGCGTATCGAGCAGCGCCGGGCACGCCTTGATGGCGGGGCATCCGTTCGCGCCCGCCCGCTTTTCGCAGGCTCGGGAATATACGGCGAAATTGCTGGATATCCTGCGCAGGGGCGAGGTACAGGATTTCGGAACGCTGGCCGAAAGCGAAGCCTTGACCTTACACGCGATGATGATGACGGCCCATCCATACTATATCCTTTTCAAACCGGCTACTTTGCAGGCCTTGCAAAAGGTCTGGGATTTTCGCCGGGAAACGGGCCAACCGCTTTATTTTACCCTCGATGCCGGGGCCAACGTTCACCTTCTATATCCTGCAGAGGCGGAAAATACCGTCCGCCGATTCATTGCCGAAGAGCTTTCTCCTTTGAGCGGCGGCAGTTTTATAAACGACCGGGTGGGCGCGGGGCCCCGGGAAATAGGATAAGGGCTTTAATTCCATTCCCGCCCGCCCAAAAGGCGGGGATAGCTGGATTATTATCGGTTTTCAATAAAATACCTGATTTTTAACAGGTTATTTTAATTTTTTAAGTTTTATTATCCTTAATTTTGCATTAATCAAAACAACCGGAACTTAAGAACCAAATAAAGTAGAGTCATGAAAAAAGCATTTTTATCCTTAGGGATCGTCTGCATGGGACTGTTTGTATTCTCGTGCGGCACTACGAAAAAAGCGATGAGCCCTGCCGAACTCGACGGACAGTGGAACATCGTGGAAGTGAACGGTAAAGCCATCGAAAAGGGCGAGATGCCCGCCCCGTTCATCGGGTTCGACTTTGCGCAGAAGCGTATTTTCGGCAACAGCGGATGCAACCGGATGATGGGTACGTTCGAGGCGGATACACTGAACCCCGGAAAACTTTCTTTCGGCCCTATCGCCGGTACCCGGATGGCGTGCCCCGATATGACGACCGAACAGAGCATTCTGGAGGCCCTTTCCCAGGTGAAATCGTATGAATCAGTCGCCTGCCCGAAAGACCCCGAAGCGCCCTGCAAAATAGCTCTGTGCGATCAGGGAGGCAAGAAAGTCCTCGTGATCGAGAAGAAAGCCGAAGAAGATGTTGTGACCGATGTGGATGCCCTGGACGGGACATGGGTCATCAAAACCGTGAACGGGACTGAGGTTCCCCAAACGGAACGCCCCGCTTACCTGGGCTTTAACATCGCGGAAAAACGCATTTACGGCAATCCGGGTTGCAATTCGATAGGTGGCTCCCTCGAGGCTGATATCAACAAACCGGGTGAACTGACGTTCGGCCAAATGATTTCGACCCTGATGGCGTGCCCCAACATGGAGACGGAAAGCGCGGTGCTCAAGGCTCTGGGCGAAGTGAAGTCTTTCAAGATCACCGGCGAAAAGCTGGCCCTGTACGATGCAGCCGGTACGGAAGTGATCTCGCTGGAAAAAGACCTTTCTCTGGGGGAATAAGCCTACAGATGGCGTAAAAGAACTGCCGGGCTATCGGTAAAAAGTGCGGGATTTTTTGAATCCCGCACTTTTATTTTCTACTTTTGTCCACAGCAACCGACATTGCACAACAGGTATCTATCTTTATAAAACTATCGAAAAAATGAAACATTTGAAACTTGCCCTGGTAGCGCTGGCCGTGGTGATCTGCGGCGGGGCCTGGGCACAAAGCGTCGATACGGTCGCCGTATGGAGCGCATCGATGAAAAAAAACATCAAGAACGTGGTCATCACCCCGGCATCGTACAAGACCGATAAAAGCGGACGTTTCCCGGTGCTGTATCTGCTGCACGGGGCCGGCGGGGATTTTTCAAACTGGATCAAAAAAGCGCCTTTTTTGCCCGAACTGGCTTCGCGCTACAATATGATCATCGTATGCCCGGACGGCAATACGCATAGCTGGTACTGGGATTCTCCGGTGGATTCCACCAGCCGCTATGAAACGTATATGACCAAGGAACTGCTTCCCTACATCGACAAGAATTACCGCACCATCGCTTCGCGCGAGGGGCGCGGCATATCCGGTCTTTCCATGGGCGGGCAGGGGGCGTTCTTTTTGGCGTTCCGCCATCTGGATCTGTACGGAGCCTGCGCGTCGATGAGCGGCGGGGTAGATATCCAGTCATTCCCTTCGAGCTGGTATATGGAGCAAAAACTTGGCTCCCAGGCCGAATATCCCGACCGCTGGGCCGAACACAGCATCATGAATCAGTTGTACCGCCTCAAACCCACGAGTATCCGCATCATGTTCGACTGCGGGACGGACGATTTCTTCTACCCGGTGAACAAACGCTTGCACGAACTGATGGAATACCGCCGGATCGAACATGATTTCGTCTCCCGGCCGGGCAATCATAGCTGGCCCTACTGGACCAATTCCGTGAAATTCCAACTGGTGTTCTTCGACAACTATTTCAAGGATATGGCCGAAGCCGCTAAAAAAGAAGCCGAGAAAGCAAAGTAAAAGTTCTACTTTCTCTGCAAACG
>CAUHQV010000062.1 GCA_959608625.1 uncultured Flavobacteriales bacterium
CTTTTGTGTTGGTGACAAAAGAAAAGTACGTAAAAAGGATAAAGGAAATAACCGAGAGTTTAACCGGAAGAAAAAGATACGATAGAAAACAAAAACAAATGAACACATTATTCGACAAAATATGGGACGCCCATGTAGTGGGAAAAGTGGAAGGCGGTTCCGATATGTTGTACATAGACCGGCAGTATATCCACGAGGTGACCAGTCCCCAGGCTTTCGAGGGGCTTCGCCGCCGGGGGACGAAGGTTTTCCGCCCTGCCCAGGTCACCGCCAGTCCCGACCATAATATCCCGACCGAACATCAGGAACTCCCCCCGCGCGACCCCCAGTCCCGTGTGCAGGTCGAGACCCTGGTGGAGAACTGTCAGCAAAGCGGTATCGAACTTTTCGGGGTGGGAACTCCCCGTAATGGGATTATCCACGTCGTCGGCCCGCAGACCGGGCTTACCCAGCCAGGCATGACCATTGTATGCGGAGACAGCCATACTTCCACCCATGGGGCGTTGGGCTGCGTCGCTTTCGGAATAGGTACCAGCGAAGTGGAAATGGTACTGGCCTCCCAGTGCGTCCTTCAGGCGAAGCCTAAAACGATGCGCATCAACGTCGAAGGAAAACTCGGCCAAGGCGTGGGAGCGAAAGACATTATCCTTTATATCATTTCCAAAATGGGAACAGGAGGCGGTACGGGCCATTTCATCGAGTTCGCCGGGAGCGCGATCCGCAGCCTTTCGATGGAAGGGCGCATGACGGTCTGCAATATGAGTATCGAGATGGGTGCCCGCGGAGGAATGATAGCTCCGGATGAGGTGACTTTCGAATACCTGAAAGGCCGGGAATTCGCCCCGAAAGGACAAGAGTGGGGCCAAGCGGTGGAATATTGGAAAACGCTCCGCAGCGAACCGGGCGCCGCGTTCGATACGGAAGTTTCGTTCGATGCAGCCGATATTGCCCCGATGATCACCTACGGGACTAACCCCGGTATGGGCATAGAAATAACCGGCCGCATCCCTTCGGCCGGGCAGTCGGACGAGAAATCCCGCGTTTCTTTTCAAAAGGCGCTGGATTATATGGGATTCCGGGAAGGGGAACCGATGATCGGAAAAAAAGTGGATTATGTGTTCGTGGGCAGTTGTACCAACGGCCGGATCGAAGACCTGCGGGCTTTTGCAGCCTATGTGAAAGGAAAAAAGAAAGCGCCGGAGGTAACGGCCTGGATCGTTCCCGGAAGCAAGGAAGTCGAACGAATGGCCATCGAAGAGGGGATAAAAGATGTGCTGGAAACCGCCGGATTTGCCCTTCGCCAACCCGGCTGCTCGGCCTGCCTGGCGATGAACGACGACAAAGTCCCCGCCGGAAAGTACTGCGTATCCACCTCGAACCGCAATTTCGAAGGACGGCAGGGCCCTGGAGCGCGGACGCTTCTGGCTGGTCCGCTGGTGGCCGCCGCCGCCGCCGTGACGGGAGTAGTGACCGATCCCCGCCGATAAAGATTATGCCGACGAACTAAGGAAAGAACGATCATGATAGAAAAATTTACCATACTTACTTCCACGGCAGTGCCCGTGAACATCGAGAATATCGATACGGACCAGATCATTCCCGCGCGTTTCCTGAAGGCGACCTCCCGGGAAGGCTTCGGGGAAAACCTGTTCCGGGACTGGCGTTACGGCCAGGACGGCGCGCCGAAAGCGGATTTCGTACTCAATCAGGGCAAATACAAAGGAAAGATATTGGTAGCCGGAAAGAACTTCGGTTGCGGTTCCAGCCGCGAGCATGCGGCCTGGGCTATTTCAGGCGGTGGTTTCCGGGCGGTGGTGTCGAGCTTTTTCGCGGATATTTTCCGCGGGAATGCGCTGAACAACGGCC
Source organism: uncultured Flavobacteriales bacterium (assembly GCA_959608625.1). Taxonomy (GTDB): domain Bacteria; phylum Bacteroidota; class Bacteroidia; order Flavobacteriales; family UBA1820; genus Merdimorpha. Next base: position 1,867 of record CAUHQV010000062.1, read on the forward strand.
TTTTGCCGGTACAGGTATCTCCCGAACTGCTGGCAGGCATCTTCCGGGCGCTCGAGGCCGATCCTTCTGTGGAAATGACTATCGATCTTCCGGCGCAGACCGTTACCGTACCGGGCGTGGGGAGCGAGCGTTTCGAGATCACGCCATACAAGAAAGAATGCCTGGTAAACGGATACGACGACGTGGACTACCTGATCAGTATGCGCGATAAGGTGGAGGATTTTGAAAAGAAAAGAACGAAATAAAAACCGACGGACGATGGAATTTAAAATAGGAATACTTCCCGGGGACGGGATAGGCCCGGAGATCACGGCCCAAGCCGTAAAAGCGGTGGACGCCGTATGCCACAAGTTCGGGCATAAAGTAAAATATACCTATGCGGAAGTAGGGGCTGCCGCGATCGATAAATACGGCAATCCGTATCCTGAGCAGACGCATAAAGTGTGTATGGATTCCGATGCCGTGCTGTTCGGAGCCATAGGCGACCCGAGGTTCGACAACGATCCTTCGGCCAAAGTGCGGCCCGAGCAAGGACTTCTGGCTATGCGCAAAGCGCTGGGTCTGTATGCCAATATTCGTCCGGTATCCCCGTTCTCGTCGCTGCTCTACCGTTCTCCGCTCCGCAAGGAGATAGTCGAAGGGGCGGATTTCGTATTCCTGCGCGAACTCACCGGCGGGATGTATTTCGGCCGTCCGCAAGGGCGTTCCGAGGATGGAAAGACGGCTTACGATACCTGCGTCTATTCCCGGGAAGAAATAGAGCGTATCTGCCGCCTGGCGTTCGATTACGCCATGGGACGCCGCAAAAAACTGACTGTGGTGGACAAAGCCAACGTACTGGCTACTTCGCGCCTGTGGCGCCAGACGGTGCAGGAAATAGCATCCGAATATCCTCAGGTCGAGGTGGAATATATGTTTGTCGACAATGCGGCGATGAAGATCATCCAACAGCCGGCCTATTTCGATGTGATCGTGACCGAGAATATGTTCGGTGACATCCTCACCGACGAGGCGAGCGTGATCACCGGTTCGCTGGGGCTTCTGCCTTCGGCGTCCGTGGGAGTACATACTTCGCTTTTCGAGCCGATACACGGTTCGTACCCGCAGGCGGCCGGGAAGGACATCGCCAATCCGGTAGCGACTATCCTTTCGGCGGCTATGATGTTCGAATACGCTTTTTCCCTCCCCGAGGAAGGTGCGGCCATTCGTGCGGCCGTAGCCCGTTCGATCGCCGATGGAATCGTGACCGAAGATATAGCCGAGACGGGCGTGAAGCCGTCCGGCACGCAGGCGGTGGGCGATTACATCGCGGGACTGATCAAATGAATGTGGTAAGTAAAGATTCAGGAATCATGGATTACGAAAATTATTTCCCGGCCCTTTCCGATGTGATGAAGGCCGAACAGACCCTTTCCGAAATATTAGGGCCTACCCCGTTGCAAAAGAACAGGAATCTGTCGCAGCAGTACGGCGCCCATGTGATGCTCAAACGCGAAGACCTGCAAATGGTCCGCTCGTACAAGATACGGGGGGCGTACAATAAGATAAAATCTCTTTCTAAAGAGGAAGCTGCCCGCGGCGTGGTTTGCGCCAGCGCAGGCAACCATGCGCAGGGGGTCGCCTATTCATGCAGCAAGCTAGGTATCAAGGGGCGGATTTTTATGCCGGTCACTACGCCCAAACAAAAGATAAGCCAGGTAAAGATGTTCGGGGGCGATTTCGTGGAAGTAGTGCTTACGGGCGATACGTTCGATGCGGCCAATAAAGCAGCGATCGAACAGTGCGAAAAGGACGGGATGGTGTTCATTCCGCCGTTCGACGACCCCAAGATCGTCGAAGGCCAGGGAACGGTCGGGCTGGAAATCATCCAGGAAGTAAAAGAACCGGTAGATTACGTATTCGTGCCGCTGGGCGGCGGAGGCCTTATTTCCGGGGTGGGAAGCGTTTTGCGCCAGATGAGCCCTTCGACCAAGATCATCGGGGTGGAACCGGCCGGTGCGGCGAGCATGAAAGCTTCGCTGGCCTGTGGCAAAGTGGTTACCCTGGATGAGGTCGATAAATTCGTGGACGGTGCGGCGGTACAAACTGTGGGCGAACTCACGTTTTCCCTCTGCAAGCGGGTATGCGACGACATCATTGCCGTGCCTGAAGGCAAGGTATGCACCACGATCCTCAAGCTCTACAATTCGGACGCTATCGTGGTCGAACCGGCCGGTGCGCTGAGCATCAGTGCGCTCGATTTTTACAAGGACGAGATAAAGGGCAAGAATGTAGTGTGCATTGTCAGCGGCAGTAACAACGATATCACCCGGATGGAGGAGATCAAGGAACGTTCGCTGTTGTACGAAGGGCTGAAACATTATTTCATCGTTCGTTTCCCCCAGCGGAGCGGCGCGTTGAAGAGTTTTGTAAGCGATGTGCTGGGCCCTACGGACGATATCACCTTCTTCGAGTACAAGAAAAAAACGGCCCGCGAAAAAGGCCCTGCAATGATCGGTATCGAGCTGCAGAAAAAAGAAGACTACCAGTCATTGGTGGAACGTATGCGGCAGCAGGGGATCAAGTATCAGTATATCAATGACAATCTGACGCTTTTCGAGCTGCTCATCTGACCTCTGGCACTCTGATTCGCAGAAAATTGATGAGGGAATATCCCTGAAAAATTTTGGTTGTAAACTTTTGGCTTTTTATATTTGCAATCCTGTACACGGTACGGGAAAAAGTCAGATTGCGGAAATAGCTCAGTTGGTAGAGCACGACCTTCCCAAGGTCGGGGTCGCGGGTTCGAGCCCCGTTTT
>CAUHQV010000063.1 GCA_959608625.1 uncultured Flavobacteriales bacterium
AGACGCCTGAAAATAATGGGGCTGTTGTGGAAACGAAGGTGGGCGTCGAATTAAAGTGGTTTTCGCGTTTTTATCTATGGCTTGAAAGCGACCTTTTAGCGTGAAATCCTCTTTTTCATTTTTTGCGCTAGGGGGACTTTCCTATATTCAAAAGTAGATTTAAAAGTTTTTAGCCGAAAAGGAGGATCATTCTGCCATAATTCGTATCTTTAAAGTAACCTAAACCTTTTTACACAATGAATATTTTTAATACAATAGCTGCGATTTTTGTCATAGCAGGATTTATATCTGCAATAATCATTGCATGCGATCTGACTCGCCGGAAACAACCGATGAAAATAATGAACAGCGTATGGATACTCACCGGGCTATGGGCGAGTGTGTTGGGGCTGTGGGCTTATTTTAGGTTCGGCCGCGCGGGAAAAATGCCAGGGGATACTATGTCCGGTATGAAAATGGACGGGACAAATATTTCTATGGAGCATATGGACATGAAACATGTCTCTATGAAAAAAATGGAGGGCATGAAAGGTATGAAAATGGACATGGAGCCTGTCCGGCCGAAGTGGCAATCCGTAACCCTTTCAACCTTGCATTGCGGGGCAGGTTGTACATTGGCCGATATTATCGGCGAAACATTCATGTTATTCGTCCCTGTAGTGATAGCCGGGAGTGCCTTAATAGGCGGCTGGGTGTTCGATTATATCCTGGCCTTGGCGATAGGGGTCTTTTTCCAGTTCGCGGCTATACGGGCTATGGAAAAAATCCCGTTCGGAACGGCCATAAGCAAGGCTTTCAAAGCGGATGTTCTTTCGCTGACTGCCTGGCAGGTGGGGATGTACGGTTGGATGGCGATCGCGATATTCGGGTTTTTCCAGGGCTCGCCGCTGCCTAAACTATCCTGGTCTTTCTGGTTCATGATGCAGATGGCAATGCTCTGCGGTTTTATCTGTGCCTACCCGGTCAATATTTTGCTGATCAAAGCGGGTATCAAGAAAGGAATGTGAGACTCCGCAAAATAAAAAAGCGGCCCTATTAGGGCCGCTTTTTTGTAGGATACAATATCAATTTCCGGATAGCAGCGAAGATAATCCTTCTATATTTTGTACGGTATAAGTCGCTCCGGCTTTTCGGAATTCTTCTTCATCCCCGTATCCCCATAAAACACCGATCGAATCCAACCCGTTTGCCCGGGCCCCTTCGATATCGTGCCGCCGGTCGCCTATCATGATCGCTTCGGCCGGATTCTTTATCCGGCCCGAAGAGAGGGTATACCGCACAACGTCCTTTTTAGCGGAACGGCTCCCATCCATGGTAGCTCCTCCGACGAAATCGAAGAATTCCCGGATGTGGAAATGCTCCAGGATTCTTTCGGCGAATACGTCCGGTTTCGATGTGGCGAGTAGTATCCGGGCTCCGCTTTCTTTCAAGCCGGCTAGCAACTCTTTTATCCCGGGATAAATTTTATTTTCAAAAATCCCCTTTTCCGCAAAATATTCCCGGTATTTATCCTCGGCTATCGGGATTTGAGCATCAGAGAATCCGTAAAAATCCCGGAAAGAATCTTTCAGGGGCGGCCCGATGAAGGGGTACAGCGTGGTACGGTCTTCTACTTGGATGCCGAAATGGGACAGGGCGTGACTCACCGCGCGGGTAATGCCTTCGGCCGGGTCGGTGAGAGTGCCGTCGAGGTCGAAAAGGAGGTATTTGTATTTCATTCAAAGGGTGTAAATCATTCCATCCGAAGCGAGAAATAGACAAAGCGCGGCACCTGGTGTTTTTCCTGCCACTCTTTGGGATCTGTTTTGGCATACCGGAGGTCGCAGAAACTGTAACTGCCCGATTTTTCATCTTTTTGGACACCGCTGGCGTAGGCAGCCAGATTTATTTCATCCGTATTGGTATAGGGTTTTTCGGAAAGAGTTTCCATCAGGATATAGGGAATACCATAAGGGATGCCTTTTCCGGATGCAATCGCATAGTTCTTTTTTCCGCTGTAACGGGGGGTGATACAACTTATTTTTACGCTGTCTTCCCCTACTTTTTGGGCGATAAAGGTAAAAGTGGCAGTCGTGTCCGCAAATTCGAACGTATAGGGAAATACCGGTTTCGGAGTGACTTCCCCGTCGTTGGCATCGTTGGACCAGAGTATCCACTTTTTGCCCTTGATGTCCCCGTGTACGGTCACTTTCATGTAGGTTATATCCAGGAAGTTCATCAGATCCTGGGAAACAGCCGGGATAGAATCCGGCGATTCGTAGCTGACCTCGACCCGGTTTTGGGCGCCGGCCACTAAAGGAAAAGCAAGCAGCAGGACTGCGAAGATAATTTTTTTCATGCGGTATTGATCTTTAGTATGAATGTGTTTTTCCAAGACGGAAAGTTAGGAAAAAGGATTAATGCATCCGCTGGGATTTCGGGAATTACTTTCCGGCAGGGCTCTTAAACCGCTCCGGGTTTTCCTTTACGATCTTTTCTTTCCATTGTTTACTCCATCCCGGGGTTTCGACCGGGCCGGGGCCGCCGTATTGGGAACGAATGAATTTGCCGTCCTTTTCGGGGTGTACGACCCCGTCGAAGTATTTCACCAGCAGGAAAGCTTCGAGATCCCTCCAGATGGCGACTGTCTTTTCGGAGGTCTCTACTGAAAAACCGGTCAGGTATTCCACCGTTTTTTTCGGGAAAGATTTGTACAAGGCGAGGGCTTTTTCGTCTGTTTTCTTGACGTCCTGCACATATTTATCTTCGATGATAGCCTGCCGTTTGCGTATTTCGGGCGCATAATACGAATACCGGGCGTAGGCTTGCTGCGAGAGGCGGTTGAATATCCAGAAGGCGGACGTGGGCGAATAAGTGTTGAAATCCCCGTTGCCTACGGCAAAGCATTCCGCTACGCGGGTAGAGGAGGCGTAAACCGGCACATAACAGGTAAAGTAGGTATCGTCTATCCCGAACCAAAGGATACCACCGATTTCGTCGGGCAGCCATCCGCGGGATTGCGATACCAACGAAAAAGCGGTCTGGGGGGTAGATACCGGACGTTCGCAGAAATATTTTACACTGTCCGATTCCCATTCCAGCGGACGCACACCGTACGGGGAATCGTAAGGGCCGGACATGATGGTGCCGCGGATATCCATCGGGGTATCCTCGTAATGGTCGCGCATGAGTTCCATTGCATCGCGGACGGAAAGTTTTTTGTCCGCTTTGATCCAAAGGGGCATGCGGGGTGCCGAAGCATCGCCCAATGCGTATTTTTCATATTCGGGCCCCATGGCGGCATTGGCTCTCCTAAAGATGCTCCATACACGGGCTTCGCAGAAACGGATTTGGCTGAAATCCAGAGGGCAATAGGCGGCTGAAAAATCAAAATCGGCGTCTTTTCCGGAAAAATAACCCATCTGGCGGGCGAAGGAGATGACGTCCGGGCTGTACAGGCAGTTTTCGGGATCGTCCAGGGGAAAAGTGGTGATGCGGGCCTGGTTGGCGTGAGCGCAGATATATCCGTCCGGCACGCGACGGGCTACCCATACGGCGCCTTTTTCTTTTTCACCTTTGCCGATGAGTTCCATGATCCACACCTCGTCCTTATCGGCGATGGAAAACGATTCCCCCTCGGAGTAATAACCGTATTCGGCCACCAGCGAGGTCATTATTTCAATGGCTTGCCGGGCGGAGGCTGCACGTTGCAGGGTGATGTATATGAGGCTTCCGTAATCGATGATCCCGTTGGGTTTGCACAGTTCGGGGCGGCCGCCGAAAGTGGTCTCGGTGATGACGACTTGTTTCTCGTTCATGTTTCCAATCACGTTGTAGGTCTGTCGTACCTGAGGAATGCGGCCCAGCAGATGCCCGGGCATATCCCATTCGTACACGTCCAGCATAGCCCCTTTCGGATATTTTGCCGCTGGATAGTGGTACAGTTCGCCGTACATTTGGTATGAATCGGCCGAGTAGGTAAGCATCGTGCTGCCGTCGGTCGAGGCGCCTTTGGTCACCAACAGGTTGGTGCAGGCGAATGCCGCGGCAGTTACGGTGGCGAAAATGCCGGTGAGGAGGGTGCGGGTGTTTTTATATGTCATGTTTCAAATGTTTTATCGTCGGTTTTTCACTACCAAGTATTCTCTCCCGTCCCGCCGGGATCACCCGGT
>CAUHQV010000064.1 GCA_959608625.1 uncultured Flavobacteriales bacterium
TCGATCCGGGAAAAGTGTCTTACCGCGAAATTCTCCGGGTTTACTTCAATACCTTCGATCCGCAGCAGGCTGACGGACAGGGGCCGGACATTGGGCCGCAGTACCGCTCGGCGATATTCTACACGTCGCAGCGGCAGAGAGAGCTGGCTGAGGGGGCTTTGGAAAAATTGCGGGAAAAAGGGCTAAATCCGGTGACGGAAGTTTTACCGCTCGATATATTCTATCCTGAAAAGGAGGAGCACCATCGCCATTATTACGACAAGAACGGGCAAATGCCGTATTGTCATGTGTATAAAGAGATATTGTGATTGGTATACGGGAATTGCCACGAAGCAGGGGTATCTAAAATACCCCCAAGCGGGCGCGGCTCCGGCCGCGCTCCGGCCGCAGGCCGGAAATAAACGTCATTTCGCTTTTTTCTTCTCCACCAATTCCAGTTGGTTTACCGGGGCTTTGGTGATAAACCATCCGTAATCGATATAAGCTGTGTCTTTTTCGATGCGATCTATCGTGCCTACCGAATATCCGCCTTCCAGCCGTACACGGTCTCCGGCGGCAATGGGCAGGTTCAGTTTGGGCTTTTGCTGTTCTTCCCGCACAGCGGCCAGCTCTTCGGCTTTTTGCTGGCGGAGGGGCTCTATGTCTTTTTCTATCTCGGCTTCCGTACGGGCCAGGCGCTCCGCTTCTTTTTTCTGCTGGGCAGCCAGCGCTTTTTTCTGTGCGGCCTGTTCTTTGCGCCGGGCTTTTTCTTCGGCAGCATCCCGGTCTTCAGTTGCGCTTTGGACGATTTTCTGGGTTTTGGCCGTTTTTTTCTCCTGCTCCTGTGCCAGCTCCCGGGCTTTTTCTGTTCGGCGGGCGGCCTCCATTTCGATCATCTTGGTCAGTTCTGCCAGGACGGCTTTTTTGGTCTGCTTTTTGAAAAAGTAAGCATCCGTGAGGGATTCGATCTTTTTACCCAGTTGGACGCGTTTGGCGTTGTGGTCGTAGAGCTCCTGGTAGGCCTGGAGCTTGGCCTGCACTTTTTCGTTGGTCTTTTCGAGGACTTCGGAAGTGGCGTCCGCTTTTTTCCGGGCCGAAGTGAGGTTCCGGCTTTCTTCCAAGATATTCGACTTCTCTTTTTGCAGCGAGGCGATCGTGCGATCCAATACGATTTTGTCGTGCTCCACCCGGGCTTTTGCGTGCTTTATCAGCTCGCGGGGAATGCCGTTCATCAGGGCTACTTCAAAGGTAAATGAACTGCCGGCCTGCCCGATAAATAGTCTGTAGAGCGGCCGAAGGGTCTTTTCGTCGAACAGCATCGAAGCGTTCACTGCTTCCGGAAGGTCTTCCACCATCAACTTGATGTTGGTATAGTGGGTAGTCAGCACTCCGTACGCCCCCCGGTTGTAGAATTCTTCCAGAAACACCGCCGCCAACGCGCCGCCCAGATCCGGATCGGAGCCGGTGCCGAACTCGTCTATCAAAAAAAGTGTCCGGTCGTTGCACATCCGGAGGAATTCCGCCATTTTTTTCAGGCGATACGAGTAGGTGGACAGGTGGTTCTCGATCGACTGGTTGTCCCCGATGTCCGTGATGATGTTTTCGAACAGGCTGGTAGTGCTGGAAGGGTGTACGGGTACCAGCAGACCGCATTGCAGCATCAGCTGAACCAAGCCGATGGTCTTGAGCGTGATGCTCTTTCCCCCGGCGTTCGGGCCCGATATGGCGATGATGCGCTGCTCAGGGCTGAACGTAATATCCTGCGGGAAAGTAGGATGTCCCTGTTCCTTGTTCTGGAGCAGCAGGATGGGGTGGTATGCCTCGCGCAGGTTTATGTCAAAGGATTTGTTGATGGTTGGCAAACAGGCGTCCAGTTCGTGTGCGTAATGCGCTTTGGCTTGCAACAGATCCATCTCAGTGAGCAGTTTATGGCTGGCGACCAGCAGTTCGCCGTAGGGGCGTATCTCGTCGGTAAGGACGCGCAGGATGCGCATCACCTCTTCTTTTTCCTCTTCCTGGGCTTCGGCCATTTCCCGGGATAAGCGGGCGGTGCCTTCGGGTTCGATGAATACGATACTTCCGGTACGGGACGTGCCCAAGGCTTGTCCCCGGACTTTGCGCCGCGCGGCGGCCGATACGGCCAGTACCCGGCGATGGTCGACCACTGATTCCCCGATATCGTCCAACAAACCTTCGGCCCGGCAGCGGGCCATTTCCAGGTTGAAATATTTATCGATGGAACCCCGGATGATGTTCATTTTTTTGCGAATCTCCGCCAGTGCGGGCGAAGCGTCGTCCCGGACGGCGCCGTCCGGATCGATGCTTCGCGTTATCGGTGTGACAACCCCGTCCGTACGGTATACGTAACGCAGTTTTTGGCGGATAGCCGGAAAGTATTCCCCGTATTGGTCCAGATAGTCGATAAGGGCGTTCACTTTTCCCGAAATGTCGGCCAGGCGCAGCAGGGCTATTTCCGACAGGACGGAATTCTCCAGCGAAAGGAGTTTGATATCGGCATCGGCCTCTTCGAATTCCAGATCGGGAAATCCGCCGCCGCCTTTAAGGGCCCCGAGGTATTCGTCCGTCTGGGACAGTTCCCTTTGCAGGGCGCCGTAATGGTTATAAGGGGTAATGCGCAGCGCCAGCGCACGGCCTTTCGAGGTCCGGCAACGCTGGGCTACGGCTTGTTTGACCTTTTCCAGTTCGAGGTCGTCTATCGCACCGCGATCTATCATAGGGGGTTGGCAGTGGTCACTCCTGGAGTTTGGGGTTGTGGTGATGGCGGTCGTGGTCGCGGCGTGCCTTCAGATCCATTTTGCGGTCGAAGGCTTCCTGAAGGTCTATTCCGGTCTGGTTGGCCAGACAAAGGGCCACGAAGACCACGTCGGCGAGTTCTTCGCCCAGGTCTTTGGTTTTATCCGATTCTTTCTCGCTCTGTTCCCCGTAACGCCGGGCGATGATGCGGGCCACTTCGCCCACTTCTTCGGTGAGCAGGGCCATGTTGGTCAGGGGGTCGAAATACCGCACGCCGTGTTCTTTTATCCAGCGGTCGACGGCGGCCTGAGAGTTTTTTATATCCATTGCAGGACGGTGTAATTTAATATTCGGTATCTTTGCTTTATATTTGGCAAAGTTATGATTTATTTGCGTGGCAGTAGATATTTTTACTGTTATCGGATTTAATACCGCAGAATTATGGATAGCGTACGATTGAAAAAAATAGAGAGCCTCATTACGGAAGATATGTCCGAGATACTCCGCAAGTGGGCCAAGGAAAATAAGCCCGGCATCCTGCTGAGCGTGACACGGGTAAGCGTCACTCCGGATCTTTCGCTGGCCCGGATACGGGTAAGCATGTTCCCGGTAAACGATAAGAAAGAGCTGCTCTCCCAATTGCGGGAACTCACCCCGCAGTTCCGGGGCGAACTGGGCAACAAGATACGCCACCAGGTGCGCAAGATACCCGAACTCGAATTCTTCGACGACGATTCTCTGGACTATATCGAGACGATAAACCGCGAACTGCGCGGCGAGGGGGAAAATCCCATTACGAAATAAGTCTTAAGGGTCTTCCAAGATGTCATTTACCTCGTTCGTAGCCCGCAGGTATTTTCGCAGCCGGAAGAAAGCATCCGCCGTCGGTATCATTACCGTCGTGGCGGCTTTCGGGGTGGCGGTGTCGGTTTTCGCCATGTTCGTGGTGCTGTCCGTTTTTTCCGGCCTGCGAGCCCTCAATGTGGACTATTATACCTCTTTCGATCCGGATATTTCCGTATACCCCGCCCGGGGT
>CAUHQV010000065.1 GCA_959608625.1 uncultured Flavobacteriales bacterium
AATGGTCATGCTACGGGGGTCGACGTTGTTGTTCTCCAGGACTTGTTCCAATTCGTCCAGGGTAATGCCGGCGGCGGTCAGTTTGGCTTCGTTCGGGATGATGGAGAGTTGCCGGGATTCGATACCCGTTACATCCACCATAGCTACTTCGGGGAGCTGTTCGAGGCGCCGCTTGATCACGGACGAAGCGAAATCGGAAAGTTCGAGGAACTTATCGTTGTCCGTCTCTTCGAAAGGACGCTCGTTTTTAAGGGTGAGGTTGAGGTTGAATACCGGAAGGTCGGTGGCCGATGCTTTTATGACCCGGGGACGTTCCATGTCCTTGGGAAAATTGTTCATGGCCGCATCGATCTTTTCGTTGACCTCTATGAACGTGTAATCGGTATCCGTGCCGTAAGAGAAGCGCATCCGGATAATGGATTGCCCGTCGCGGGTACGGCTTTCGATATTGCTCAGGTGGGCTACCTGCAAAAGTTGCTGGCGCATGGGGCGCACGACCGTATTCTCGAGCTGGCGCGCGGAAGAATTGGGGGCGGATAACTGGACGGTTATCTCGGGAATGGAGATGTCCGGCAGCAGCGATATGGGCAGGGTAAAGTAGGTGATTACGCCCAGGATGATGGCGGCCAGGAACGTCATCATCACTGCTATGGGTTTGTGTATTAGGAATCTAATCACTTTTCAAAGGGTTTGAAGGATGGAGAAAGAGACGGGAGAGCCGATATGGCTCTTATCCGGAGTTATTCGATGATCTTATCGATCTTTACGGCTACGTCGTGGGCCAGGTTCATACTGCCGCTTACGATCACCGTATCTCCTTCATTCAGCCCGCTGTTGACGATCATGTCCCGGCTGTTCTCCTCCCCGGCATCGATATAGTTCCAGAAAGAACGCCCGTTCTTATAGGTGAATATGACGCTCCGTCCGCCGGAACGCAGTACCATCGAAGCTTTTGGTACGACCAACTTGTCGTGGATAGGATCGCTCACCGAGACCCGTACATTCATCCCGTCGTACAGGACATCCTGTCCGCCGGAAATGGTGGCGGAAACTTTTACCAGCCCCGTCTTGTCCACGATGGGGTTTATTTCAGTGATGCGCCCTTTAAACGTTTTATCCAGCGAAGCGAAAGGAGCGACGGTCACTTCGCGGCCTTTCTTGACCAGCGAAAGCTCGTTTTCCAGTACGGAAAAATTGACTGTCAGGTTTCCGCTGCCTACAACGGTACAGAAGGGCTCCGAAGTCGAAGGGATGTTGTGTACTTTGGAGAACAGGTTGGCCGCCACGCCGTCGAAAGGGGCATAAAGGGTCGCGTTGTTGTAGGCGTGGAGGGCCAATTGATAGCTGCTTTCCGCCGTATTATACCCGCTTTTGGTGCGCAGGAGTTCCATTTCTTTTTCCGGGATGGAAGCCGTATCTTTTATGTTGTAACCGCGGCCTATCATTTCGTCCTGCAGGTCGAGCAAGGCTTTGTCCAGCGAGGATTTTTTGGCCAGCAGATCCGCTTTGAGTTTATAGGTATCTATCTGGGCGATCTTCTGTCCTTTTTTTACCAGGTCTCCGTTGGAAACATAGATAGCGGTGATCTCTTCGGCGGACGAGAAGCGCAGGTCGGCTTTGTGGGCGGCTTCGACGTTGCCGTTGCTGATCAGTTCCCGGGCGAAATCGCCTTTGCGCAATACCATCACGTCGACGAAAGGTTCTTCAGCCTTCAGCACTTGCGATACGTTATCTTCTTTTTTGTCTTCGCCTTCCCCACAGGAAACAAAAAGTACGGTAAGGCCCAATAAGAGAGGGAGCGGTCTCATAATATTTTGTAGTATTTTTAGAGTTGTTGCCGGTAAAAGTAAATAAAACAGGTATAGCCGGGGCTTAACACCAACTATTTAACATTATTTTTTGTGTTTTGACAATATTGTCCTTTGTTTTTTATAAGACAACGAATAAACGTTCCTATAACATGGCGCCGATTAAATTTTCGGCGGCCGCAGTTTTGTGATGCACAGGGCAAAATTGTCATTTTCCACGTATTCAACTACATCCTCCGGGATATGAGTCGGCTTGTCCTGACCGAACATTTCCGGGCGGAGGTAGCTGATGATGCGCCCGTCGCTTGTCGCCCCGATGATGAGTGAAAACGCGTCGGCGCGTTTTTTCCCGAAATCCGAATAGATAGTGCTATTTTCAGGGTCTATCAGGTAGGAAAATGCGCGCCCCGAATACATATTTCCGACCACATAACCGTTTATTAGCGTATTGTGCCCGGACAGGCAGGTATACGTTTCGTTGCGCAGGATGTTTTTCTCCACGTCCGATTTTTCGTCTTCCGGAATAGTACGGCCGGCGAAATCGATGCGCAGGGAGTCCGTAAGGTCTCCCACTGAGTTGAAAATGTATATGTTGTCATTTAGGCTTTCGTTGAAAGCGGCGAAACCCGCCGTGGTGCCGGTAAAGACGTTGCTGCTGAGGATAAAGTTGAAATCCAGGTTTTCGCCGTACCGGAAATACTCTTTTTTTACGGACAGATCCGGTGCGGCCAAAATCACTTTCCGCCCGGCGCATTGGCCAGTATTCCAGTTGCATAACACAAAAATATAATCCCCGGAAGGCAGGCAGCGGATATCGTCCACTTCGTAAGGCAGTTTTTGCCGGCCGATGAAGTTGCCTTCGGGACCGTATACGATCAGCTCGTCCCTGTTGCCGTCGATGATATGGATATTCCCGTTTTGATCTACATCGAAATCCGATATCTGGTAATATTCCTCCGGGCCCTGTCCGGTTCGGGCGAGCGCCATCACCCCTTTGCCCTGCATGTCGAATACGAGCAGGCGCGTGTCGTTGTGCCGGTGCCAGAACAACAGGTATATGCGGCCGTTTTGTATTTTGACGTGATCTACGTCGTTGAACAGGAATTCGGGATCGGTCGAATCGAATTT